>JANLQO010000415.1:0-11029 GCA_031367855.1 Planctomycetia bacterium | reverse complement strand
CTGTCGGTACGGCAAAGTCGAATTGTTCATCTTGAAAAGGCTCGAAGGCAAGCTGGGCGGCCCGCGCGGTGGCTTCAATGGCGACGCCCCAGTCGGCGCGATGTTGAACAATAGACGCTACGACAGCACTGTGATTACTTGGCTGAATTTGGCAGCCATTTAATTTCACACCACCCAGGAGACGGTCAATGAGAATTCGGGTGCCACTGCCTTGGTTGCGGCTGACCATCACGATCGATCGATCGCTTTTTGCTATCGAGACAATCTCCAAAACGGTTTTGCCTTTGAATCGAATGTCGTCGGGACGGAAGACAATTCCCTGCGATCTACCATAGCCCTTAACTAGCGTAACCGAATCATCAAGGAACGATCGATTGTAAGAACCTGTTACGGGATCCAGCAAATGGATACCAGCCACATCGCATTCACCGCGTTTCGCCGCCATCAATCCAGCGGAACTGCCAACAGTCAGCAACTTGGTTCGAAGCCCTTGTTCTTGCAGTTTTGTTAGCAAGTAATCGAGCCCGATACAGTGGCTGCCGATCACGACCAGATCTGCCAACTCCAAGCCGCGACTCATTAATCGAACTTGAACCTGTGAACCCGCCTCAACGATTTCAGTATGGCGCGGAATGGTTACAAAACCATCTGCGCGACTGAAAGTTGTCACTGAACCTGAGCCTTTTCCCATGGGAAACGCCGCCAGCCCATTATCGGATTCAACCAATCCAACGAGTAAATACTCGGTTCGGCCTATTTCAGAATTTGTCCGAATGGCTAAGGAAGCAGTGACCGTTTCATGAGATTGCGGTCGGCAACCGGCAAGAATTCGGATCACGGGAGCGACGAATTCATGAAAGGTGAATATTGCCGATGTCGGAAATCCTGGCAGGATCACCACCGGTTTTCCGGACGTGACTGCTAAGCACACCGGCTTGCCTGGTTTCAGGGCAACCCCATGTACGATGATCCCGGGGTCGTGCAATTCGGACACGACTCGATAGCAAAGATCTCCCTTGCCTTTGCTCGTACCACCCGAAAGCAACACGATGTCCGAATGCTTCAAAGCCGCTTGCAATGCCGATCGAAGCGCGTCGAGATCGTCGCGTACGATTTCGCCAAATTGTGCGATTCCACCTTGTTCGCGAACTGCATCCGCCAGCACTTGAGAATTGGAGTCGAATACGCCGGCCGGTCTCATCCTTTCGCCAGGGGCAATGATCTCATTGCCGGTAGAGATGATGGTCACTCGAGGTTGACGCCATACGTCCACTGTCGCTGCGCCCAACGCGGCCAGAACTCCTGTCTCGCGACTAGTCAGGAGGGTTCCCGTTCGCAGTACCGTTTCGCCGAGCGCGATATCGGTTCCGGCAAACGCAATACCGAACCCCGGCGTCACCGCCTTACGTACGACCAAACTCTGCGCTTGCTCGTCGGCGTGTTCGATCATTAAAATCGCATCGGCACCGCGCGGTAGCATGCCACCGGTGGCGATAGCGATGGCTTGGCCGGACTGAACAGCCGTGTGCGGAGCTGCGCCGGCTTCGATCGATTGTTGTAGCAATTGAATCGATCGGGGTGCCATTTCGCTGGCACCAAAAGTATCGTTCGCTTGAAGCGCGTAGCCGTCGAAGTTGGAGCGATCGAATGCAGGCACATCCACATGGGCTAAAACATTTGTAGCCAGCACACGCCCCAAAGAGTCGCGGACGGAGATTCGCTCGACGCCCAGGGGACGTAATATCAAAGCGGAACGAAATCGCAATTCCGCTTCATCGCGATCGATTACATCAAGAAATTGTTCTTGATCGGACATCGTCATCCAATCAAATCAAGTCGCGTAGATAGAAATGGTGCTTGCCAAGTTTTCCACCATAGTTGCCGGCAGTGATACGGACGATGTCTGGCGACCCCGCCGCTGCATGCAGCCCGCGTTTCATGGCTGATTGCACCGCTTCAAAGGATAAGCCATCGATCACGATTTCATAGACCGCGTTGCAGTTGGTCGGCAATTCCGAATTCGTTAGTCCACGCAGAGTCGGGCAAAAGGCGTCGTTCGTGCTGGCCTTCAGTTTGGGATAGCGCGAACCGACCTTGCTGCCAGCTCGAACGATGCCACCGGGAAACGGTAGGGCAACATTCGGCTCGCTGCCAATCGCGGCGACGGCCGCCTCAGCCGCGCTGAGTGCCCCAGAGACATTCTTGCCGCAGATTAAAAGGTTTCCGCCAGCGACTCCGGTGATCGTTCCGAAATAGTCTTCGCATACAAATTCGCCGTCCATCGTGGGAATTCGCCAAAAACGGCGGTTGTCAAATTTCTTGGCGACCTGGAACCCATCGCCAAAATAACGAATGCCGCCGCCGATACGTATCCGCTTTTCCTTGGGACAATCGCTGATGCCGTTGTAACAGGCCGTAGTTGGACTGGTGAGAATGCACTGGCCAACGCGTCCCTGCAGCGCCTTGGCGAGTGCGTCGATACTGAATGCGAAGACCAACACTGAAACTCCCGGGCGACCATCCGGTGTTGCATCGCTGGCCAGGTTGCCTTCGATCGCGGCCTCCACATCGCAGGCAATGACGCTGGTGGCGTTACCACACATGACCGTGGCAGCCGTGGTAGCCCAGCGAAGGCTATCGGCGGTGATGATCAATCGTGCAGCTTTGATGGGAAACGCTTCGGCGAAAGTGTCGACGATCTCTACGCCGTTAATGTCAAGTGAAATGGGTTGAGCCTCAGACATCAGGGTACTCACAGGGTCGGAATTACAGATGATTCATACAGATAGCTCAGATCCACCGGATAATTACTCCAGCGGATCGAGTAGTACTTCTCGAACCATTCTTGAATATCCGACTCGAGCTCGTGATCGTAGTTGGGTTGGACATGCAATGTCTTGCCGATCAGTGACTCGCGGATCTCGCTATTTTCAACAATGACTCGACCCGATTTAATTACCAGACGAGGCATCTCAAACATGATCTCTTTATTGTCATGCGGTGTATAGATCGTGATGTCAGCGTCGGCGCCCAGTCCCAAGTGGCCTTTGTTTTTCAAACCGAGAATCTTTGCAGGTCCAGCCCGGGTGATGATCGCAATCTCGTTCAGCGTATATTCGCGCTCGATCTCCCACAGTGTCGACCGATGGCGAATCTCTGGCGGACATGTTTTCAAGATATCTCGCCGATAAGTTCGATCCATCAGGAAACGTATGATTTGCGGGTAAGCCAGGAACGAGCCGCCGTTAGGATGATCGGTACTCATGACCACTCGCCATGGATCATTCACCAGCAGGTACCACTCGAGCCCAATCGCCCATTGCAGTGAATGCACCAGCGATTTGTTGCGATACTTGATCGGCGTGATGCCGCAGCCCGATTCCATTTCCGTGTCACTGCTAAACCATTTACCACCGTACACTTTTGAGAGAAAGTACCCAAGCGGACCATCACCCGTCATGCTGGTCGTCTCGCCAAACAAAACCTGACCGACGTCGATGGTTATATTCGGATGCGAATTGACGTATTCGGCTAGAGGAATCACCTTGCTATTGAAGGTGTTTTCATCGCCATCGCCACCACCGTAACTGTGAAATTGAATATGGGTGATGTGCCCCCGATGGCCTTCGAGCGTGCGCATCGTCTCGAGGGTCGTTTCCCAATTTCCGGGCATTCCCAAGTTATTGCAATGGATATGCACGGGATGTGGCAAGCCAAGTTCGGCAGCCGCCTGGGCAACTCCACTGATGATCTGTCGAGGGGTGACATTAAAATGATCCACCAGTGAATCCAAACCGCTCACATTGCCAGCTTGCTTCGACTTCCAAACTTCGACGCCGCCAGGGTTGACCAGTTTGGGAGCAAAGCCTTTGGTCGAATTCAGCAACCATCCCACGAAGGCTTTCAGTTTTTGCGGCTCATTCTTCATGAGGCATTGCATGACGTAATGATTGTTGCCCATGAGCACGTAAAAGCCCTTGTCGATGCAAGGCGTGTCTTCAAACTCTTCGTGCGCGTGGCGGGCTCCCAAGGGCGGAATCGCGGCATCGAAAGCCGTTGTATAACCGAGTGCGGCATACTTGTAGCCCGTTGCAAATGTGCTGGGCACGCTTCCCAACGAGCCGCTATGCGCGATGTTCGTGCGCGGCATCTGCTCACCGCGACGTTTTTCCTCGGGTCTCATTTTTCGGGCGACATTAACTTTGGGACCCGCAATATGGCAGTGCATGTCGATGCCGCCAGGCATTACGATCAGCCCGCCAGCATCAATGGTCCGCGCGGGTCGAACAGACGGCTCCGTTGGCGCCGCGACAATTTTTCCATCGAGTATCCACAGATCTTTCACTTGGCCATCGATGCCATTGAGCGGATCGTGGACGATGCCTTGAGAAATTTTGATGTAGTCAGGTGAGGTCATGGGTAACTGTATAGGGTTGGTATCTGCGAATTCACTTTTTAGCGATCAACCAGTTACACCCAAAATCTTTTTTACGCGCACTTCAATGGCTGATAGCACGTCGTAATCGCTTGGATGAGGTGATGGAAAGGCGGGTCGCAGTGGAATTGGCACGTCGTCCATGCGATAGACGGTTCCGCCCGTGTTGATTCCGTAAGTTGCGACGGTAAAGGCCACAGTGGCAGCGCGAGTTGTCGGCGTTTCTTTGGTATCCAGGGCAATAAAAGGAATCGAAGCCAAATGTTCTCGTGCTGGCTGCGAAAAGTTGGCCATGGGATCGCAGGCGATTGTCATGCCGCAATCGGCTTCTCGATTCGCTAGCGTGTCAGAGGTAGTGTATTCACCTGGATTGAATCGCGGATAGCCACGCGAATGATTGACCCCGAAAGGATAGCCAGTACGCCACGACACAACGTTGTCAGCTCCCGTAACATTGCCGTGTCCTCGATTCGGCTTGGCGACAAATCGAGTATGCGCATTCATATCGCGAGTTAGCGCTAGCAAAGCCTCGCTATTGGCGTGTTTGCCGCGAGTCATCGTTAATCCCATGCCAAAGAAGATCACGCCAAACTTACAGGCTTTCATGCGTTCCATGAGATCGGACCATACAGAGAATTCGACCCCGGTTTCGCGCTGTACCAGATCGGGATCCAGATCAATTCCCTTGGCTAACGCCCGCAGCGTCCACAAGGCCTCAAAATCCTTCTTGGGTTTGATTTGAATGAAGATATCCGCCGCCTTGGCGCTCTTCGTCCTCCGAACATCCACGATCACGCAGGTGCGATCTTTGCGACCGTTGGGAAGAAACATCCCCTTGGGCATCAAACTGTATTTTGTGAAATGGCGCGGATGGCTTTCGGCCGGGTTCGAACCCCAGAACATAATCATGTCGCCGCGGTTCGCAACCTCACCTAGAGAGCATGTCACCTCGCCCACCCCCTGAAACGCCATCCCGGACGGTCCGTGGCAAACACTGGTGGTCGTGTCGATCGTTCCCTTGATCCAGTCGACAATGCTGACGGCTACGCGTTGGGCTTCGCAAGGTGAATCACTGAGCCCATAAACGATTGGGTATTTTCCACGGGTCAGTATCTGAGCCGCTCGATCATAACCTTCATCCAGCGTCGCCGGCTGACCATCGACCGTACAACTGGGGCGATCTTCAACGCTATGGTTCAGAAACCAGGCTTTACCCAAGACACAGGCACGCTTGGCTTCGATGATATGATCGTCTTTGACGGTCAATTCAATATCGTCGCAAACGCAGCCGCAAAAAGTACACGTAGCGTCCTGGATGACTTTGAGTTCGCCGGGAATACTGGGTTTCGGAGCATAGACTTGCGTAGCTGCGATGGTCATTGGATTACACCCACTTTCTGTACCAATTCCATGGTCACTTCCATCCCTTTGCTGGTAGGCATCCCAGAACCGTGAGTGTCTCCCGTCATCAACCGACTAGAAATGTCTCCATAAGCGATGAACAGAAGTCCCTCGGGCAATTCATCTTTTTTCGCAGTTGTAATACAGACTTCGACCGTTTGACCTTCTTCACCCGTCAACCGCACGCGATCACCTTCGGATAGCCCAAGTTTGGACATATCCCCCGGGGCGACTTGCAAAGCGCGCACGGCATTTTGGTATCGGTCTCCGAATTTGCCTTCGCTGACACCACAACCCTGGTCTGTAGTTCGCCCGGGAATCAGTATAAATTTCTCGAGCATGTTGCGTATTACATTCCGTTCTAGTGGAGCGTCCAACTTGAATTTTAGGTTTGATGTACATGGGTGGCACGCCCTCGTGCAGCCCGGAACCCTAATCCAAAGCTGATTGTAACATGACGTTTCGCCGTCGTGCTTAGTCCTGTGAGGTTTCCGTCGGCAACCAGCCTTCTTCGCTCCAGCCACGGGCCAAATTGTAAGCCTTAACCAAGGATTGCAAGCGGTCTGAGGACAGGTGCGAGCGTGGATCGTCCGGCAATGCTTGCTGTAACATCCTGGCAGGCAACGTATCTTCGGCAGGTGTCCAGCCGGCAAGAATATTGAAGCGTTTCTTGCTAGTGACAATCCGCTGAGCTGTAGCTCGGAGTTCTGACGCCGTCACGTCCCAGCCCGTGACCAGCTGTAGTATTTCAGCCGCCTCCGCAAATAGGTCTGAAAAGACGCCTCGCAGGAACTTGCATAAAATAAGTGAATCTAGCAGGGCCGCTTTGTCCTCAGAAGCCACCGCCAAGTGAGCTGATTCGGGTCCGACGTTGCGACGATCGACCGCCTCCGAAAAATCGACTTCATACGCCCCAGAGCGATTATGATCTGCGCCTCGCGAACTCACTGCGAATCCCAGCCCCATCGTCTGCAGACCGCGCGGATCATAGCCTGGCAACTCAAGGCCCTTGACCTGCGGTGCGAAACAGATCGAGTCTTGACCGATTTCAATGGCCATCCTGCGACTGCCCATAGCCAAGAGGCGACCAATTCCCTTTCCGCTCACAATCAAGTCTAGAGCACGCAATAGCCCTGGTCCGTCGCCAAATCGCAACCACGGAACCTCGATGAAGCCTCGTTCGGCGCACTCCATTGCAAAACCAATCGTTCCACCAGCGCTAATCGTGTCAAGTCCGGCGTCATCACATTGCTGCGACGCTTGAAGTACGATTTCCGAATCATCAATGCCGCACAACGGACCAAGCGCAAACAGGCTCTCATATTCTAGCCGCACGGATCCGCCGCCGTTGTTCAGACTGTAAAGATGTTCACAGCCAATCGTACAGGCGACGCATGAGCTGCGCACGCGCTCCCGAGCCACACTTAATTCCTCAGGGGAGATGGAGGAAACGCCGGCGAAGCTACCCTGCTGGAAATTTCGCGTAGGCAAGACATTTAGGCGGTTGAAAGTTAATAGATTTGAGGCTGTCCCCAACTCGCGATACTTCGCAGTCGCGGGGCCGAAGGACTTTTCCGATAGCTGCTTGGCGAGCTTCGTCAAGCATGATGGATTCGCCCAGCTAACGCGTCGAGTTCCTCGAACGGCGATCGCTTTCAAATTCTTCGATCCCATCACAGCCCCGCTGCCACCTCGTCCCGCGTGTCGACCGTCATGAGAAATCGTTGCATATCGAACCTGGCGCTCACCTGCCGGGCCGATGGTAGCAAATTGAAACTCGCCTCCGAAATGATCGCGAAGTTGTTCTTGACACTGACGATTCGAGAGACCTGCCAGGTCCGCTGAGGGCTCAATACGCACTTGATCATCGTCGATCACCAAAACTGACAAACAGCTGGCTTGCCCCACAATGACAATTGCATCATAGCCGCTCTTTTTCCCCGCGATCGCAAAACCACTGCTCGCCAGCGAATCGTTGATCCTCTCGGTCAGCGGACTCTTGCTTACTACAGCAAATTTGGCGGAGGTTGTCAGCGGACTACCAACCAAAGGGCTAAACACGAAAGCCAGGGCTGCTTCTGCCGACAATGGATCAACGGTTGCCACACCCTCGGCCAACAACAATGCAACGCCCAGTCCACTGCCACCGAGATATTTTCGCAGCACCGATTCGCCAAGTTCGACGGCCTTAAAACACCCTGTCGAAAGATCGATACGCAAGTATCGGCCATGGTACCCATATGTTTGATGCATTGGTGATATTTGCAGTAATAGCTAATTCGCTTCACCCACCGGCGTCCATGGATAACAGGAGTATTGAGTCACCTTCTTGCAATTTTGTACCTGGATCGGTAACAAACTGCTCGCCTCGTAAGTTGGCTGTGAAACCGGCTTTCAAGTGACGGCCCGAAATGCAGTCGTCAGCCAATGCCGGGAATCGCTGGGCAAGATCCCAAAAGACGTCCCCTAAATTGGATCCGTTAGCTTCAGTCTGAGAAACACCTGCCCGCAGGCGCGCGATTCCAAACAGTTCTACCGTGACCCGCATTGGGAACAATCCTCTAGCCAAAGCTAACTTGGGAGAAAACCGTCCCAACCCAAGATTCATCGTAGTCCCGCGTATACAATCGAGCAATATGTTCGAAGAGTTAGAAGTTTGGGAGTAGCAGCGAATCTCCAAGATGCTGAACCATCCGCCTCGAAGATGCGGACCCAAGTGTTTGGTAAACTTTCACCTGCCGATCGCCAAGAGCCAGCACTCCCACTGAACACCACACCCATGACCCATTCTGACGTCCGCATGAAGGGCTTTGCAAGTCGCACGACCGTCGAAGCAGCCATTGCCTGGATTGATTCTCAGCTACCTGAGTTTCATCAACTAGCCACCGAAATGGTTTCGTTGCTCCACGCAGCCGGCAGGGTTCTCGCCGAAGATGTCATCAGTCGCGTTGAGGTGCCTGGATTTAGGCGTTCCATGATGGATGGTTTCGCGCTGCGAGCTGAAGAGACCTACGGAGCGACTGCCTACAACGCGTTGCCTTTGGACATCGTCGGAACGTCATTTCCTGGTTCGCCCTTCCCAGGAAAGGTAAACCAGGGACAAGCCGTTAGGATTATGACGGGTGCACCGATGCCGGATGGTTCGGATGCGGTGTTGCCAGTGGAACAAACAGCGACCACCGAGCCGGCGGGTCATGGGCAGTCATTGCTGGTGACAGGTGAACTGTCCGCGGGAAAGCACGTGGGAGCAATTGGCGAAGACGTTCGTATCGGAACGGCAGTGCTAAGTGCGGGGCGGATACTCCGGCCCCAGGATGTTGGTCTGCTGTCATCGATCGGGTGCAGCGAGGTCAAAGTAATTCGAAAGCCACGCGTTCGCATCCTGATAACCGGCAATGAAGTTCTTCCTCCAGGAACCGCGCCGCATGGTTTCCAGATTACCGACGCCAACGGGCCAATGCTCCATTCACTGGCTACTCGTGATGGTGGTCTTCCGATGATGCCTGGCATCATTCCAGATGTACCGGAAGCTCTGTTGGCGGCACTGGTAGAGCCGGCGGATATTGTGCTGGTTTCCGGTGGTTCAAGCGTTGGACTGGAAGATCATGCACCTCGGCTTGTGGACGAATATGGGACACTGGCAATACATGGAATCGCCATGCGGCCCAGTAGCCCGGCGGGTCTGGGGCGATTAGGCAACAGTTTAGTATTTTTGCTTCCGGGGAATCCGGTTTCCTGTCTGTGCGCTTATGATTTTTTTGCTGGAAGAGCAACGCGTGTCCTGGGGGGCCTCAGTAGAGACTGGCCCCACCGCCGCACCAAAGCCATGTTAAGCCGCAAGTTGGTTTCGACCGTGGGGCGCGTTGACTATGCTCGTGTTAAACTCAACGGTGAGTTTGCGGAACCCTTGGCTGTTAGCGGTGCATCGATACTCACATCCACTACGCTGGCCGATGGATTCGTGATCGTTCCTGCGGACAGCGAAGGCTATGCGACAGGCACGCAGGTAGAAGTGCTCCTGTACTAACAGTGACCTATTTGTTTAGTGGCTTTTGCCGGACCATGTGGAATGGTTTAGTCCCTCGTTTTTGCGTGGGTCGCTCTTGCCGAGTGCGACCCTTCGCTGCCGAAGTTATACTGGTCGCACCCGGCAGTAACGCCCCACCAAATACAAGCAATTTGCCCCTGCCCACGCCGTTCCTTGATGATCCTGTTTACGGCGTGAATCCCCGCTAATGCTGAAGTTCATTGATTAAGACCACAATCTACATAGCTCTCAACATCTCTCACTTTTTTCAAAGCGGGTTCACCATGCACGGACCATTTTTCAGTCCACGAGTTAGGATTCTAATCTCGATTAACCTGTTGGCGTTTTGCGGCCTGGCAACGGCCAATGGACCGAATAAGTGTTTAGACGTCCTGATTGTCGCGGGACAATCCAACGCGACAGGCTTCGATACCGACCCAGCCAAGCTGGGCGCTGATGAGTTAGATGCTTTGATCCGATTCCGTTATCGTGTCGGCGACCCACCGCCAGACCAACACGATTCGATTTCCACCCGGGACGATTGGGCGATATTATCCGCGCAAGTGCTGGGGAGTCCTGGACCGAAATCGGAGCCTCGGCAATACGGAAATTTCTCCCATCCTGCCGGTGGCTTTGGTCCTGAAATTTCCTGTGCGCGTAAACTCCTTCGTTTCGACCGAAGTAACGGGAAAACATGTGAACTGGCGGTGGTGAAGGTCGCCTTTAGCGGCACCAGTGTCGCCGACGATTGGGATCCCACTGGAGAGGGCCAACGTGGCGCCTGCTATCGGGCTTTACTCGACGAAGTGCGAGCCGCCCGATCGCTCGCCGAAGCCAAGGATATGAAAGTGAACTTCCGCGGTCTCTTATGGGTCCAAGGCGAATCCGATGCGAATGAAGTGGATGCACCGAGATACACCGAGCGGTTGAAGGCGATGTTTGAATCTTTACGACGCGACATCCAAGCCGAACGATTACCGATCCTTGTTTCCGTCACCGTCCTTTTCCTCGATGTAAAGAACATGTTCTGGCCGTACAACATCAGGCCACAAACGCGACTCGCTCATGAACTTAGTGATTGTCGCTACGTCGATACTCGCGGTGTTGGCTTGGCCAATGAATATCACTTCAATAGCGAAGGCACAATTGAAGTGGGCAAACGCTTT
>JANLQO010000411.1:0-6500 GCA_031367855.1 Planctomycetia bacterium | reverse complement strand
ATGGTATGTACTAACGGCAAACCCCTCTCCGGCACCAAGTGATTGAAAACCGTTTCCATATCCGTTCGAACATCGGGATCGGCATTCTCATTGATCGTCAGACTCGCGGAAGTATGCTGCATGAACAAATGCAGCAAGCCGACGCGCAACTGCCCGATTTCTGGTATGCGTTCGAGTACCTCGTGCGTAATCAAGTGAAAGCCGCGTGGCCTCTCAGAGAGAGAAAACTGTTTTTGAATCCACATCTCGAATTCGTCGATCAATTCTAGGCTTTGTTTGTAAAGGGCTTTGCCCCTGTCCGAACCGACCAATTTACCCATGCTACTGACGCGTCGATTATAACGCAATTCGCTTCGTTTGCGCATTACTCAGCGTGATAACCGCGCCATATCCAAACCAGGGTATCAGCCAGGGTTTGCTCAAAAACTTTACCGTCGCAGTGGCGCGTAGCGCGACTGTAAATGAAGCGGTAATCATAGCCTTTGGCCTTCAAAGCTTCGGCGGTTCGCTCGTTCGCCATAACCCAATTGTGATAAGTCTCTTCCGCGTCTTTGGCGCGGTTGTCGTTCTCTGAGACATGCGTGAAGATTCTAAGCGGTTTCTTATCCGCGGTCTCGATCAGTTTCTTGCTCGAGTGGTACTCCCATGCACCCAGCGGATATGCAGCTTCTTCAGCTGCGTCGTCATCCTGTTGATCGACAAATGTTCCGGAGTAGGTGATCAAACGACGGAAGAGATCTGGGCGAAACCAACCCATGGTGAGTGCCGCGCCGCCGCCGGAACTGCAGCCCATGACCGCCTTGCCCCAAGGGTTCTTAGTGAACGCGATGTGTGGGTAAGCAGCTTTGATGTCTGGGTTGTTCAATACTGACGGTAGTACTTCGTCGTTGATGAAACGCGCCAAGCGATCGGACATCGTGTCGTACTCGAGGCCGCGCTGGCTTCCGTAGCTGTCGTTACCCCCATTCTCAACTGAGATTACGACAAACGCTGGCAGCTTGCGGTTCGAGTCAGTCGAGATCGTTAAATTATCCAGCGCGTTGCGAACCAGTTTTAGGTGGCTTGGTCCATCATGCATGACCAAAATCGGCGCTTCAGTACCGTCCTTATAGGCGGCTGGGACGTAGACAAAAATCTTTCGCTCAACGCGTACCGGCTTCTTCGGATCTAGGGTTTTATCATCACCGCGAAAAATCTTGCTATCCGCCAGACGCATCGCGAACTCAAACGATTTGCCTTGCGGATTACCCTTGTCCGTCAAGTCAGCATCGATTTTGTAATCTGGGCCAATTTCAAAGTTACCGTTTCCTTCTGTGCCTGGGTTCTCTGTGTAAGCTTTCTGCGCCAACGAGGAACGGGTTGTAAGGCTTGCGACCGCACAAACCAACGCCACTTTCAAACAGCAGCCTTGAATTGAAAACCAATTGAACTTCACCATAGTCTCCGCCAATCAGGAAATGAAAAGGGATGTGTTAATTGACAACTGTGATCTCATCCAATCTGCCTTCCCAGTTGTTTTGCGAGTCGCTACGACCGCCGAAAAAAAATAGCGGTGGCAAGTTTTGTTCGGTAGAATCCAGATTACTAGCAATTTCCGGTTCTGTAGCGTCATCCAAAAGGACTCGCACTGCCGAACCACGGTATTCAAGTCGGACTTGATGCCAAGTCCAACGCTTAATGACCGTTTTCCCATGGAGCGGTTTGCCGCTGCCGAGTTGCAGAATCAAGCGGCCAGAAGCCTCGCCTTGGCCGCCCAAGCCGAGATGAACGCCGGCAGCAGAAGTGGTAGATTCGTGATCGCGCGAGAACATCCAGCCAGCTATTTCGCGAGCTTCATCCGGCATACCGTTCCAGAATGACATCGTCACGGTGAAATTATCGGTCAATTCCGGCAAATCCGCGCGCATCCGACCGCCGGCGAAATGGACGCAGCGATTGGTTTCTCCCAAAGTGAACTGACGTGAGTCATCCCCTTCCAAAAAGAAGAGTACGCCCGGCTCGAACACAGCCCGATGGCCGTTACCAGTTTCGTCGTGGGCGACCGGCGGGGAGAACTCATGCAGCCGCCAATAGGCAAGCGGACTTGAGGATCGTCCCGTAGTCGCAGCAGGACCACGCGTTTGTTCAAACTTGCGACGTGGCTTGCCAAAGACCTGCTCTAGCAATTGAAGATCGGTGGCAACGATGCGCGGTTCAGCATTGACTTCGAGTCCCGCCGAACGCGCGGCCCAGGTGTTGTAACCACCAAGATGATGCTGCTCAGGGGGCGGGATGTAGCCATCACCGCCATTGGCCAGTTCGATCACCATCGTTTTACGCGTGGGACTCTGCAATTTCAATTTTAAACCGGTGAGCGCGTAAGTCTCGCATGGCGTGGTAGCGATGGCGATGTCACCGATTCGAATTGCTTGAAGAACGATCTCCGTCGATTGACGTTCGTGCAAAATCACTTGCTCACGTGCGTAGACCTCCGTTTCATTCTTGGGTAGCCGATCACCCATTTCGGCCACGATCCGCTTGCCCCACTCCAAACGCTGAGCATCGGGTACGCGATAATGCATCGGCAGCCTAGCTTCGGCCATCTGCAGAGTTGCATCTGCCTGATAATCGATCGCATCATAGGCCCTGGTGGCGATTGCCAGCAGTCCTTGGCTATACGCTTCGATCGTCACGTCCGGCGTAGGTGCAGGCAGAAAATAATCTCGTCGCCAGATATCGCCGCTGCATCCATGCGACATCATGGCAACAACATTTTTTGCGTTAGCATTGCGTAGCTTCATCACCTCCTGAAAACCATCCGAGAACAGTCCGAAGTAATCGGCGCTAATCGCTGAATCACTGAAGTAGTGCATCGAGAAGTTCGCCAGTACCGCCAACGGTCGCTTGTCCTTGGCACTGCGAAAAGCGATTAACGACAGCTCTGGATCCTCGGGCCCCGTCGGACCGATCGCGTCGTCGGGATTGCGAGCCGCATGCATGTTAGCGCGCACCGTTGGATTACCGAAAGGGTCGGTCGCCACGCGATCTGGTCGGCGAACCCAACGCCGCAATGCGGTGAACTCAGGTGCCGATCCAGATCCCCAACCCACTTCGGCAGGTTCCAGGTTCGCTTCGGCGGCTACAATGACCTCGACAAGTTTTTGACGCAGCAGCGGAACGTAGTTCAGGTCCGCATCGGTGCCGAGTGCTCCCATACAAGCAGCAGCGCTATGAGTGTGCGTGGCAGAAATGAGGATACGGTCAGCCCGAAGCTTCGTACGCGTCGATGCGAGCTGTTTCGCTTCGTCGAGCAGATCGCGGGGCATCATGCAACTGTCTGCAACCACAATCGCCACGCGCTGGTCACCCTCGCTGATCACCATCGCCCGCGCGTTCAAACGGGTTTTGATTGAGTTCGCAGTATTTGATACCATCCCACCATTAACGATCACGGGTAACTGTGTCGGCGTGATATCAACGATCGCAGCGCCCGTTAGTAACTGACCGAAAGCAGCAGAGGGCACGAGCAAACCGAGGTACCCCAAGAAGCATATCGCACAGCGCATCGTTACTCCCCCAAGCAGTAAAGAAACTCTTCTCGTTTGCCATCGACCACATGCGCCGCACGATAATAAATGTGGCTATCACAAATGACGAGCGTTGACAGAACCTCGTCGCCGAGTTTGCATTTTGCCAACTGTTCGAATTTGCTGGGATCAGCCCGATAGATGAATGTCTCGCCCACTTCGCTGGTCGCGTAAATCTTGTCGCCGACGAGAACCGGCGAAGAAGAAAACGTTCCACCTAAACGCGCCTTCCAAACCTCTTCGCCACTGTCCGCTTTCCAGCACACTGCGATGCCGGCATCGAGTACACCGTACAAGTATCCCCCTCGAATAACGAGCGATGGAACGTATAAGCGACTATCGTTTTCCCAGGCTTTCTTGCCACTACCGTCAGCCATTACCGCTGACATATGATTCTTTGGATAGCCACCGCTCGTGAAAATGTGGCTGCCATCGGTGACCGTTGAGGTCACACATTCAGTCGTCGCGCCGTCGACCTCCCATAGCGTTTCGCCAGAAAGTGGATTGAAGCTGGATACCTTATCGCAGCCAGTCATCAGCAGTTGATCTTTACCGGCGACGTTCAGAACGATCGGCGACGGGTAGTTCGGCATCTGCGGTCGCTCGCGCCGCCACACGATGGTACCTGTCTTCCGATCCAAGGCCGCAATGGCACCGCCGGCCTTGTTGTCGGCAGAAACGAGCACGAGCGATTGATACAAAGCGGGCGATGAACCGTAGCCCTGATGTTCGATGTAATCGCAGATCTTGGTTTGCCAGAGTTGCTTCCCATTAAGGTCAAGCGCAGTGGTCATCAGCGCACCGTTGTTGGGAAAGTTCACGAAGACCCGCTCGCCATCGCAAGCTGGCGTGCTGGATGCGGCGGTGGACTTGTTGTTCTTGCGCATGCCGCCGCTTGGATGCACGGTCGTCGACCAAAGTTGGCTACCGTTGGTTCGATTGAGGCAAATTACCAGTTGCGCACCACTCGGCTCGTCGGCTGTTTGCAAGAAAATGCGAGTACCTACAATCGCCACCGATCCATGCCCACGGCCCAGCAGAGCAACCTTCCAAACTACATGCTTGGCATCGTCCCAAGCTAATGGCGGATTCTGGTCTGAAGATGCTTCGCCGTTTCGATCTGGCCCGCGCCACCACGGCCAGTCTTTAGCTGAGATCGAAAAGCCATCGTTTACTTTGTTGGGTTCAGCGGATAGAAGCGAAAACGTTGGAAGTAGCAGCAGATGAATCGGTAAGTAGCAACGCAAAATAGCGGAGTGCAACATACTTGGGTTCCGAATGGTGAGTAGGCGGGAGGATACGGGTAAGCGCTGAGACATTATAACTCAATTGCTGGTAACGAGTGACACAAACGCTGTGAAGCACTTTCGCCAGCCAATTCGTGCGCTTTTAGCCTAGGCTTTGTCTCAAAAGGGGTCTGACCCTTTGGATCGCATGCAAAACCCCTGAAAAAACAACATGCCCGGAGTGGGTCAGACCCCTTTTGAGACCAAGCCTAGCTTGCTCCCGTTAATGCGCGCGGACGTCGTAGACAAGCAGGTCGTCTTGATCGCGAAGATAGAGCATTCCGCCGGCGATGACCGGATGTGACCAACTCTCGCGATTGTGGACGCCAATCTTGAACGATCCTGTAAGCTTGTAACTCTTCGGATTCGCTTCGATCAAGGCCATGGTTGCATCCTGGTAACGGAAATAAAGATGACCATCGGCATACGCCACGGCTGCAGATTCACGGCCTGGACCGCGCCCAGGTTTCCAAGTTGATTTACCAGTTTTTAAATCAATGCAAACGGGGAAGCCGTTGTTGTGGCCCTCGCCCATATACACAAACCCATCGATCAAAATCATGCCGCCATGATGGTTCTGCAAATCTTTGGCTGGATAGTAGTAAATCTCCTTCCAACCGACTTTACTGCCTTGCTTGTTCAACTGAATAAGAGCCGTCCCGCCGTCGCCATAGCCGCTTGAACACAAGATGTAATCGCCGCTCACGATCGGAGTCGGGATATTGGCGGTGCCATTGGAAACTTTATCGTAAACCCAGAGCAACTCGCCCGTCTTCGCATTAACGCTCGCAACGCCCTTACCCGTTAAGGTCACGTATTGCTTCACGCCCCCACCGTTGCTGATCACTGGCGATGAATAACCCGCACCGCCGTGCCCTTTGAGGTTTAACTTGGAATCCAGCGGCGTTTTCCAAATCACTTCGCCCGTCAACTTGTTCAGCGCGACGACGAAAGCATCTTGGCTGCCCGGAGAACAAATCAGTTTGTCGCCGTCAACCAGCGGCGATTCACTGTAGCCCCAGGTCGGTACTTTGCCGCCAAAGTCTTTTTCGAATGATTTCTGCCATACAATCGAGCCATCTGCGATTTTCAAGCACGCAAGTTCACCATCGCGAGCTAGTCCATAAACGCGGTCGCCGTCCGTGGTTGGCGTGCAGTTCGGATCGCCGCCGCCAAAAGCGGTCTCCCATAGCTTTGCACCATCGGCGCGGCTCAGGCAAAGTAAAACTCCTTTGCCATCCTTCAAACCCATGGTGAAAATGCGATCGTCCACGATCGCTAGACTGGAAAACCCATTGCCTAAACCCTTGCATTGCCACGCCAGTTTCGGCCCCTCTTTGGGCCAACTCTTTAGCAGTCCAGTTTCCGCAGAACTTGCATCCCCTTTTTCCCCACGCCAACGTGGCCAATCGTTGTCCGCGCCGTTCGAACAACTGCTGAAGCCATTGAAAGCCATGCAAAACGACAGAACCGAAGTCGCAGTAAAGCTAAATTTAGATGTCATACATCCCTCTGTTTTTTAGTTGTGAATTTCAAGCCGACTGCTCTATTTACCAAATCGCATCAATGCGTGCTCGCCGCGAATTAATAAATCACCGTCGACTACGGCGGGACTGGCCATCAAACGACCTTCGCCAGCGAGTTCGTT
>JANLQO010000404.1:0-3107 GCA_031367855.1 Planctomycetia bacterium | reverse complement strand
TGGGGTCATTCGCTGGCTTGGCAACAATTTTAACAGGCGCGGCAGGCTTGTTGGTTGGCTTAGTAGGAGCAGCGATGGCGGCTTTCTTTTTGGCCGCATCCTCACTGCGAGTCGCCTTCAAAGCTGGTCGAACGCTGGCGGGCTTCGAACTGCTTGCAGATTTCGAATTTACTGGCTTCGTTGCTGTCTTGGTTTTAGTGGGCTTGGTTTTTATTGCTGGCTTCTTCGAACTCTCTTTATTTAAGTTAGCATTTGCCGCTACTGCTTTTCCAGTTTTTGCCTTAACAACCGGTTTTGCCGACGACTTTGCAGCGGTCTTTGATGACTTTCCGTTCAAAGGCATTGAAGCCGAACTCTTGGTCAGCGGTTTTCCGTTGGCGGCCGCTTTTGTCTTCTTGGCGATGGGTTTCGACGAAGACTCCTTTGCCTTTGCGACATTCGCAGGCTTCTTCGCGACCACGGATTTGCCAACTGCTGACTTGTGCTTCGCGCCTAACTTGCTTGCCGCTTTGACAGTCGTCTTTTTCTTTGATGCTTTGGCCACTGCATTCACCAATCGTTGTTAGCGTTCATCACTTTGACTTTTAGTCCAGGTAATGGTTCGCGCTTCAGGAAATCGCCGGGGGAGGGGTGTTTCATTTGCGTAAAAATGCCCGCACACTGGGTATTTCATTCACTCAAGGCGACTCGACGTCAACTCGCGTTACCTGGAGGGTGTCGTGCATACTGTGCCGATGCGCCTAAACTTGAAACACGTAAGGTGGGTTTCACGGCAAGGTGTACACTTGCGTATACTTGACTCGCCAATAACAGTATGCCCAGAAGTCCGCATTTTTTCTAGATTATAAGTTCCACACACAGCGTAATAGGCATAGCGGAGCGGGGGTGACATGGAGCCTTAAGTCAATTCCAGGAAAGGACTTAAGCGGAATTGTGAGCCGCTCGCCAATTTTGATCCTTTCGCCACAAAATAGTCCTTGTGGTTAATAGAAAAGGCAAAAAATCAGTTGTCAAATTTTCAAATTGGGGGTATTTGTGCCTGAAAGCAAAACCGCTTGGGAGCAAGCCTCCGAATGGTTTGGCAGGACAATCGCCATCGTGCTGGTGATGGTTGCACCTGGCGCTGCCGGCGCCTGGGTTGATGGGCGCATGGGCACGAGCTTTTTAGCAGCGCTAGGATTCGTGTTGGGAATGGTTTTGGCCATCGGCCTATTAATGCTCTTCTCGCGTATTAAACCGATCGACAACGATGGCCCCATCATGAACCGCGGCTCGAGCCCTTCTGCAGCTCCATCGCCCACGAGATCGCCTCAGCGTGCATCTCAAAAACCATCCGAGTCGCGATTACCGGAGTTGCCCGGTGCTGAGGTGCACGAAGCGCCGCACGATGAATAGCCCGACTCAAAAACGAATGTCAACTCTTCGAATCTCTTTGGTCCTGGCCTGTGTTATCAGCGTGGTTGCAGCGGGGGTTTATGTTGCGACATTTGGCCACGCACCCCATGCCGCAGCGAAGTATTGCGCGTTAGCCGCAGTATGGACTGCGACCGCTGCAATTGCGCCAATTTGGCTAGAAAGCTTGATATTCAACGGTGCGACATTTCAACTCGCGGTCATTACATGGCGATTGGTGACCATGCTGGGAGCCTTTGTAATCGTTCAGACTTTCCCAGCCGAATCAAGAAATTGTTTTCTTACGACACTTATGGCCTGTTATTTCATTTCACTGCCGTTAGAATCATGGCTCCTTGCTCGGAACGCTACGAAACGATAGCATTCCGTCCACTTGCCGACCCCCCTCTCGACCCGCACCAGATCCTATGGCTTCAGATATTCTGCATATCAAGGATAGTTTCTATTTCGAAGTGCCCAAGGTGCTTTGGAAAAGCGAGCGCGAATCCACCGAAGGGCTGGCAAAGTCTTACGGCGCCTGGGTAATTCGCAACGATGAAGACTACCAGGAGTGGGAAGCGGCCCAGATCGTCGCCGAATTGAAATCGATCGTCAAAGATCCTAAAGTGCTTGACGGTATCGAAGCCAAGTGGAAAGACTGGCAACACGCCAAACACATTCGCCATAATCGCCCCTTCGACCAGTTTTTAGCCGACGAGATGACCAGTCTTCAGGCGAAAGCCCAGAAGTGGGCCAAGAAGAACGCTGCTCCCGGCACGACCGATGTCGTACAGGCTTATTTAACCGAGCATCCTAGTTACGAATACGAGTGGATGTATAAGGTCACTTCTAACTCTAACTCGAACCAAGCCTGGCGTGAACTGCGCGGCAAATTCGACAAGAAAGAAGTGCTCGACGAATATTTGGCGAGCCCACGCGCGGATTGGTCCGCAGCCAAGATGGCCGCGTATAACAAATCACTGTCTGGCAAGATTTTCATTCCTCAACCGTTCGCAACGTTGCGGAACGCTTACGAAGTCCAGTCCGGATTCGGCATTACGCGATACATGTTAATTGAAGTAGCGGTCGCTCTGATTTGCTTGCTGCTTTTCAAATGGCTGGCTGGCCGAATCGCCACCGGTCAAGCTCCGAAAGGCAAGATTTGGAATCTGCTTGAGAGCTTTGTGACTTTTGTTCGCAATGGTATTGTTGTTCCCGCGATGGGTGAGCACGACGCGAACAAGTTTATGCCGTTTTTCTGGACGTTGTTTATGTTCGTATTGGGATGCAACCTGATGGGAATGATCCCATTCATTGGCGCACCAACAAGTGCGTTCGCAACGACTGGAGCATTGGCGCTTATTATTTTTGCTATTGGTGTAACGCTCGGAGTTAGGCAATTTGGTCTAGTTGGTTATCTAAAGAATCTTGCGCCGTCGTTGGGGTTGCCGATTTACATGGCGATCTTCATTGTGCCGCTTGTTTGGGCGATCGAAGCGCTCTCATTACTTATCAAACACCTGATTTTGGCGGTTCGACTTTTAGCGAATCTTGTCGCAGGTCACTTGGTGTTGCTAGGGTTCATGGGGATCGGTTTTGGGGCTCATGCCGTATCGATGAGTTCGGGCAGTTTTGGCGTTGCCGCCGTAATTGCCATTGTGGCGTCGACACTATTGAGTTTCCTTGAGCTTTTTGTTGCTTTTCTGCAAGCATAT
>JANLQO010000393.1:0-2123 GCA_031367855.1 Planctomycetia bacterium | reverse complement strand
CAAATCGGGTCTTTCAAAGTCCCAGTAGTCATCGATCGCTTCATACAGAAAATACAAGTGGCTCATTCCCTTGACCCAGCCAACCTTAACTTTGACGCTCAGGTCCGACGCAGCCACCGGTTCCTTCATATTCTTCGTTGTTTCTTTCAGCTGGTCGGTGCCAATCGCATAGGACTCCGGCACTATGTTCCAGTCGCTCGCGTCGCCATCGATGCGAGGAATTTGATCTGCCGGAAACTGAAACACTTTGAATTCAACTTCTGGGCGTTGTAGTCCGGAATTTTGCTGAGTTGCCTGTTGCTTTGTTGTCCCATCTTGAACGGCACCATCTTGAACAGGGCAATCTGAAACAGGGCAATCTGAAACAGGGCAATCTGCAACAGGGCAATCTGCAACAGGGCCATCTGCAACAGGCCCCCCTGGCGAAATTAGAATCAAACATACTAAAAACAAATTCGACATGCTGAACTCCTGTGGAACTCTAGATTTGTATAGTTGATAATGCGCGCGTCGTGACGGTCGGCCAGGACCGAATTCTGTTGAATTGAAACCCCTTCCTATCCTCCTAGGATCGTAATATGACACGCCGCACTGCCTGGGACAAGCATTCTGCAAGGTTGCCCACCTGTGTACTCAATGTGGCCTACGCACTCTATGTAGTGCTCGGCGTTCTCACTCAGCTTTCCTGGGCCGATGAACCGGTCGTTGCCAAACGTCAACCATGGACGACCTCGCGCGTAGAGGGCTCGCCTGAACCGCCTCTGCCCTATGTTTCTGAACGAGCCTTTCCCGCGCTTGAATTCAAAATGTGCGTTGACATGGTAACTTCACCCGACAGTGAGCGTTGGTTCGTCGTTGAACAATTTGGAAAGATACTCTCATTTCCGAAAAGCAACGCTGCAACACAAGCTGATCTTGTCGTCGACTTTGCCAAAGCGATTCCAGGCGTTGAGCAAGTCTACTCGTTGGCCTTTCATCCCAACTTTAAACAAAACCACTACTGCTACGTTTGTTACATCAAGGCTCCTAACCTCGAAGACGGCACACACGTAGCAAGATTCAAGTTGCTTGACACGAGCCCACCGACCATTGATGTGGCGAGCGAAGAAACCCTGGTAACCTGGTGGTCGGGCGGCCACAACGGTTGTCACTTGCTCTTCGGTCCCGATGGTTACCTTTACATTTCCGCCGGCGATGCAAATGCCGCTAATCCGCCCGATATCTTTAAGACCGGGCAGGATCTGAGCGATATCCCAGCTTCTATTTTACGCATCGATGTAGACCACGCCGATGATGGAAAGAGCTATCGCATTCCGCCTGACAATCCGTTTGTAAGTATGCCTGGTACCCGTGGTGAGATTTGGGCGTACGGACTGCGCAATCCCTGGCGCATGAGTTTTGATCGAAAGACCGGTGATCTTTGGTGTGGCGACGTCGGCTGGGAAATGTGGGAAATGCTCCATCGCATCGAGCGGGGAGGCAATTACGGCTGGTCACTCACTGAAGCGTACCAACCGATCAATTCTGAACTAAAGCCGGGGCCAACCCCGATTCTTCGGCCTGTCACCGTTCACCCGCACACCGAATCCACTTCCATCACCGAAGGTCTGACTTACTACGGAAATCGCCTTAAAGAGCTTCATGGAACGCACATTTATAGCGACTACGACACCGGCAAGTTTTGGGGCCTGCGCTATGAAAGTGGTGCCGTTGTCAGCCGCCTAGAACTTGCTGATACCACGCATCGCGTGGTAGGGTTTGCCGAAGACAACGATGGCGAGTTCTACTTCTTGGACCATACGGCCGGAACAATACATCGTCTCGTCGCCAACCCACGCAGGGGCGAATCCTTGAGTTTCCCAAGAACACTCAGGCAGACGGGGATTTTTGCATCAGCGGCAGAACAATTGCCGGCACCCGGGGTAGTGGGCTACTCAATTCAAGCTGAAATGTGGGCTGATGGAGCCAGTTCGCAGCGCTGGGTCGCTATTCCAAACGACCAACCCATTGGTAGCCAATCGCCCAGCTGGAGCTTCCCCAAAAACTCCGTACTAGTCAAGTCGCTCATGCTGGAAACTCGACGCGGGGATCCTACCAGTCGTCGCCACGTCGAGACGCAGCTT
>JANLQO010000373.1:0-4710 GCA_031367855.1 Planctomycetia bacterium | reverse complement strand
AGGTCGCGATCATTGATCCACAGCCGCACGTGCCGGACGCGGGGAGAGGCAATGCCCGCTTGCCGAAAGAGTTCGGAACCTAACCACTCGTTGAGAAACGATTCGTCCTGGACCGCGTTGTTCAGATGCAATTTCTCCATTGCATGAAACCGTTGATGCTTTTTGTACTTATCGATGTTTAACGTTAGGCATGGTCGCTCGTCGAAATCTTGGTAGCTGCCCGCCGCCCCTTTCAGCTTCACTCCGGTGCTCTTCAGGCTCGTTACGCCATCCTCTACCAAGGTGCATCGCGTATACTCGCGCGGAGCATCTCGCAATCGCTGTTGGCCCTCGCTGTCAATTACCAATTTCAGCTCCGGAACCGCGCCCGATTCGAGAAAGAAATCTGACTCTTGAGCCGTTGGCAAATCTGACTGAGCCGTTGCTTGTGTTGCGAGCGAGAACAACTGTGCTAACAAGACCAGTAACGAAACACAGTGTAGGTGAGAACAAATAACCAAGACAGTTTTCCCTGGAGTTGACAAGAAGAATTTTACTGCATCCGCTGAGAGACCCGTCATTATAGAACTAGTGCGGCTTCAATCTACGACCTTGGTTAGTGGAACGTCAAACCCGAAATATAGGGTCGATGGATTTTGGCGGGCTACCCAGTCCCTCGTAAAGCCGAAAAAACCTTAACCGCCGACTTTTTCAAACGGTCGGCCCGCGGTTCAAACAACCTACAATAGGTTAGCTAGGCTTTCAAGTTTGCGGACGCTCCTGGGCAGTCCTTGACCTTCAGTTCTTTTTGGAACCTCCATGGATTACTTTCAAAACATCGGTGAGCAGTGGCGGAAGCGGGCGAGCGAGCTGGCAGAGTGGACATTAATGCGACTGGTGAATCGAACTGACGTGTGGGGGCGATACTTGCCACAGCGCAGTCGCGAGCGAGCCGATCGCGAAGTAAATCATGCAATTACGGCACCCTTTCGGGATGAACGCGGTAAAGTTTTTCTTGGGATTTCCTCGCTCGAAAAGCATTACCGAACGCGCGATGTCGGCGGTGTGCTAGGCATTCACAGCACGAGTTCGGATTTGACATCCCGTTGGTTTGCCATCGATATCGATCTACACGATGAAGAGGAATTGTCGATCTCCGCAGAAGGGAATTTTGCAGCTGCGAAGCACTGGTGCGAAGCGCTGGCTAAAGCGGGTTTTGATCCTCTGCTGTGCGATTCGAATGGCCGTGGCGGCTTGCATGTGATCGTAGTATTCGAAGCGCCGATGAGTACGCATTCTGTGCATCGGTTTGTTAAGGAACTAGTTCGCGATTTTGCGAAACGTGGTTTAGATGAGATGCCGCAAGTATTTCCTGGCAAGCCGCAGTGGCATCATTATGGCGATTGGTTGCGGTTGCCGGGACGTCATCACACTCACGATCATTACACGCGAGTCTGGAATGACGAGCCTTGGGCTGAGAACGCGTGGCTGGACGGTCACGATGCCATCGATCGCCTACTGTCGGTGCGACCAGCGGACGTAGCGACTTGTGCAAAAAACGGCATCGAGCCAGCCCGGCAAACCATCTGTTTGGACTTCGACGGCGTGATTCACTCGTATGTTTCAGGCTGGCGCGGGATCGAAGTCATATCGGATCCGCCGATTCATGGAACTGACGAAGCGATTCGCAAGCTGCGCCGGCAATATCGCGTGGTTGTACATTCGGCCCGCTGTGCGACTGAGGAAGGTCGCGATGCGATTTGTGCTTGGTTGAAAAAGCACCAAATCGAAGTGGATGAAGTCTGCGAGCATAAGCCGCCGGCGACGATTTACGTCGATGACCGCGCCGTGCGGTTTAAAGGAAATTGGGACGAGGTGGCGAACGAGATTAGAGAATTTCGCAAGTAGCGAGTCAGGCAATAAAATACCGCCACGAAACATGCGGGCATGGTTAGCGTTGATAAATGGGAAGTAGACCTTGGTCGAGTTGCAGCATGATCAGGTTGCAGGCGGTGATGTAGACCGGGCTGATTTGACCCTTCCAGGAACCATCACTTTCTTGTTCGTTGACAATGCGGTCATATAACCGATCGCGAAAGGGCAACCATTGCTCCTGACCTTGGCGGTAGACCACTTGGCTGTAATAGAGGTAAGTGTAGTGCCAGTGGCCGAAGGCGGCGTTCTCGTTATTGAGTTCGTGAAGATTATCGCGCGCGTGTTTCAGCATGGCGGGAACGTGTACTCCGTCGTAGTCACCGGCATTGTAGAGCGCGGCCAAGGCAGCGGCTGTGATGGCGGGCCGCGACGTACCCATCTGTTTGCTCGAATAGCTGATTCCGCCGTCGTCATTCTTGCACTTGTAAATATATTCCCTGGCTTTATCAATCGCTTCGGAAGGCACGGCGATTCCGGCATTTCGGCAACCTCGCAAGCCTTGAACTTGGGTGATGGTAGTCGACCCCTCGTCGTAATTTGCTCCATCCTTGGCGCTCATGTAACCCCAACCGCCTGCGTCCGTCTGCGCCTTGCAGCAAAAATCAACGGAACGATTCAGCACATCGATTAATTCTTTGCGGCGATCCTCGTAACCCTCTTCGCCCAACACTTGACTCAGCAGCAGCATTGAAAAACCGTGGCCATAGGTGTAGCGATTGTCGCTATCAGGGTCTCCGATTAATCCGTTGTTGCGACACTTGCTGATCAAGTAGTCGGTGCAACGAGCAATCTGTTTTGCGTAAGGACCCTGGGTTGTGGTTGAGCCGGAACCGATCAACGCAGTTCCAGCCAACGCTGCCATCGCTACGGGATATGCCGGTGTGCTCCATTGACCGCGCGACGATTGGTGCTGGGCGAGCCAGTCTAGGCCGGCTCGGATCGATTGATTCCAACGCTGATTGGCGGTGGCGGCGGATCCCCAGCGAATGCCGCAGAAACTGCAAGCCAGCGCTGCACTTGCCAGCGTCGAGTTCTTTAACCATGCGCGTCGATTGAAGGCATTCAAAGCTTGACTCCCAAGCTGATAGTCACTGAATTTAGACTCTGCCCCTCGCAGGGGATTCGACGCATTTTCACGGAATATTTCAAATTCGTTTTTTCGGGAAGCGATCAGGATTCAGTTATGGCTGAAGCCGAATGGAACCATTTTTTCACGTCCGACAGGGTTTTTGATGAACTTTCGAAAACACTCGGGGCACAAGTCGAATCGCTTTCGTTCAAACACAATCGACTCGCAGTCCTCGCCAAATTCTTGTTCAAGTCGCTCAAGTGTGTTGTCCATCTCGAGCAGACAATCGTGTTCGTCTTCGGCAGATTGCTGCTCTTCAGGCTCAATAGTCGTTTCGATCTCCATCTTCACAACGTAACGCATCATTTCGCTGGCCGAAATGGGTCGACCGCATCGGTCACAACTGTAATGGATCATCGTCGGTCGAACTCCGGAGAGAATGAAGATGAATGACACACGCAACGAAGAGAGCTATCGGAAAGTTTGCGGAGTAAAAAAGAGGTTTCAATCATGGCTGTCCAAACACACTCAATGAACGGTTCGCATTCAACTCGACTGGATGCTGCCAGAATTCTATGGACCATGCAAAACGTCCAGCGATTTTCGGCAAGCGTAAGTAGGTTCCATCCTAATGCGAGTCCGGTAGAGTTTGCAAGCCTTTCACAGGAATTGTTCCTGCCATAGTTGGAATAGAATTGCCCAGACTTGAATCACTACTGCGAACTAACAGCCAATCGCAAATGACTTATCGGCAGTTTTGAATCACATCCACAGCCCTGATAGTAACAAGCCACAAGCGGCGGTGCCGCACACCGCTTTCCCCACCGTGCCAAGCAGGCGGCCCCAGAACGCCGCGCCGCCAATTTCAATACTGGCATTCCAATCCTTGCCGGCCCAGCGTTCGCCTAGCATCGCGCCTGCAAAGGCTCCCGTTGCACCCAGTAACAACGAGGCAATTACATTTCCCACAATAGGAACCACGGAGCCTATTGACAATCCTACAATCGCTCCCGTAATGGAGCCGATAATCGACAACACCACGCCTCGTTTGCTACCGCCGAGACGACTAGCGCCAAACGCACTGGCGGCGAATTCGAGTGCTTCGCCGATCAAGGCAACAGCCAGAATTGTGGCGGCTAAGTACCAACTCAAGTTCCAGAATCGTGTTTCTGGCACCCACCAGGCACAGCCAATCGCTGTGGCCACAATCGCCCAGTTGCCGGGAAGCCCCAGAATGTTAGCCATCCACCCACAAATGGCGATCAGGCTGAGACAAAGGGCGAAGGTGATGTCGAGCATACTTGGGTTTCCTGCGAAGCGATCGAAGCTGAATTGCTTGTGGAGCCTCAAACTTGAAAAATGGTCGATGGTTGAGGGTGGCACCCCCTGCTGGCTTTTCGTCGCGCAGTGTCAATT
Organism: Planctomycetia bacterium; assembly: GCA_031367855.1. Lineage (GTDB taxonomy): Bacteria > Planctomycetota > Planctomycetia > Pirellulales > Pirellulaceae > Aureliella. The sequence continues at coordinate 311 of JANLQO010000373.1, read as the reverse complement.
ATTGGGTTGCGCTGCGCTTATCACCCGCTAATGTGTCTGAGTTGCTCCGCAACTCGGAGCCATCGTAGGATTATCGGCCTTGTTTTCTTGAGCCAGGTGCTTTGTACAACTTTAATTTTGGGATTCCCTGATGAGGGTGGCACACCCAGAGTCTTCGATGGATGTGTGTTCAAATGCTGTTCCGGAATACCGGGCCACTACTAGCGAATTGTAAGCTTGCTGGTTTCTGGGCTGCTAGGCGGATAGAATGGCAAAGACCGTTCGGTAACCATCCATCGTCGTATTGAGGATTTTGGAGCAAAGCTGATGTC
>JANLQO010000368.1:0-3191 GCA_031367855.1 Planctomycetia bacterium | reverse complement strand
TTTTTGGGTGTCTTTTGCTCATACTCCTTGAATCGGAAAGTCCAGGACACCTTTGGTCACTACTACCAACAATTCCAATTGCAATAACAAAAATCCAGGCGGCTTAAGCTAGAATCCACCTCCCAGCCCGTGAACGGTTACATCTTGGCTTCCTTGATCTCGATCGGCTTATCTTCGCGACCTTTAAAATAGCCGACTAATTTGTTGTCTTTGCTCAGACTCAGACGCAACGAGTCTTTCATCGTTGCCCCCCCCAGTTCATACTCCCAACGCCACGTGCCTGACGGGTCCGTTGTCTTCGCCGCTTTGTTTTGCGCGCTGAGGGAGGGAGAGAGAACGCAAAGAGCCGCAATGGTTACCAGGGTTACGAGCGATGCTTTCATATTTTGTTCCCAACAGAAGGATAGGAGAAGAACCGGAAATTCACAGTGACATTTACCTATGATAATAGCAACAGATTTGCCGCTGTGGTTACACTGATGGAAAGTTGCGTAAACTTGATCGACATTTTTATTCCCAAGTCAGCCAGTGCTTCATCGTACTACTGGCCGCTCCGGAAGTGCACGCCAAAAACCTGACCCGATTGCGAGACGCGGCAGTGCTTGGCCACGAACTGAAACCGCAGGGCACAACGATCATTGAAACCGTAATGGGTGGGCAGCCATCGCAGTGGGTCGACGTTTGCAACGCGATGGCCGAACGCTTGAGTGAGTGGGCGAAGATTGGTGAACAAACCCAGTCAGTAATCGCTATCAAGGCTCATATTAGCGGCGCCGCGCATCGGCCCGAACACATTCGTTGGCTACTGGATCAAGTCAAGAGCCCATGGCTGAAAGCCGCGTTCGACTTCAGCCACTTTCAATTGCAAGGTCTCAATCTGAAGGACTCTTGGAACATGCTGGAATCGGACACCGTCTTCATTCACGTCAAAGACTCCACCGGCGATCAGCAGAAGTTCCAATTTATGTTGCCCGGCGAAGGGACGATCGATTACGTCGAGTATCTGAAGTTGTTGCGCGAGACGGACTATCAAGGAGACGTCGTGGTCGAAGTCAGCGGACAACTTCACAACCGCCCTGACTACGATGCGGATGCAGCGTGCAGGAAATCGTATGTCGTTGCGCCGAAATTCCAGCAAGCTGGCTTGAAACGCCGCCGACTCTGAGAATCGAACGATTTGAGCCAGTAAGCTCTCCGGAACGATTGAGGACAATCGTTCTACAATGTTTTATCAGCCCAGAACTCGCCGTCAGCCGCAGTTGCCTTTTGAGGATACTAACAGCGAAACGTAAATTGTGCCCCTACTTAATGACGCAAAAGCTTACGTGTTTAGCAATTGCGAAACCACTTTACCGTCGCTCCAGCGAAGTGGTCTGCCGATCGGCGTGATGTTTTCTTGCTCATGATTGATGCCCAAGGCATGCAATAATGTCGCGTGCAGATCCGGAACGGAAACCGTCTGGGAAGTGAATTGCGTCAGATCGTTGGCTTGGAAGTCGACTTCGGAAGCGGTAGCACCGTGCACGTATCCGCGACGCAGATTCCCGCCGGCTAACAAAATACTAAACCCGTGCGGCCAATGATTGCGGCCCCCTCCCGGATCGACTTCAGGTCTTCGACCAAACTCGCCGCCGCAAAAGACTACGGTATTTTCAAGCAATCCGCGCTTGGACAATTCGCTTAGTGTTGAAGCCAGCGCGCTGTCGAGCAATTTCGCTTGGCTGGATTGGATTTGGTGATTGTTGACGTGTGAATCCCAACCATTCAATTCAACTTCGACGCAGCGAACGCCGGCTGCCAGTAAACGAATACCGGCCAAACAACCGCGTCCGAATGGATTGTCACCGAAACGATTGAGCGTCTCAGCTCCTTCGGCTTTAACATCGAAAGCGCTCAACTGTTCACTGCTCATCATGGCTACCGCCCGCTCAGTGGCGGTTCGATGCGCCGTTCGCGCGCGATCAAGATTTCCTAAACGACCGCGTTGAAATTCACTTTCGAGAGTAGTTAACAACGGCCCGATTCGCGTCTTCATTTGCTCTTCGGAAACACGCTTGGTGAGATTTGCAATGGGTTCAGCCGGATCGCCGATCTGAAAGGCATCGAGACTTGGCCCTAGATAACCTGCCCGTGCAGGCCACTGCGATGCGAGAATGGAAATGTGCCGCGGGATTTCGATATTGTTCGGCGACTGGTGGCAGAGGATGGATCCGATGGACGGATGAATGACGGTAGGATCAGGTCGCCATCCAGTCTTCAGATGATAGGTCGCTCGCTCGTGATCCCCCTCTTTGCTGATCATCGAGCGGACAAGGCAAGCGTGATGCATCTGCTCGGCGGTCGCTGGCATGGTATCGGCGATTTCGATTCCTTTCAGCGAAGTGGAAATGGCTTTAACTTCGCCTCCGACGCGAGTGCCGGCGTGGGGATCAAAAGTCTCCAGTTGGCTGGGGCCGCCCTGCAACCAAATCATCATCAGCGATTTTGGTTGCGATGATATCCCACCTGCAGATTTCTCGCTGGCAATTGCCAGCCGTTCAGCCAGTTGCGTCAACCCTAAACCTCCAGCAAACATCGCCGTGGACTTGACTAAGCTGCGTCGGGTAAATCGTGCGAATCCCTTGCAAGCGGCTGAATTTGAAGGACTGTGTTCGTGCATGTTGGGGGTTCCGCTTTTTTCTCTAGACTCTGGGAAATACAAGCTCGAAGCGCTGGCGTGTGAATCGTCGCAAGTCATTCGCTGGCTTGCGCTTCGAGTTTGTACTGTGAAACCGGTGTGTCGCTGTCCAATTAGTGATTCCAAGAAAACTCGGTCGAATTCAATAACGCCCAGTAAATATCGCTGACTGCTTGCGCACGCGCGTTGCCCTGCTTTTGGCGAAGATAGTCAATAAATGTGCGATACTCTTCGCACGAGGGAGTGCGATTTACAACCGCCAAGAATGTTGCTTCGACGGCTTCGGAGTCGCCTCGCACCATACCTGCGATGCGCGTGGCTGCGTTAGCAACCAAGTCGACTTTGGTCCGTTCGGCAACTAGGTTGCCATTCATCATGATCAACCGCTGTGGAATGGTTACAGAATCCGTTTCAAAATTATCTTCGCCCTTATCTCCAAAGCGCTTAAGAAAATCTTGAGTGTCGCCGAAGACTTTTAGTTGCGTAAAAATCGAACTAGTCGAATCGAGCGCGG
>JANLQO010000366.1:0-26623 GCA_031367855.1 Planctomycetia bacterium | reverse complement strand
AACTTCCAAAGTCTGGTTGCAGTTGCGATTACTGGCTCAGATGAAACCGCAAAGAACGCTCGCCTTTTGTACGTTAGCTTCTTATTACGCACGCAATCGAAAATGGAGGCTGCTAGGATGCTTGAGCTTGTTGCGGCGCAGGATCCGAACTACTTGCTAGCGGCCGCGAAGCTGAACCAGGATGCAAATCCGGCAGCTTCACAGAGGTTAGCAGAGACTGCCGCGGTACACTTCAGAAGTAAGTTGGACAGTTTACCGAACGATATTTCCGCAACTATAAGCCTTGCGCAAGCCCTAGTTATACTGTCGCGTGAGGAAGAAGCAGCGCGATTATTAACCGGGGCGAGCGGTTGGAGCGCTGATGTTCGACTAAGTCAGGGTGCTGCAGAGGCTCTTGCGCTATACGCTCTGCGTTTGAAGCAAAATGACTCGACTAGAAATGGGGAGTTGCTGACGAAACGATTGGATGCCATAAAGCGGGCTGTAGATCTTGCGCCCAACCACGCCATGGTGATCGATGTACTCACACAGATTCTGATTGAGTGTAGAGAAAGCGCCAATCAGGAATTGCTGGTCGTTAGACGATCATTATTGAATGGGCTTGCTCCCGAAACAATGCACTTCATTGAAGGCACAATTGCATTGCTGAATGACGACGTCGCTACAGCAGAGTCCCACTTTGCGTTCGTGGGCACTGATACAGATAAAATGCCAGGCCTCCTCAACAATGTCGCGGTCGTTTTGCAAAGGAAAGGTGCTGACAATCTCCCTAGAGCGCTGGAATTTTCTAATGCAGCTTTAAGTCTATTGCCTGATAACGCCGTGCTGCGCGAAACACGAGGTGAAATTCTCGCGAGTCTCGGACGACATCGAGAAGCCGTTGCCGATTTGGAGTTTTCTTTGCGAGATGCTTCTATCGCGGCGGAGGCGCACACTGCTCTAGCGAACAGTTACGCTGAACTTGGGATGGTCGAGCTGTCAAATGAACACCGAAAGCTATCGCAGACTGCCGTCAATTAATACGCTCTCAGCTGGATACTAACCGTGGAAGCACTGCAAACTGGCTGGAAAAGCTTAATGCGCAGCCATTACGACTGGTTGCTGGCAATGGGAGTCTTGGGTTTGCTGCCGCTGCTTGTCGTTCAGTGCGGCTATTTGGCATCGAGAAAGCACTTGCAGTTCTTTCCCTTGGCGTGGTTGTTTTTTCTGACCCTGATCTACCTACGCGGTGCGTCAAGCGGTTCGCTCCCAAGGTGGCGGTTGCGACTAGGGGAATTGTCTTTTGTCGTGGCGGTAAGTATCGCGGCGCTAGCAGTATCTCGATTTTCTCCTTGGCTCGCGCAGGTTGCCTTGGCGGTGCTTGTGTTTGCATGGATGCAAGTGAGGCTTGTTGGAAATCGTTGGACGCAATTGGTCTCTTGGTGTGGACTTATGCTTCTAACAATACCGTTGCCATTGAACGGAGACACACTGCTTATTCAACGCTTGCAGGCACTCGCCACGCAATCTGCTAGTCAACTACTGGATTTAGCTCATTCGCCGCACATGGCGCGGGGGAATGTGTTGGAGATACGCACTGGCGAATTGTTCGTTGATGAGGCCTGCAGCGGAGTCGACAGCCTATACTCACTGGCAGCGATTGCCGTGATGCTAATTGTCTGGCAGCAAAGGAGCTTTCTCTCCGGCGTTCTAACTCTTGCTCTGGTTCCTCTCTGGGCGTGGTTGGGTAACTTGATTCGGATATTTGCCATTGCCATAATGCTGGACCGCTTTGGTATAGATTGGACTCATGGCTGGCCGCACACTGTTTTGGGTTTGGCTTTGTTCGCGGGTTCCTTCGCATGTATGTTGTTCGCGCAATCAGCCATCACTTTGGTTCTTGAGCCGTTTCCGGTTGAAGCTGCCACAACGTCTTTCATTCACCGATGGTATGATCGATGTGTAAGCTGGCCTGGACAGTCTTTCACTATTTCCGAAAAGCCATTGAAACGACCTCAAGCACTTGCATCGCAGAGTTCTGGACGCTGGAGGATGGTGTATACGGCAGTGCTTTCCAGTCTTTACTTGGTTCTGGGAGGGATCTCGGCGTTGCCGATCATGGGTGTAGGACCCTGGAGATCGAGGATTGAGATGCTACCGTCTTGGACCAAGCAACAAGTTTCGGATTTGTTCGTTGCGACGGACTTGCCGCAGGATTTTTCTGGATTCAAATTGTTTGGCTTTGCGGTGACGCACCGTGAGACAGGCAGTGTTTTTGGAGAACACTCTGCGACCTGGGCATTTCAACATACTGGGCAACCGATTCAAGTATCCTTGGATTTTCCCTTTTCTGGCCTGCACGAACTTGAAAGTTGCTATGTTGCTGCCGGCATGCAAGTGAATCTGCCAGTCGTTACCACGAGCGAGACTATTGAAGATTTCAATGCACAAGTTCATGAAGTCAATCTAATCGATGACTTGAAGCAAACTTCATTTCTTTGGTATTTGAGTTACGATGCGGACGGAGTGCCGGTGACAAAGCTGAAGTCAGCGATGTGGGGAGGGGCATTAGCCGTCCCTCCTGTTGCCTTTCAGGTGCAACTCTTGGTGAGTGATTGTGGTGACCTGACCGTACCACAGCGGACTCTCTACAGAAACGTGTTGGTGCATGCAGCGAGGGAACTATTGCCAAAGATTCAAATGTTGCCGGATTTGCATTGATCGAATAACATAGTGTCCGGCGCAAATCGGAGTGATCGGGAATTCTGTTACAATCTGAATAGTTATGAGGCCGTTGCTAAGCAACGGCCTTCTTTGTTTTACAGGATCAGGCTTGGGAGGATGGGAGAGTAAATTGATTCCATGCAAAATTCCGCTTCCGATTGATGATGCATTGGCGGAAATTGTAGCTGCCGTGCATAGGGATGCTTGTGTGGTAGTGGAGGCGCCGCCGGGGGCGGGGAAAACGACTCGGGTCGGGCCAGCCCTATTGGCGTTGAACGGCCGAAAGGTTGTGTTGGTGCAGCCCCGACGGATAGCGGCTCGGGCTGCAGCGGGGAGGATTGCGAGCGAGCTGGGATGCAATGTCGGTGGACTGGTTGGTTATCAAGTTCGTTTTGATCGGCGTGTGAGCGCAGCGACTCGGTTGGTCGCAATGACCCCCGGGATTTTGCTGCGACAATTGCAAACAGATATCGAACTGGCGGATACTTCAGTAGTGATTCTGGACGAATTCCATGAACGGTCGCTGGAGTACGATCTGTTGCTCGGAATGCTGAGGCGAATCCAGAATGAGTTGCGGCCGGACTTGCGATTGGTAGTGATGAGCGCGACGCTCAACACCGAGTCAATTCGCGAGTACTTGAATGAGCCACCCGTGATCCGTGTGCCGGGTCAGCTACATCCAGTTGCAGTTCATTTCAGCCGCTTTGGCGTTCGGGGGAAACTCACCGACTTGGTGGCGGAGCAGATCGTGCGCGCGGCGAACGAAAATCCAGGCGATGTATTGGTGTTCTTACCTGGAGCGGGCGAAATTGATCAAGTGGCTCGACAATTGGAGGGTCGGGCGGCGCGCGAGGGCTGGGAGGTCATGCGGCTGTTCGGTGAGATGGCGGCGCAGGATCAGGACAGAGTGTTACAACCCTGTGAGCGACGCAAGATCATCTTATCAACGAACATCGCAGAGACTTCATTGACAATCGACGGTGTGCGAGTCGTGGTCGACAGCGGTTGGGCGAGGGTGCAACGAGTTGATCCGAGTTTGGGGCTGAACCGTTTGGAGTTGGAGCCCATTGCCAAGGCTTCGGCAACGCAGCGAGCGGGCCGGGCGGGGCGTACGGCACCAGGGGTATGTTATCGGATGTGGGATGAAGCGACGAACCGCAGCCGACCGGAGCACCTTGAGCCCGAAATACTGCGTGTGGACTTGTCGGGCGCTGTGCTGCAGTTATTGTGTTGGGGCGAGTCCAATCCTGCAGCGTTTCCATGGATTACGACTCCGCGAGAAACAGCCATTGAGTTGGCGATCCAGTTGCTAGAGCGGATCGATGCAGTCTCTGCGGGGCAGCCGACAGCGCTGGGTAGAAAACTGATGCAGTTGCCCGTCCACCCGAGACTTGGGCGGTTGCTGATCGAAGGCCATGCGCTAAAAGTGCCTCATAGTGTTGCACTCGCGGCTGCGATGCTTTCGGAACGCGACGTGTTTGATCGATCACCGCACGCCGGTCAGTCGCGACAACCGTTCACTCGCGCCCAGCAAAATCACGATTGCGATGTGACGCAGCGATTGATGGAATTAAGCAAATTCTTAGGAGGCCGCAGTGGGTCCGCTTCGTCGTCGTTATTTGCGATTAAGCCAGGTGCGGCGAGGCAGGTGGCGCGAGTAGCTGAACAGCTTGAGCAGCAAACGGAGCAGACGCTGGGTCGGGTAACTGAAGAGCCGCTAGTGGATCAGCTACCCCGAGCATTGTTGGCCGCGTTTCCGGATCGGCTGGCGCGACGACGCGGTTCGCATGACGCGCGGGGATTGATGGTAGGCGGTCGGGGCGTGAAACTGGAAAACGCTTCGGGGGTCCGCGAGTCGGAGTTATTTTTGTGCATTGACGTGGACGCGGGCGGCAACGAAGCGAGTGTACGGCAAGCGACAGCGATTGCGCCAGAGTGGTTGCCAATCGAGCATCTGCGGCAAAGCGATGATCGTTTCCTGCATCCGACGCAAGGTACTGTGATCACCCGTCGGCGGACCTATTGGTTGGATTTGGTGATTGAAGAAACGCCAATCGCCACTCCGCTGGATGATGTGACTGCGGAGTTGTTGGCAAGCGCGGCGGCCCAACAATGGCATAAGGTGATGCCGAGCGATGATAAGTCGCTAAACAGTTGGCTTGGGCGAGTGCGTTGGTTAGCGGATGCGATGCCGGACAGTGGTCTGCCCCTGCTGACGCCCGATGGGCTGCGACAGTCGCTGACCGAATGGTGTTACGGCCTGCGCAGTATTGATGAGTTGAAACAGTTGCCATGGCGCAGTTTACTAGAAGGTTTGCTAGATGAAAAGCAACGCCGCTTATTACAACACAGTGCACCTGAGGCCTTTACGTTGCCGAGTGGTAGGATGGTGACGTTGCAGTATGAGGTCGGCAAGCCACCGATTTTGTCGGCGAGGATCCAGGAGTTTTTTGGCTTGGTGGATACACCGCGGGTGGCTGGCGGACGAGTACCATTGCTGTTGCATTTGCTTGCGCCGAATATGCGATGCCAGCAAATCACGGACGATTTGGCAAGCTTTTGGAAGAACACTTATTCTCTGGTACGAAAGGAGTTGCGCGCACGTTATCCAAAGCATGCCTGGCCGGAGAACCCACTCGAACGGGTGCACGAGTGAATCTGGCAATGTCGCTGGCTGATCGTTCAGACATTGGTCCTAAGCTACCGTGTTGGACCGTTTGACCCGTACACACTATCTTGAATTTTGTGTTGGCTGTGGCTGCGGCTATGATCGTAGACTCAGCACCAGAGCATTTTGCATTTTTTTAAAAATTGCTCGAGAATTTTGGTGACAAAACGTTCTGGGTCCGGCCAGTACATATAGACGCGAGGAATAGATTGGGTTCCGTAACCGATCAGCATATTCAAAATGTACTGCTAAAAGCAAAAAGTGGAGACCAGGACAGCATTGGAGAGCTGCTAAGTGTCTACCGAGACTATTTGTTGGGGATTGCCGTTGCGCGGTTTGATCCTCGAATTCGCGCGCGCTGCAATCCGTCGGATGTGGTGCAAGAGACATTGCTGGAAGCGTTTCGCGATTTTCATCAGTTTCGAGGTGGCTTAGAGCGTGAGTTCCTAGCCTGGATCCGCCAAATACTTGCCAACAATCTGGCGCGGATGGTTGAGGTTCATTTATTGACGGACAAACGCGATTTGCGTCGCGAGAGGCGGATTGAACCGCTGCCCAACGCGAGCAGTTCCCGACTGGAAAACAGAGACTATTGGTTCACCGACAATGGAGCGTCGCCGAGCAGTGCATTGCAAAAGAAGGAACAACTAAGTGCGGTTCTTGAGCGTATTAGCAGATTGCCCTCGAATTATCGCGACGTCCTGATTTTGCGACATATTGAAGATTTATCGTTTGACGAAGTTGCGAGTCGATTGGGCAAATCGGCGGGGGCGGTACGAATGATCTGGTTGCGGGCGCTGGAGCAGTTACGAGATCTTCGCTGACGCATCAGGTTACGATAACACTAAATGGGAAATTGAAGTGGTTGATGCAACAGTTTCAAAGAACTCCTCGATAGAAAGCTTGTCTTCGGAGCATCAAGTGCGCGTGGCCGAGATTGTCGAGGCGTGTATGGTGGCTCTTGAACAGGGGAACGCATTCGAAGCAGACCGGATCGTTGCAGCGCATCCCGAGTTTGCAGAGCCGTTACAAAAATGCTTAACCAGTTTGAGGACACTGCATGAAGCTGTTCACTCGGTTGATGACACGGTACCAAGTCATCCCTTGTTGCACTTTGGAAGTCGCCTGGGCGATTTCGTATTAGGTGAGATGATTGGTCGTGGCGGCATGGGGATTGTCTACGCCGCCAAGCAGTGCTCGCTGGATCGACAGGTCGCCATCAAACTACTGCCAATGAGTGCAGCGCTTCAGCCGCTTCAGTTAAAGCGTTTCTTGCTCGAAGCGAAAGCGGTGGCGCAACTCCAGCACCCACATATCGTCCCGATCTATTCAGTAGGCGAGGACGCGGGAATTCACTACCATGCCATGCAGCTTATCGACGGACGTTCTCTCGATCAGGAGAATGCGGCGCGGTGGGGCGCGGACGACTACAGATCATTTTTGAATATTGCGATTCCGATTGCGGACGCACTTCAGCATGCGCACGATTGTGGCATCATTCATCGAGACGTAAAACCCTCAAATCTGTTAATCGACAAAAGTGGGAAGGTTTGGATCACGGACTTTGGGTTGGCGCGCTGCACGCGGGAGACCGGTTTGACACTAAGCGGGGATTTGCTTGGCACAGTGAACTACATGAGCCCCGAGCAGGCGAGTGGCAAGCCGGTCGACCAACGCACGGATGTCTACAGTCTAGGCGTGACACTCTATGAACTATTGACAGGGCAGCAAGCGTTCGGCGGCAAAGCAAGCCCTGATGTCTGCCGCCGCATTGAGCGCGACGAACCTGCCCGACCAAGAAAATTGAATAGCCGAATACCGTATGATCTCGAGACTGTGGTGCTCAAAGCCATGTCAAAAGATCGCGAGGCGCGTTACTCGACGGCCGCCGATCTAGCGTTTGACTTGATGGCTGTGCGCGATGGCAGGCCAATAGCTGGTCGTCGAGCTAGTATGCTTCGACGCACATTGCGTTGGCTGAAGAATCACAAACCGTTGGCAATAGTTGCTGCGATCGGAGGAACTGCGACACTCATCGCGTTATTGGTTGGAACCGCTCAACTTTGGTTGGCGCGCCAAGACCTCCAGCAGGCGCTAACCAAGTCGGAGGAGCATCGTTTGTTTGCGCAGAAGACTTACTGGCAAGGTCGCAATTTGCTCAATCGTTGGACTCGCGAGATGATCCAGCCATTGGCCGACGTGCCCGGGGCGGAAGCGATTCGATCTCAAATGCTAGCGGATAGCATCCAGTATTATGAATCGTTCTTGGCGCAATCTACGGTGTCGGAGCACTTGCAGAATGATGCAGAGCTGGTCAGTGATATGGCAATGGCGCGAGTGAATTTAGCAGCGGCGCTGATACAGATGGGTGAAAGCGCTAAGGCTCAGGCGAATTACGAGTTGGCGATTGAGGCGTTTGAGAAGCTAGATCGTCCGCAAGACATTCGTCAAATCGCCGTAGCCAGAAATGATCTCGCGCTGGTCTATCTGAGCCAAGGGGAAAGGAAGGCAGCCGTTGGTCAGTTGCAGGCAGCGTTGCGAATTTATGAATCAAGCGAACTGCAAAATCAAACAGCAGCAGATGCGGATTCCGCCGCAACGTATGTGAACTTGGCAAGTGCATTTGGGCAATTGGGCGACCACGCGCAAGAGATGGTCGCGTTGAACAAGGCAGCCGTGTTATATCGCCAGCAGCTAAGATTCGCGCCGGGGCGAACGGACTTGCTTTCTGAATTTGCGACGGTAAAGGATCATCTGGCGTTGATTGCCAGAGAAAGTGACCTTGCGAAGGCTCTAACGCACTGCGAGGAAGCGGTTGCCATGCACAACGAATGCGTGAAGCGTAATGGGTCGTCGGTTAAGTATCTTCAGCGCCAGGGTGGGAGCCTGCACAACTTGGCTGTGTTGCTTGCTAAAGATGGTCAGATCGAGGAGGCAAGGAGGCGATTTCGCGACGCGATTGAAACGAAGCATGCGTTGACTCGAACGCATGCGACGTGGCCTAGCCTTTGGTCTGATCTCGCGGTTAGTCATAGTGAACTCGCGCTTTTAGAGTGTCAGGCTGAACAATGGCAAACAGCACGATCGAGTTTCAAATGCGCGGCAGAGAAACTAGAACATCTGGTAAACACGGTTGATAGCGCACCCAGTGCGATGCATCAGTTAGCGCTGGCGAGTGTGCTGGCCAATATCGTGAAGATCGAAGTCCAGGAAGCAAGCAGCGGGGCGTCGCGCGAATTGCTGGCTGAGATCCGACGGCTTGTTGACCGCGTGGGAACTAGCGGCGCTCTGGGACAGGATGCCCAGCGGCAAACGCGTGAATTGATCAGTGATTTAGAGTTGCTCGAGCGTTCAAATTCGACGCCGAACTCGAAAGTTCGGGAGACAAAATCATGAAACGGCGTTTTCGATGGAGTCGATATTCCACGCGGACACCGATCACTCACTTACACCGAGTCCGCAGGATCGAGAGTTTAGAGTTAAGGCACTGTTGCACCGCGGAAGATTTTATAGTCAGTGTTCCACTGGATGCGATGTTTGAAGTTACTGAAATTACCTATCAGCCCGATGTGCAAGCGGGTCAAGAAACTTCCGAGCACTGGCCTATCGGTTTGGAAGACGTAATGGAGCAAGCATCGCCGCACGAAGACATGTCGGTTTCGGACTTCGAACAGTTTTTATTTGAATCACCGATTGAACATTGTGCGAATAGTGCGGGCCTTGCGGCCGAGATTGAGTTCAGGATTGGACTTGGGGCCGGCTGTACCGGCATTGCCTTTCCAGCCGGTCCGAATAGCGATTCCGGCCTGAATGGATTGGAGGACGATAAGAGTAATTTGCCATCGAATCAAAATGGAAGAGGGGCAACGCTGGCCGTTGGTTTGCCTGCACCAGTGTTTGCAACAACCGCGACCGTTCCAAACGACCTACGACCACAATTGCAACCGATTGAGCAATTGTCGATTGGTCGCATTTCAATCGCAATTCCAGCCTCGAGGGGACCTACTTCAGTGCAGTCTATCTTGGCCTTGCGAATGCAGGATACAAATCAATCGTTGGCAAGGGATCGCGAGTCGATCACACAGCGCACTTTAGATGAAGCCATCCTGGCGCCCAGATCCTACAGTTCCGTATGGGAGGGTTTCAGTTTTATTCGGCCCGCAGAATCGCGATCAAATGCCGTTGAGTTGCAACAGGCCGCAAAGCGTTATAGTCGAGTTTTGCCGGACACGAGGCCGCGGATTGTCGAGGTTCCTCGGCCAATACTAGAGAAACTCGCGGTGCCAACGATGGGAGAAGCGAACGCAAAAGCGGGCCTTGAGACTGAAAGCCCGCACAAGCAAGTTGGCGAAATACCTATCCGACCCAGTCTCAAAGTCATTAAAAAATCGGGTGCGGATTCTGGTGCAGAACTCGGTTTGGCCGCGCCGACCGAGCCGGCAGGAAAATGGCGAGGACAGTTGATCCTGGGAGCAGTCGTTTCGGGCTTAGTCGCATTTCCTCGCCCGATCCGAGGCCGGCCGTTAGAGCGGATAGCAAGTGCTAGAGGGTGAGGTTCTCTGCCACGCGACGCCAACGTAGAGGGAAGCCTTGATCGGCAAGCTGGAAGCTTACCCCACTGTTAGTTTACTTGGCGCCAAGCGGCGAAAAGCGAGCAGTGTTAGATCGTCGGGCTTGAAGGGCATCACAGTCGACTGCGTCATGCGTTCACGAGCCAAGCGGCAAGCGGTTAGAGTCGAAGTATCGAGCCGACCCTTGCGAAGTATTTCGACGACTTGCTGGACTGATAAATTATCGAACAGGCCATCGCTGGCTACGACGGTGGTGTCGCGTTGCGCAAGCGTTAAGGTGGGGCCAATTTCGATGCGCATGGTAGCGTCACCGACGACATTGGAAACCATGTGGCGGTCTGCGTGCAACATCGCATCTTCATCGGCGAGCATCCCCGATTCGACGGCAAATCCAACCGGCGAATGGCACACGGACTGATAACGCACGCGACCTCGCAGACCGGTGGTCAGGATCATGGAATCGCCGACATGATAAGGTCGCATCGTGCCTGCGTGGTATTCAATAATGGCGATCGTCGTAGCGGCTCCAATATTCAGAGCCAAGATTTCGCGATTGGCTTTCTCGATGGCGTCGAGAATGCAGACTCGCATCAGTGACGGATCAGTACACTCTTCCTGAATCGTTTCGGCGAGCGTTTTTAGTGCGAGATTAGAGGCTTGCTCGCCACCGCGACTGCCACCGACGCCATCGGCAACCGCGAAAACCGCGGATTCTGGTCCAACGGGAATTACTACGGCAGCATCTTCATTCGGAGTTTGCTTGATGGGCGAGCGCTGCGAGTAAATAGCCACTTCGACGCCACAGCACCTCAGGCTGGAGACATCGTCCGCTAAATGTTGGAGGTAGTAGATTGGCGGATCGAGAATGATTTGAGTCATCTAGCAACGTGTGTATTGGGTGAGCCGAACAACACACCATTCTAGCGGTTTTCGGCAACTGGGCGACCATACCAAACACTCCTTGGTTGCGCCGCGTCCTTCAATAACTCCTCGTCGGTAAACCTTACCACGCGCCTAGATAGCAATCAAAGAAAATACCACCACAAAGTTTTCCGCATCCGCATAAACGATAGGATCGTTAAAAGCAGGAGCATTCAATTCGAGGGTTGGCGAGCTGGACGCGCTGGCGGCGTAACCCCACTGAAGGACTTGAGATTACTGCGTGCTGGTTGGCAAGCTGGAAGCTTGCCCCACTTGGTGCTTACGCGTCAATTGGGTAGCATTCTTGCGGAGAACTTCAGCCGCCGCGTCCGCCTGCTCAAATTGTGGCGGATAGCAGTGCATGGCTTTGAACGGAAGCGGCAGCGAGCCATCGCCGGAGAGCGTATTCAAGTCAGCGTCCTTGTCCCAGCCGACGTTGTGCAGAATGAAATCGCGTCGCCAGCCTTTCGGAAGTGGTTGTTCGGGCATCGCGAATTTCGCAATAAACTCATCGCCGGAAACCATGACAACCATGCGATCATCGTCGTCTAGAAGTAGCTCACGGACGTTGCCAAACCGAGTGAACGGACCTTGCAGTTCGGACCACTTGGCGGAGCGGTTCACGATTTGATAGTCGTAGTTGTGCGGTTGATCGGCGGCGCGTGGCAATAGTTTTCCGAAACCGCGATAATGTAGTTCGGCTGACTGGAGCACCAAATGCGATTGTTGAATATTCTCGGCGCTCGAATCGTTCGCGACGAATGCTTGGTCCCAATAAAGTTGTTGGCTGCTGCCGATGCGGATGCGATGATCATCGCTTTGAAAAACACCGGCCAAGTCGATGACAATCGATTTCGGTTTACCACCCGGGAAACCCATGAAGGGTTGAGCGCAAACCCACTTGCCCGCTTGATCCAAGACCCACAGCGAGGGTGGTTCAGGTCCGAGGCGTTCGGGGTTTTGCGACATGCCGATGTTGAGCGAGGTGTCCGCCGGATGCATCCACCCGTTAAGGAACAGTCGCCACGGTTGGCTTGGATCGAGCGTCCCAAAATCAAGCTCGATGAAGTGCGGTTCGGCGAGTCCCTGGCAGATCAGTTGGTCGAAGGCTTGTACAAAATCGCGGTCGACTTTGGTCAATTTTGCGCGGCAATCTCTGCCCTGCGAGTCAATGGCCGAGTGTGCGAATATTTTTTGTTGAGCAGTAAAAATTCTGGGCTCGGCTATCGACGGTGGACCGACTTTCTCGTTGGTGAAAACCTCTACGTTGGCTGGGTGATCGACGGCCGTCAAAGCGATATGATCAAAATATGCCACTTCCCACAACTCTTCCGTAATCCGCAGCTCGTAGTGTCCGTCCTTAGGCTGCATCAATTCGCCGGGCAGCAGTAGATACTCCCAGCGACGATCTGGCAGCACTTGGCCGCGAGCGACTTGCAATCCCAGCGGGGCGTTCCAAAGTAAATCGGTGATCAGTTGAAATTGTTCGCCGTCCCAGCCGTAAACGAATGGGCAGGAACCCTTCAGTTCTTGAACTTCTTCGATTAATGTACTGGGTTCGACTTCGGTGACGTTTTGGGTCAAACCATTGTTGAACATAATGCGCAGATTTTTGGGTTGTTGCTGTCCGATGCCAAAATGCGTTACGGGTTCGCGAACTTCTCGCACTTGCATCCGTCCGTCGCTCCACAATTCTAAAGTAGAACCAATGGTATAGTGATTGATACGCCCGCCGCCATTGTTATCGGCGATGCCGCGTAAGCGGATCTCCACGTATTGTCCGTGCGCGGGCTGGCTGGCAGATAAGAGCACAGCTTTTCCCTCAATGATGCTGAGCAATTCCAGATTGCCATCGCGATCGGCATCGATTATTGACAGAGAAGTGGCTTTCCCAGGTGCAACAGATTGTTCCGAACTGTCCCAGTCGGCGCCGCCCTTGCCCCAACGAACTTGCAAACCACTTTCGCTAGCGGTAAGCATGTCGAGCGCGGCGTCATTGTTTAAATCGGCCAGCCTTAGAACTTTGCCAGTTGCAGGAGATTTGATGCTGCGCCCGCTGCGCCATTGGCCCATGGCAGGAGTGCTCGTTAAAACGCCGGTGGTTCCGCCCTCGCCGATGGCGAAGACGTCCCAAGAACTGTTACCGTCGAGGTCCGCAGCAACTACGTCGACGCTTGCACCGATCTCATCCCAAGCAGAATTGGCGAGCTTGCGGAAACGAAATTGGCTGTGCAGAATATTTTCGAGCATGAACACGCCTGACTCGCCGCTGACCAACAACACATCCTGATCAAGATCGCGGTCGATGTCGCATGCGAACAGGCACTTGGCGTAAAAGTCGGGGTTAGGCAGTGAGCTGAACTCGGATACATCGGCGAACGTGCGGTTGCCGTTGTTCTGAAGAATGACGATCTTGGATTGGCAGGCGACGATCAAGTCCAAATCGCCGTCACCGTCAATATCACTGGGCTCGACCTGCTTAACATTGTCGAGACCGCTAAGTCCGGCAGGCGTTTCGAGAACGGTCAGCACTCTCGAATTTCTATCAGGACTCTCGGTAGAAGCCACGATTGCAATTCCGGCTTCGCCCCACATGACCAGTTCTTGGTAGGTGTCGTGTCGATTCGCATCGGCAATCTGCTCTTTGGGAACGGCGGCGGGCGCAGTCGGCGTGTCTTGGGTACCTTGTATTCGCTTGGCAACAGAGGTTCGCGGTCGCGATGGGCTATCGACTTCATGCAAATCGATTGGAATCATTCCACTGGGAGCAAAGGGGAGTTCAAGTTCTTGTTGCAGCGTACCGGCGACACCTGTTTCTGGACTGGTGATGTATAGTCGTAATTGATTTCCGTGAGCAAACGCCACATCAAAATCGAGATCAACATCGACGTCGAACCAGCAGGCGACGTCAGCATCGCTTAAGATACGCGAACTGTATTCGACTCTTAGGGGACTTGTTTGGCTAGTCGGTGACCGGCGGTTGGATTCAGCGAAGCGATTGAGGAAACTTGTGTCGAGCAACGCCATTATGTCAGGCTTTACCAAACGAACATCGGCGCGAAAGCCGGAGGTTCCTGTCAGAATATTGAACCATTGACGAACTACTTGCACTTGCCGCCAATCGCCCGCATCGATGGCGGCGGAGATTTTTGGCAGCAGTTCATCGGGCTTCATGCGTCCCATGGATGACTTCAAGAGCGAGAGCATTGGCTTGGCCAACTCGAGCGATGGCAACAGCAGCTCTTTCAATCTTGGGTCATTGCTTTTTAGTAGATAATCGCTTGCGCGGCTGAGCACATAGAGGTTGCGTGGTTCATGTTTCCACGAAGCATACAGTGCGTCGCCGCACTGCTTTGCCAATGCGTCGTCTTCACCGCCGTTGGCTTGAAAGAGGTCATCGAGTTGGCAGGCGAGCAGCGGTTGAGCGGGGTTCTTGGCGAGCACATCAACGAGCGTCTTGGCAGCCTGTTGGAGCAGGGGTTTATCGTCCGGTGGCTGAAGTTGCAGCGATTTTGCTTCGAAAAATTTGGCTTGCAGCAACGCCGTTCGTCCATCGCTACCTGGCAACTTGGCAACTTCGGCGATGGTGATTTCCGCCTTGGTGAAGGCTGCTGTGAGTTCCTCCTGCAGTTTGGCTTGCTCGGCAGGATCGGAGATCTTTCCGCTATTGAGTTTGCTTCTGGATTCGTCGATCCATTTGAGTACCGTGACGGCTTGATTGAGCAACAAGTCCGCGTCACCGGGATTTGATTTAAGCAGGTCATCCCACAAAGTCAACGCGCGATCGTACTTGCCATTCTCAGAGGCAGCGACCGCTTCGATAGCGGTGTTGAGGGTATTCTGTGAGACGTCCCCGCGCGAATTTGCGACCTGCAAGCGCCACCATAGCGCACCGATAACGGCCATCAGTAGCACTACAGCCAGCGGTATCGACCAGTGTATTTTTGCAATGCGTCGCATAGTGGAGCTTCCGTTTTGTGTGGTAAGCTTCCAGCTTGCCTTTCCTGAGAACACAAGTGTAAGCTAGAAGCTTACCTTAATAAATGGCAAGCTGGAAGCTTACCCCACAGGTTACTTCTCAGCCAGCTTGCGGAGCACAGTGGGAAGGATCCCGCCATTGTAATAGTAATCGAGTTCGACGGGTGTATCGATGCGAACCGATACTTCGAAGTCGGTGGTCTTGCCATCTTTCGCGGTAGCGCGAACACCGAGTTTGCCGCGCGGAGCGAGTGCAGTGCGAGTATCGGTGCCGATGTCAAAGCTCTCTTCACCGGTCAGGCCGAGCGCCTGCCAGTTTTGGCCTTCGAGGAACTGCAGCGGCAGGATGCCCATACCTACCAAGTTGCTGCGATGAATGCGCTCATAACTAGACGCAATCACGGCACGAACACCGAGCAGTAGAGTGCCTTTGGCGGCCCAGTCGCGACTGCTGCCTGTCCCGTATTCGGCACCTGCGAGCACTATCAGTGGCGTTTCAGCAGCTTGATACAACATCGATGCGTCGTAGATCGACATCGTTTCACCGGTTGGCAAGTACTTGGTGTAGCCCCCTTCGGTGCCGGGAATCATCGCGTTGCGAATGCGAATGTTGGCAAATGTTCCGCGGACCATGACGCGATCATTGCCGCGACGTGAACCGTAACTATTGAACTCGACAGGCTCGACGCCGTGCTCGATCAAGTATTTTCCTGCAGGACTATTCTTGGTGATCGAGCCGGCCGGTGAAATATGGTCGGTCGTTACCGAATCGCCAAGAACGGCCAAGCAAGTGGCATTTTGAATAGGCTTGGGTAACTTCGCATCCGCTGTGATACCTTCGAGGAACGGTGGGCGTTGAATGTAAGTGCTATCCGCATCCCAGGCGTACAAATCTCCGGTGGTGATCTTGATCGCATTCCATTTTTCGTTATCGGTGAACGCATTTGAGTATTGCTTCTCAAACATCTCTGGCAACACGCAACTATCCATTGTCTTTTGAACTTCTTCGCGGGTCGGCCAGATGTCTCGCAAGTAGACTGCCTCGCCGGACTTTGACTTGCCAATCGGTTGGGTTTCAAAGTCAATGTCCATGGTGCCAGCCAGCGCGTAAGCAACCACCAGCGGTGGACTGGCCAAGTAGTTGGCGCGAGTCAATGGATTGACGCGGCCTTCGAAGTTACGATTACCGCTCAGCACCGCCGCAGCCACCAAATTGCCACTCGTGATCGCTGCCGCAACAGCATCGGGCAGCGGTCCGCTGTTACCGATGCAAGTTGTGCAGCCATAACCGACCGTGTGGAAGCCGAGCGCTTCGAGCGGTTTAGTTAGTTGAGCACGATCGAGGTAATCGGTGACCACGCGCGAACCAGGGGCAAGCGATGTTTTCACATAGGGATGAACGACCAGCCCTTTTTCCACAGCTTTTTTGGCAAGCAACCCCGCTCCAATCATTACGGAAGGGTTCGAAGTGTTCGTGCAACTCGTGATTGCTGCAATCACCACGGCACCGTGACCGATTTCGACTGAGTTCGCTCCATTGACGACCTTTCCGGTCTTGGCCAGCGCATCACCTGAAAGCCCAAAGCCACGCTCAGTGATCGGTGCGCTGAGGGCTTTGGTAAAGGATTGCTTGACCGTTTTGAGGGGCACGCGATCTTGCGGACGTTTCGGGCCAGCCAGTGCGGGTTCGATTTCAGCGAGGTTGAGCTTGAGAACCTTGGTGTATTCCAGTCGTGGCGAAGTGTCGGTACGGAACAGGCCTTGAGCCTTCATGTAAGTTTCTACGAGTTCTACTTGTTCTTTCGTTCGGCCAGTGCGGCGCAAGTAACGCAGTGTTTCATCGTCGACGGGGAAGTACCCCATCGTCGCGCCATACTCAGGAGCCATGTTGGCGATCGTAGCGCGGTCAGCCAGCGACATGCTCGAGACACCCGCGCCAAAGAACTCGACGAACTTGCCAACCACACCTTCTTTGCGAAGCACTTCGGTGACGCGAAGTACCAAGTCTGTGGCTGTCGCGCCTTCAGGCAGCTTGCCGTCAATTTCGAAGCCGACCACTTCTGGCATCAACATATAAAGAGGCTGCCCGAGCATTCCGGCCTCTGCTTCAATACCGCCGACACCCCAACCCAGAACTCCGAGACCGTTGATCATCGTGGTGTGGCTATCCGTACCCACGAGCGTATCTGGCAAAGCGACAGGTCCAAGGTGATCGTCGCGTACAAAGACACCTTGCGCCAGATATTCAAGGTTGACTTGGTGAACAATGCCTGTGTTCGGTGGAACGACTCGAAAATTATCAAAGGCTTGCTGGCCCCAACGCAGGAACTGATAACGTTCTTGATTGCGTTCAAATTCAATTTCCACGTTCTTGGTGAGTGAATCGAGCGTACCGAAGTTGTCTACTTGGACCGAGTGGTCGATAACCAGATCGACGGGAATCAGCGGATTGATCCTTTTGGGGTCACCGCCGAGCGACTTCATGCCGTCGCGCATAGCGGCGAGGTCGACGACGCAAGGTACACCTGTGAAGTCTTGCAGGACGACACGCGCGGGCATGAATGGTATCTCGACTTCGGCGGGTTTGGCTGCATTCCAGTTCGCGAGATTGTGTACATCCTGTTCGCTAACGACATAGCCATCGCAGTTGCGCAGAACAGCTTCGAGCAGAATCCGAATGGAAAACGGCAGCCGCGAGATCTTACCGATGCCTGCCTCCTCGAGCTTTTGAAGACTATAGAAACCGATCGGGCCATGGGGGCCTTGGAACGTAGCTCGTGCGGCGAACGGATCTTGTTTCAGAGCTTGCTGTGCCATGAATTTTCTCTACGAATTCTTTGCAAAGTTGTCAAAAAACAGGCTGGTGCCAATTAACGGAAAGCCCCGCATTGTAACTAGTCGGCTGGCAATTGTCTTCAGCTACCGGACTCGCGGCCGGCGACGACTTTTGCAGGTTAGCGCGCAAAAAGCAGCGATTCCGCGTGGAAAGTGGGTAAGCCCGGTAAGGCTTGTCGCGTGTAGCGGAAGTACTGGAAAATCCGTGCGTGCCGGATCGATCAAGGGAGTAAGGTTTAACGAGTCTTGGCAAATCAAGATGCGCAAAAATTGTCGGCTTGCCACCACGAACCATCGCACGGTCCGCAAAGGTAGATACGCATGAAGAAAACGCAGTTCAGAATCGGCCTGCTTACCGCTTGCCTCCTCAGCGTCAACTCAGTTGCGAGCGCCCAAAGCTGTGGGGCGGAAACCCGCGACTCGAAGGCCTGCAAGTGTTCGCGGCAAAACTGTGATGACAAGGGACTGTTGGAGGTCATCAACAACACGGCCAGTTCGGTTGAGGCCAAGCTAGCGAGCTTGATTTCCGACCGCGACAAACCAAGCGCGATGAAAATGGGAGGATGCGCGAAATGCAGCGCGAAAAGCGAATTCGCGATTCAGCAATCCGAGAACTCCCCCCCAATCCCAGCCACACTCCCTATGGAGACCCCCGTGGCCCAGCCGGATGTTTTGCGCCCCCCCAAGCCCCGCAGGATGCCTCCGCCTAATGCGATTCAGGATCCTGTTCCAGTGCCGACGACGCGTACACCGGAGCTTGTGCCGCTACCCGAGACGCCTGCGGATCCGTTCCGCGATGAGTCGACACGAGTTCTGCGGCCGGTTCCAGCGCGACCAGCCGGTTACTTACGGTCGAACGGCAGTTCTCAGATCGAGTTTGATCCACAAGCCAGTCATAGAAAGGCAATGCGGTCGATCTTGATGTCAAAAGCCGCTTCGAAATCAATTTCCGATGCTGAACTGGCAACGACGACTTCAACGCGTCGTGCACAGCCGCTTGGCGAAAACGAAAATTCGTTCACAGAGCGCTCGGCGATCGAGCAAAGTGCGGCGGAAGTTGTTCCAGCTTCGCTTTCGATGCCAATGTCCGGTCTGAGCGGCCCAATTGCGACTCAGCCCAAAACGGAACAGTTCATCAATCCGCTACGCGCCCGCTAGTTACAACTTTCCAAAGAGAATCGAAGCATCTTCCGTCCATCGCCACAGAGTTGCCGAGTGTCACGGGGGCTCTGGAATCTTTTTCGGGGATCTTTTCTGGGATCTTTTTCTGGGATTCATATTGCCAAGTAGCAAGGCTTACGCCCAACCCTAGAATTTCCCGCGCACACCAGAGGGAATCCCGCGCCCTCTTGTGTGCTTTTATTTACTCGAAGTTACTTAGGCCAAGAGCTCTGGAATCGGTTCACCAAAGGGAAGAATTGGCATTGGACGCCCTTGGTGGTCGAGGAAACTCGCTTCGTAATTGATGCCGAGAAACTTGTAGACCGTTGCCCACAGATCGTTCGGAGACAGTGGTCTTTCGATTGGATATTCGCCACGAGCGTTGGTGGCGCCGATGATCTGTCCGGTTTGCATTCCACCGCCTGTCACCAACATCGACATCGCATTGGGCCAGTGATCGCGGCCTGGCTGGAGTACACCAGTCTGGCTGCCCGTCACTTCGCTTAGCTTCGGCGTACGACCAAATTCACCGGTTGCGATTAGCAGCACATCCTTATCGAGCCCGCGGTCAAACAGGTCTTCGATCAGCGCGGTAAGCGCTTGATCGTAATAGGGAAATCGCCAGCGAGCATCCGCAAACATATCGCAGTTGACCGCGTGCGAGTCCCAGTTGTAAGTACAGTTCTTCGGCATCCCATTTGGATCGTTCGGATTCTCCCAAACCATCGTCACAAATCGCGAGCCCGCCTCGACCAGGCGCCTTGCAAGCAATCCGCGCTGTCCAAATGCATGTCGTCCATAGCGATCGCGAGTCGCGTCCGATTCACGGTTAAGGTCAAACGCGTTTCGAACTTGCGTTGACGTCAGCATTTGAAGTGCGCGTTGATTGAATTGGTCCATCGCATCCATTACGCCGCTTTGATCCAAATCGCGGCGCAGGTTATCCATGCCTTTGAGCAAGTTGAGTCGATCGGTCAAGCGATGTTCAAGTTCGGGTGCTAGGCCGATATTCTTCACTTCAAACTTCGGAGAACTGGGGTCACCAGAAACAATGAACGGCGTCGTCGCCGGCCCAAGATAGGCCGAGCCGAAGGAAAACACATCGATGCCATCGCGTCCGCCGTCGACGCCAGCCACACATGCAGGCATGGCTTGGTCTTTGCCAGACAGTATCTTGTTAATGATGCTCAGAACCGAAGGTGCGTCGTTCACAAATCCGGTTGGCGTTGCGGGAACGCGGCCAGTCAAGAATCGCTTGTGCCCGCCACCGTGATCGCTGAAGTCATGATGTACACTGCGGATGAGCGTGTACTTATCGGCGCACTTGGCGTGCCTTGGCAGCAACTCGCAAACGTCCATGCCGCTGACGTTCGTATGAATCGGTTGGAAGATACCGCGATATTCGCGCGGCGCATCCGGCTTCATATCGTAAGTTTCCATGTGCGGCGGACCGCCGGGCAACCAAATGAAGATTACCGCTTTGTCATTCAACCGCCCGCCCGACGTTTTCGCAACTTCCTGAGCCCGCAAGAAATCCGCCATACCCAAGCCGAGTACGCTCAATCCGCCGAATTCAAAAAACGCTCGTCGACGGATCGGCCCAACGCAGCGGAGGGGGGGCTTCGAAGAAAGTGCTTTCATCGGTGAGTTCCCTTCGAAACGACTTCGTTTTACGGCACTGTGGCGAACAACTTCAATTCCTGCGACGAAATCAGTATACCCTGTCTACCCACGGAAATAATAACGAACGTGAGCGAAAATGACAAAAGCAAGTTCTTCCAAAAAAAGTGACTGAAAAACTGGCGCGTCTCAGAGACTAATGAGGTTACTCAAATTGTAAACCAAAACTGCACGACCGGTCTTGTGTGCCAGTTGCCACGCAGACGCAGCCTTGGGAACAGTCGGAGTGGCGGGCGTAAAACGCTTTCACACGCGATGCATGGATCCCATGCAACAAGAATGGCCCCTGTGGCAGCGCTTGGAAACAATTGCTATGCATGTCATCCAGGCTTTCAAACAAATTGTCAGCAGTGACGGCACCGGATAACGTACAAGCGATTGAGCATCAGGGCTTCGCTGGCACGATTCAAAAATGCACGGTCTGCCATACGAAGCAACCGAGCGAACGCTTCGAACACAAGTTCGACGACTAAAAAATTATCTTCTAGGAGTGGTCTGTCATGGTGGGTTTCGTGCCTCAACCCACCTTACATCTGCTACATCTTTGATCTATCCGCAATTTCAGTCGTTACTTGCTTCGTTGCGCTTCAAGTTGCAGAGTCTCGAGCAACTGAAGCGCCTGAACCGGAGTCATCTCGCCGATGTTCAAGCCACGCAGCCGATCGACCACCGGATGCTCCCCGAAATCGAACAGCGTCAATTGAATCGGCGCGTTCGCTTTGCGGCGCGGCGGCGTGATCTTCGAATCGCCATGCGTGTTCAGATGATCCGACTCAAGCTGTGCCAGGATATCTTTGGCCCGCTCGTTCACATTGCGTGGAATGCCAGCCAAACGCGCGACGTGAATGCCGTAACTCTTGTCGGCGCCGCCGGCGATGATGCGATGCAGGAACACTATGTTCTCGTCCCACTCTTTCACCGCGACATTGAAGTTGCGAACGCGCGGCAGCGACTTGTCGAGCTGCGTCAACTCATGATAGTGAGTCGCAAAGAGCGTTCTCGCTCCGAGCACATCGTGCAAGTGTTCGACGATCGCCCAAGCTAAACTCAGTCCATCGTAAGTGCTCGTACCGCGGCCGATTTCGTCCAGGATCACCAAACTGCGCGACGAGGCCGTGTTCAGAATCCTCGCCGTCTCGACCATTTCGACCATAAACGTACTTTGGCCCCGCGACAACTCGTCGCTCGCACCGACTCTGGCAAAGATGCGATCTGCGATACCAATCCGAGCTCGCCGCGCTGGTACGAAACTTCCCAGCTGTGCCATCAACGTGATCAACGCAACTTGACGAATATAAGTACTCTTGCCGGCCATATTGGGGCCGGTGATTAACATCACAATTCCGTGCTGACCACCGACATGACAGTCGTTGGGCACAAATGTCCCTTTCGATTGCGTCACATCCAGTACCGGGTGACGACCTTCGATAATCTCCAGCTCGTCCGAATCCACCATCTCAGGCCGCACATAGTCTTGGCGTTTTGCCAGCTCCGACAAACCCGCCAGCACATCCAGCTCCGCAAGCACGAGCGAATTCTGTTGCAAGTCGTTCAGGTGCATACCGACTTCGTCGCGCAGCTGCCCGAATAGTTCGAGCTCCAGTAGCAACGCTTGGTCGTCCGCCGAGATTACTTTCGTCTCGTACTCCTTCAGTTCCTCGGTAATATAGCGTTCAGCGTTTTTGAGTGTTTGTTTGCGAATGAAGTGCGCCGGAATTTTCTCGCGATGCGTGTTGGTCACTTCCAAGTAATAACCAAACACTTTTGTATAGCCGACTTTCAGGCTCGTGATACCGGTTAGTTCGATTTGGTCGGCTTGATACTGGGCGATCCATTGCTTGCCGCCAGACGCGAGGTTGCGAAGCTCATCGAGTTGGCTACTGTAGCCGTCTCGAATAAAGCCGCCATCTCGCAAGTGCAGTGGGCAATCTTCATTGAGCGCCAAGAGCAATTTGTCGCGCAGCGGCTCACATAGCAGCAACTGCTGTTCGAGCACATTTATACGTGGGCTGCGCCGCGCGACCAGCAGGGCTTTCAATTTCGGTAGCTGCGCCAACGTCCAGCCGACTCGGCGCAGATCGCGAGGACTGGCTCGGCCCGTGGCAACTCGGCCAAGCAATCGTTCGAGATCATAAATATTTCCTAGCGCCTCGCGCACACCGCCGCGCAGTCGATTTTCGCCCAGTAGCTCTTCGATCGCGCCGTGTCGGGCGCCGATCTCGTCGATGTTCGTCAGTGGATTGGAGATCCAAGCTGCCAGCAACCTCGCGCCCATCGAAGTGCTCGTCTCATCAAGCACACTCAGCAGCGAACCTTCGCGACTGCGATCGCGCATCGTGTGAGTGATTTCGAGACTTCTACGAGTCGCTGCGTCAATCTCTAGAGTGCGACCCGTGCGATACGGCAGCAGTTGCCGCAGATGGCCGAGCGATGTCTTCTGAGTCTCTTGCAAGTAAGCTAATACCGCGCCGGCCGCTGCAATGGCAGGCGTATCGTTTTCTGAATCCCAGCCCATACCATCAAGGCTTGCGACTTCGAAATGTCGGCACAGTTGTCGCGCTGCTTCATTGGCACCAAACTGCCATGCCGGACGCAGTGTCACGGCCCAGTCATAACTATTGCCATGCGACATCAAACCATCATCATCTCGAATCAGCACTTCCGAAGGTTCCAACCTTGCGAGTTCATCAAAAATCCGCTTACGTGAGAACAACCCCGCTTCAAATCGGCCCGTCGAAAGCTCGGCCCAGGCGACACCCACGATTGCGTCGTCGTTCGCATTCGCTGGCACACCGGGTTTCGGTGAAAACACAGCCAACAACAAATTCGTATGCAGTGGATCGAGCAGGGCTTCATCCGTCAGCGTTCCGGCGGTAACAATTCTCGTGACTTCGCGGCGCACGATTCCTTTGGCTTCGCGAGGATCTTCGACCTGATCGCAAACCGCCACTCGGTAACCAAGCCGAATCAACTTCGCCAGATAACCTTCCAGTTGATGGTAGGGAAAGCCCGCCATTGGCACTGGATTTTCACCCTTATCACGAGTGGTCTGCGTCAGTCCCAACACTTTTGCGCAGGTCTTGGCGTCGTCATGAAACACTTCATAGAAATCCCCCATGCGAAACAGCAGAATCGCGTCCGGACAAGCCGCTTTGGCGTCTTCGTACTGACGCATCATGGGCGAAAGGTTCATGCTTTACATTCAAAGTGTGGCAGAAGTCGAGCCGAGGCCTAATTGCTGAGAGTATCTACAAACGCTCGGCAGAATCAAGGCGACGGACCCGATACGAGTTGCAACTTTGCGACAATTCGTTTAACGTCGCCGCAGCGGAGCCTGCTGTTAAGTCAGCATACTGCAGCGGCGACGGGCACGTTGATTATCTCGCGATCTGGCGATAATTGAACTTCACGCCGCGATGAAACCCGACACCCCTTGGAGCTCCAGCTAAGCCAGTAATATCTCGCGCCGTTACCACGAAATCACTAAGCGTAATCACGCCTAGCCCCTGATCTTTGGTCACATATAAGAAACTGGACCCCAGCGCTGAAGTATCGATTTTTGAATTGGGATCGCGATGCACCAGCATCTGTGTATCCAGTTGTCGACCCTCGGGCAGCTTTCCCTTCTTGACGAATTCTTCGATCTTCTTGGCGTCGTCTAGCTTAATCTCCCACAGCTCGAGCCCGATTCCGACCAGCATATAGTCGGCAACTCCGTTTGCATTGATATTGGCAACACACATCAAATCAAAGCCTCGCTTGTCTGCAAAGTTGCGTGTGGCTGCGACGCACTCTGGTGAATCGTCGTTGGCAGGCAATTCCTTCGGCCAGTGTGTATCCTGACCTGTGTCCAAATCCATCAGAAACGTTGCTCCTGCGTCAACGTCGCCGACGGGAGTCAATACTTGGCCCGTTAATCCACTTCCCATCGTTGCGTTTGGCGTCAAATCCAATCCGACAGGATAGCCGCTGGTATCGCGGGATTTCAAATCGGGCAAATTGACTTGGCCATAGGCCTGATCAACATCAAATTGTTGCCAATTTTTTTCCCACCATGCGCCCCACTCGCGAGCGATGTCGTGGTAGATCTTCTCTTGCCGCGCCAACGCTCTTTGGTCGGGGCTTCGCGAAATACTCGCTAGCGGCGTTACGTCTTGATGACGTTTGGTCAGCCTATTCAGCGAGCCATAAACCTCGCGCATCGGACGACCAAGATCAAAATAGGTAGCTCGTCCCATTTCGTCGAGATCGTGAGTTTGCATAAACGTTGTCAGTTCTGGATCAGCAACCAACAATCCATAGTCACTCATTGAAGGCTGGAGAGTTTTCGGAATGGCTCGAATCAGCGCTGGCACCGCCTGCGGATCACCAATCGCTCGCAGCGCGAAAGCCAAACGCCGAATCATCGTGGAACTGTCAGTCGAATCCAGTTCTCTGCACAACGCGGGCACGGCGGGCTTTCCGATATGTACCAGATCTTGCATCAGCAAACACCAAGTCTCGCACTCGTCGACCGTATGATTCAGCTTGCGAAATTCCGCGATGATGCCTGCACATCGAGCATCGAGTTCCGTGGGCAACTTGTCGAGAACCATTTTCGCTTTCGCCATTTTCTGTTCAGGCGTTCGAGGCGGTTCGAACGTTAGGTCGCATCGGGTTTCTTTCCCCGCGTCGACGACAACCGGCGGTTGCTTCATCGTCTCCCAAGTATTGCGATTGCCTCGCAGGTTGCAGAGGTACGGAAAGTTATCACCTGGATGCGCCAGGATTCGAAAGCGTCCCTCGTCGTCGACCTCATCCAACCAATGTGTATGGATCAGCTTACCGATCGGACGATCCGGACCAAATAAACCGACCCCCACCCTTTCCGACTGGCCGGCGCCGACGTCAGTCATCACTACTGGCTCATGCGTATCCGTATTAATGACCTGCCCTACGATCCAACCCCCAACTGCAGCTTGGATCGGCTCCAACTTTTTCGAGCCTCCATGGCGACATTCCAAATAGTTGAATTTCGCGACGTACTTGGCATCTTCAAGTATCAAATTGTAGTTGCCTTCAACGAGCACCAATCGAAAGCGTCCGTTGTCATCCGTTGTCGTCTTATCCTGGTGGCCTTCGTAGTCTGTATCTGCCGTCACGGCGCTAAGCGACACTCCCGCGAGCGGTTTTTTGGATGCGGAATCTACAACGCTTCCTTGCACTATACAGCCTCGTGTCATCACGAACGTCGAATAGTCGAGCGACTTCCGACTGAAGTTTGTCATTGGATAGTCGGGATGATAAACTTGGATGTAAGCTCCGCGTACGCTACGTGGCTTGTCATCGATCAGTGGCATGCCGCCCAAAATAAATAGACCCTCTTTGTTTGTCTTCGCTGTGTTCAGTAAAACTTCGTTTGCTGGTGCAATAAACGCCCGCTGGACGATCGCTCCCGCAAGCGGATTTCCTGTCTCGTCCGTAACCCTGCCTTTGATCGATCCAGTGCCCTCGTGCATTCGTAACTCAGTTGCAAAACCAGCCATGTCGAAATTGTGCTTAAAGTCGAATAACACGTCGGGATGTCCTTCTGCAACCGCTTTCACGAGATAGCTGCGTGGCGACACGCGGCTTTGATTTGTCGGCGTCAGATCGCTGAACGAGTATCGTCCTTCTTGATCGCTGGTCGTTCGCCGAATTTCTCGGATTTGCTCACGCGCCCCGGTGAATTCAAACAACGTAAGCTCAACATCTCTAATGGGTAGCCTTTCCTCCATCAACAGGCACGTACCAGCGATGGTCAAAGTCTTGACAGTATCAGCTTTACCACGTATCTCGGGAGCATTTTTAGTCTGTGCGTTCGAGCAAACTCCCGCGAAAAATATATGTTGGCAAATAGCAAGAATGCCTAGGACCGACGGCGTCGCGCGAAAGGTGTTTAACCTACCCCACTTGCATTCGACAATTGTTGACATGATAGTGCTGCGTAACCGTTCACGGGCTGGGAGGTGGATTCTAGCTTAAGCCGCCTGGATTTTTGTTATTGCAATTGGAATTGTTGGTAGTAGTGACCAAAGGTGTCCTGGACTTTCCGATTCAAGGAGTATGAGCAAAAGACACCCAAAAA
>JANLQO010000355.1:0-3989 GCA_031367855.1 Planctomycetia bacterium | reverse complement strand
GCAAGCATTTTCGTTTAGACTAGTGGAGTTGCGGACTCGGCTTTGAGTCTAAGAGCCTGCCGAAAAGGGGGTCTGAACCTTTGAAGGCAACACGAGGGTCAGACCCCATTTTCGGACAGACTCTTAGTGCGAGCAATCATTGAATCAAGTAGTCAGTATAGACTTTAATGGTAGGACACGCGCGACAAGTTATTGCGAAGTAATCAATTGAACTCAATCCGTCATACGAAACGCCTCATCCTCTTCGCGCTCGCGCTGTCGCAGGCGTCGATCGAAGAAGTTGATAACCTGGTGCAGCCCGTGTACGAGAATTCCGAGCATCAGTGGGGCAGCGTAACAGAACATTACGAACACGATCTGCGCTTCGCGACTATCGGCGGTATTGACAGTCTTGGATTGACGTCCCAACCAAGCGTCCAGTTCGTTGGTAATGGCAGGGACGTTCATCGCATTGTAGAGCAGCAGACCGAGACCAGCGCACACCACCATCAACAGCAAAATGAGAATGCTGGAGAACGAAAGCCTGCGAGGCTGCATCGGTAGAAAAGGGGAATCAATATGTGGCTTGTTCATAGGTGTTCTTCACGGATAGCCATCAATTCAAATGAACGCGATTATGCCGGTTTTAAGCTTTTGCAACTCGTTTAGTTGACGATCGGCCGCATTTATTCTACCTAACTCGATCGATCGCTTGAACTGGTTGCTGGTTAGCAATACTATGCAATCAGTAGCTAATTCAACTTAACCGATAGATTTTACAGGTAGCAAATGGCCGACGACGACCAAGAAAAGCGGAATGGCGAGAGCAAAACCAGTAATTGGCTGTGGTACTTGGTGCTGACGGCCATTATTTTGATCTCGATCGGCGTCTTTGCCGTCAATAACGCGGTGTTGCGCCTCAGTTATCCGGATTTCGTTCGACTGCTGAAAGAGACAAAGTACGCTGACCCGGCGACTCAAAAACTGGAAGAGGGGTTCAGTGGCAAGATCATCATTACTTCGCAGGCCGACGCGAAGAACAAGATTGAACTATCGGGAATGCGCGCGGTTCGCGTCGACAAGTCATACATCAGCGGTTATGTCCAGCGCCGCAAACTTGCCGACGGTGAAGC
Organism: Planctomycetia bacterium; assembly: GCA_031367855.1. Classification (GTDB taxonomy): domain Bacteria; phylum Planctomycetota; class Planctomycetia; order Pirellulales; family Pirellulaceae; genus Aureliella. The sequence continues at coordinate 2,877 of JANLQO010000355.1, read as the reverse complement.
AGCTGACGCGGCGGCGAAAGTTGAGTTTCATGCGAGTAAAGACGACTCCGAGCAAACTAACGCTGAAATTCGCGACCTGTTGACGGCCAGCGGTGTGGACTGGGGATTCACCGACGGACCGAGTTTCATGAGCCAGTACGGGCCGGTTTTGTTGATGATCGCGGCCGCGTTTTTCATCATGATGTTTGCAGCCCGAAAGATTGGTGGCGTGGGCTCGCCGATGTCGTTTGGACGGTCGCGCGGTAGGTTGTACGCTCAAGATGACATTGGCATTACGTTCGACGATATCGCAGGTGTCGATGAAGCGGTGGAAGAAGTTCGAGAAATCGTCGACTTCTTAAAATATCCTGAAAAATACCAGCGGCTGGGTGGTCGCATTCCGAAAGGCGTGCTGCTGGTTGGGCCGCCCGGAACCGGCAAGACCCTGCTCGCAAAAGCTATCGCGGGCGAAGCTGGCGTACCGTTTTTCAGTCTCTCGGGCAGCGACTTCGTCGAAATGTTCGTGGGCGTCGGTGCGGCTCGGGTGCGCGATATGTTTCAACAAGCGGCTGCCAAGTCACCGAGCATCATCTTTATCGACGAACTCGATGCGCTGGGCAAGAGCCGCAGCAACTCGGTCGTCGGCGTGCATGATGAGCGCGAGCAAACATTGAACGCCTTATTGGTTGAAATGGATGGTTTTGATGCAAACACGGGCGTTATCGTGATCGCTGCCACGAACCGGCCCGAAACGCTCGATTCGGCTCTGCTGCGGCCAGGACGCTTTGACCGCAATGTCTTGGTCGATCGTCCGGACAAATCGGGGCGCGAAGAAATTTTGAAGGTCCACGTGAAGAACGTAAAGCTTGCTGCGGACGTGCGGCTGAAGGAAATCGCATCCATCACCAGTGGGTTTTGCGGAGCGGACCTGGCTAACTTAGTCAACGAAGCGGCGTTGCTGGCGGCTAGGAAAGGCAAAAACGTCGTAGGTCAAGAAGAGTTTGACGAAGGTGTCGAACGCGTGACAACCGGCTTGGAGAAGAAGCGTCGAGTCATGCAAGACGATGAAAAACGTCGCGTAGCTTTCCATGAAGCGGCCCACGCCTTGGTCGCTTATTCGTTGCCGAACACGGATCCAGTGCACAAGGTATCCATTATCCCGCGAGGGCTAGCGGCCTTAGGATACACTTTACAGCGTCCCGAGGATGAACGGTTTTTGATGACGCAGTCGGAATTGGAAGCGCAAATGCAAGTTTTGCTGGCCGGTACGTTGGCTGAGGAAATGATCTTCCAAGATATCAGCACCGGAGCGCAAAATGACTTGGAGCGAGCGAGCGCCATCGCCCGCAGCATGGTGATGGAGTTCGGCATGAGTCGACTCGGACGCGTAAATTATCGCGAGAGCGGTCGTTCGCCGTTTTTGGGCGGCGCGCGTGGCGAGCCTTACACCCGCGATCACAGTGAACAGACGGCGCGCGAGATCGATGAAGAAGTCAAACGCATCATCGACGACATGGCGCAGCGAACCCGCCAAGTTCTAGCCGAACGCAAACAAGCGTTGGAGAATATCACGCGGCGATTGATCGAAGTCGAAGTCATTGACAACTCCGAACTGAGACGTCTTGTCGATGAAACTTTGCCCGGCCCGCGCGTTGTTCCCGGCACTCAAAACGTTGGTAGAAATCAAGTCATCCCGCAGAAACCAGAGGAAGACCGACCGGGAGTATCCGGCGAAGCGGTCGGTTGATGCTTTTGGGCCTGCGTTTTATTGAGCGCAATCGAGTCGCGGAGCGACTCGACCACATCTATTCACCACCTGTGCTAGACATTGCTATTGCAACTCTGGTGTATGGTTCTGGTGTATGGTTTTGTTGCGGGCTATCTCGAAAACGGAAATCCCAAACTGCGTGGCACACTCGAGGCTTTCAAATCGTCTAGCTCTTTTTGGATCTTATCTCGATCCCCGTCAGTGTACCATTCCGGTGCTTTTCTTTCCTCTGCAAGTATCCATGCGAGGACTTCAATTTGCAGTTCGGCGGAGGATTCCCGATAGGCGGGCCGCTCCGTCGGCTCGCACCAAACGACGGTAACAACGCGATTGACTAAGCGAACCGTTCCACCTAGCCGATTGGAGACCGCTACTCAAGATCGACAATTTCGCCACCGGCACGAGAGCCCATAGCCTGATAAATTTGCATGTCGATGGAATCATTGACAAACTTGAGCGAGCCGTCACATAAAGCAAAGTGGGCACCGCCGGTGTGAAAACTGCTGAAGCAACTTGGAAAGGACAACGACATGTTGATTGGCACAAACACAGTCACGTCCAAATGGGGGATGGAATTGATACGGTAGCCAGCCAGCGTCGTAAACGTACCAAACCAACCCGATGTGACAGGAACGGGCAACATCTGATTGGCCCGTTCACCAAGCAGCAACGTGTTCGTCGTGCCGTCGGTCACATCGGCGAATCGAACCTTGGAATTCTCGTACAGTAAACCTGGCTTCGAATCTCCGCGGAACCCGGAGGATCCGGCATAATTGCCGGTGGACAGTTGGCAATCTTCGACGGTTACTAGACTTGATGCTGGGTCCGACGGACATCGAAAAACATCGAGCGGAATCGTCAAGAGTTGGCAGTTCTTTCCCACCCCTGTTTCAATGTTGAAGTCGATCATACTGTACAGTGAGCGCTGTTCCACGTTTGGTAGAATCATCGCACCCCATCCCCAACCGGACTCGAGCGGTTTCGATTCGCCGCGTCGCAGATTGCCGGGAGGAAAAACGAGGTGTTGGTCATGGTACACGTGTAAGCCGAGCGCAAGTTGCCGCATGTTATTGGTGCAACTCATTTTTCGGGCCGCCGAACGCACGGCTTGAACCGCCGGCAACAACAGG
>JANLQO010000352.1:0-6585 GCA_031367855.1 Planctomycetia bacterium | reverse complement strand
CGTGATCATCTGCTCGCCATCGCTGGCGGCACAGGGGGTGTAGCCACCCCTAAATTGGAGGCAGAATTAGCGGGTTTTTCGAATGTCAAGGGAAATCCTGAGGTTGGCATAAGGGTTGCCTGTCGTAACGGTCTCTATGAGGCTTCCGTGGAGCTGAAATTGAAGTCGCGTTTCATGAAAATAGAATCGACACCGTTTTGGAGCGGCTCAGAGGAAGAGATTCTGAACGCATTGCGTTCTACCCAGGCGGGGCTCTCAACTGCCGAAAGTGAGCAGCGACATAGTTTGGCTGCGAATGAGGCATTGGCGAATCGGGGAAAATCAAGTTGGTCGATCTTGGCGAGCCAATTCAACAACCCCATCATCTTGTTACTTTTCGTTTCAGCAGTTTTGTCTTGGCTGCTTGACGATGCGACCAACGCGATCATTATTTTGACCATTCTGGGGTTGAGCGGACTGCTGAGTTTTTGGCAAGAGCGAAGTGCGGCAGATGCCGTAGCCCGCTTACTGGCGGTGATCGAGACGAAGTCAACTGTCCTGCGCGATGGCCGGGAGGCTTCGGTCCCACGTAGCGAAATCGTTCCGGGTGACGAGTATCAACGCGCACGTCGAAGCGGGCTTTGAGAATCCGATTGATACAGCAATTCGTCGCGTGGGCCCACTGCTGCCGGCCGGCGTGAAGCGACTTGATGAAGTTCCTTACGATTTCAGTCGCAAGCGACTAAACGTGCTGGTCATCGATCATGGGGAAACTTGCATGATCACCAAGGGAGCAGTGAGCGACATTTTGGATGTGTGCACGCATGTCGCTGCCGTCGATGGCGCCCCAGTTCCCATCGAAACCATGCGTGCCAAGATTGACTCGCAGTTCGCGCAGTGGAGCGATGAAGGCAATCGTGTGCTCGCGATCGCATATCGCTCCATAAAGAAAACTGAGATAGAAAAATCGGATGAAGCAGCCATGACATTTGCGGGATTCTTGATCTTCAGTGATCCGCCGAAGGCAACGATTGTCACCACGATGCAAGAGCTGGCCGGTTTGGGCATTCAATTAAAGTTGATCACAGGCGATAATCGCGCGGTGGCGGTCGCCATTGGACGGCGGGTTGGATTGAGGTGCATAGAAGTTTTGACGGGCACAGAAATTCGCAACATGTCCGCTTCGCAATGGAGAGCGAGGGCACTCGAAGTCGACATTTTTGCGGAAATTGAACCCGAGCAAAAAGAGACGATTGTCGTTGCCTTGAAGAGTTTCCAACACATTGTCGGATTTCTGGGCGATGGCATCAATGACGCTCCCGCTTTGCATGCGGCTGATGTGGGCATCGCAGTAGAGGGTGCGGTGGATGTAGCCAAGGAAACTGCGCAAGTACTCTTGCTAAAGTCCGATTTAAGTGTTTTGGCTAAGGGAGTCTACGAGGGTCGACGCACACTGGCGAACACTTTGAAGTATGCTTTGAAGTATGTGTTTGTGAGTATCAGCGCTAACTTTGGCTACATGCTGAGTATGGCCATTGCATCCTTGTTTCTGCCCTTCCTGCCGACGCAAATTTTGCTGATCAAATTACTCGCCGATTTTCCCGCGATGGCATTGGCGACGGATAGTGTGGATGCGGAAATTGTGCAGCGTCCTCGACAGTGGGATATGCGCTCGATCTTGCGTTTTATGTTGCTGTTTGGCTTGATTGGCACGTGTTTTGACATGCTGACGTTTGCGGGGTTAATCTATCTGTTTCATGCCACGGAGGAGCAATTCCGGACAGGGTGGTTCATGGTTTCCATTTTTACGGGGTTGCTCATCATGCTGGCTGTGCGAACGCGTCGCCCCTTTTTTCGAAGTCGTCCGGGCAGGTGGTTGCTGGCGGCTGCTGCGGCCGTGGCGCTGATCACTTTAACATTGCCTTTTACTAATTTAGGGAAGGTCGTCGAGTTAGTGCGCCCGACGCCGGCGTTACTTGGGCTGGTTGTCTTCATTTCGGCTTGCTATGCCGTTGCCATGGAGCTGGGAAAGAGTATTTTCTATGGTAGACATCGGCGCGACGGCGCAATTGAAACTGGCTCGCATTTAAGCAACAAACTGGTGAAACAATGACCACTGAACAACTTTCTCAAACACTGAGCAAACTGCATGCCGAGCTATCTAACAATCCAGAGTTGGACCAAACTACACTGCAGGCTTTGAAGGTGCTTTTGGGAGAGATACAATTAGCCATCGATCGCGCTGCCGGCGATGCGCCACCGGCGGATCAGACGCACGAGTCGGCATTGCCTTTGGGGCTCAAACTGCAGTCAGCTATCGGCGAATTCGAAGCTCGGCATCCTCGACTAACCCTAACGCTCTCGCAAATCGCGGATGGTCTTAACGCCATGGGCATCTAGGCTGGAAGCTTACCCCACTAAGATTGTACTGTCGCTGATGCAATTTGTTCGAAGGCTTGACGCATGTTTGATTTCATCAATGGCGTCCACCACGTGGCCACGTCGTGCAGTTGTTGGCTGAGTTTTTCGTCTTCGCTTTCGATCAACATTTTGAGGTCGCACTTCCTGCTAACGCGATTTCGTTTTGCATCCCATTCGCGAAATGTCTTACAGGCAATGACATGATCCTGGATCTGCCCCAATCGCTCTTGGAGTCGTTCCACCAACGCATACGCGCGTTCAAGCTGATTGAAGTCGAAAACTGGTGCGAGCAGTTCCATATCATATCGCAGTTGCTTGATCTGAATTCGGAAGCGATGGAGTGCTGCGAGATCTTCTGTGTCGAAATCGGTTGATTGATCGAATTGTTCAACCAGTTGCGGCCAACGTGTCTTCATCCAAATTCCCACGGGGCCGCTGGGTGTATCTGATTCCTTGGCTTTATTTAGTAGTTTTTCAATTTGATTTAAAAACCGGTCGCCCCGCCGCAGCCAAAGGTAAAGTCTTGTAAGGCGCAGCTGCATCCTTAATCGTCGTCGATGGAGTGCTTTTACCAGTTTCTTGCCATTGTTATGCTCAACTTGCCCGTAACGTTTAGCGAGCACATCCAGATCGCGAACGGTTCCGGCCACCCTTTGGATTTTTCTCAGTGAACGGTGCAACAACTTGGTGGGCTTGGCCGGCAGCAATTCGGCATAGAGATCAAGCACCGCCGATGCTCGCCGTGTGGCGACTCTCAACTGGTGAACGTCTTCATGGCTTTCAACCTCCGAAATAGCGGCGCGAGGAAAGAAATGTTGTAAAGTTGCGATACGATTGCGCAAGGCATAACTTATAGCATCTTGCACCGATCCTAGCGGGCTGATCGCCTTAACCCATTTGTCTAGTATCTGATGTTCTGCGTGAATTTTCATTTGCCTTATTGCCTCATAATGCTCTCTGCTTGGTTATCGACCGGTATGGGGTCGACGAACAATCCACACCGAGCAACCCGCATGGCTGAGTACGAATCGCGATACGCTGCCAAGAAAGAATCTGCCCAGCAAGCCTCGTCCAGTATCGCCCATCACGACCAAGTCACAGCGTCGTTCTTCAAGAAAGCGAACGATAGAGTCGCCAATATGATAGGCTTCGCGCACAACGGCATTGACATGCGAGGACTTCGCACGCAACTTCGTCGCAGCCGTCGCGTTGTCACGTTTCACTGCTTCAAGAGTTTCCGAAAAATCAAATGGGATGGGTACATCAAAATTGTTTACGGTCGAGACTGCAGTGAAAACGTCAATCCACGTGTGTTCACGCCATTCAAATTTACAAAACTGGTCAATGGCCGCCTGCGATTGATTGGAGCCGTCGAAGCTGATTGCAATTCGTAAATCACGTTTATGCGTGCCGCGCAGGCCAGTCGGGCGCACTACGAGAACTGAGCAGGGTGCGTGCGTAACGACAAAATCCGAGTTGCTGCCTAACAGCAAGCGGCTGAGGGGAGATTGGCCGCGAGCACCCATGACCACCAATTCACTTTGTCTAGTTTGTGCCTCAGTGACGATCGTTTGAGCAACGTGGCCCTCTGCGATTACATGCGAAAGCGTTGCGTTGGCGCCCTCAAACATGTCTTGAATTTTTGCATAGACTTCAGCGAACTTCTTCTTTGCTGCCTCGTTGCTGGTTTCCAACCAATTGGTCGCACCAGAGGTCTCATAGAAATCTGGACGGTACAATACGTTGAGTACCGTCAGTTCGAGCGGCTCGTTATGTGAGAGGTGTGATAAAAACCACGCAGCCTCTTCCGCACTCAGCGAACCGTCTGTAGCGAGCAAAACTCTCATTTTCGTGGCTCCTTTGAGTCATGGACATTCCCAATAAACTCCAACTCGTCGGGTTCGAGTTGCTGTTGACTTTTTAGTTGCAACTCCAGCACTTCTAAATCTGCGTCTGACGCGTCCTGGTTTTTGCTTATTCGAGTGGAGACTCTTTGACGCAACGTGGATCGATCGGCGTGGAAGGCAAGAATGCGGAATGGAACTTGTAATTGATGTGCTATGTCTTTGAAGATTTTACGCTGCCATTTTAGCAGGAATGTCGCATCGACAATGACGTTTGTTCCTTCGCGAAGTAGTTGGCCGGCCAATTCCGCCATGCGATGGAATGTCGCGGTTGTCATGTCGCTTGAGTAGAGGCTCGCCGCAGCGTCATCGCAGCGGGCAACCCGGTCGTGAGGTTGCAATCCCGCCAAGCGTTTGCGTTCGACATCTGCGCGAATGCGGATGGCGCCATGACGCTGAAGCACCTGTTCCGATCCGGTGGTCTTTCCGCTTCCACTTAAGCCGTAGGTAATCCACAGCTGGGGTTTGGAAGAATGCCATTGAGTGAAGCGGTAGGCTAGGTCGAGCATCGCATCGAGATCATGCTCTGCCGCGAGGTGTTCTGGCGTTGTGGCCCGTGTTTGGGTCGATCGTAACGCCGCAACTTTGGCACGCACCATCGCCCGATAGACCAAGTACCATTGCAACAAGCCGACTGCGGAATAGTCACCGCTGGATTCAAAGTAGGCATTTACAAAGCTATGACAATAATCCATGCGACCATAGGCGGCAAAGTCCATCGCGGTGAAAGCTGCATCGCTGAACGTATCGATCCAACGAAAGTCATCGCAAAATTCAATTCCGTCAAAGGGTAAAAGCTCTTCGTTCCAGAGCGCCACATTTCCCAAATGAAGATCGCCATGGCATTCGCGAATATGACCATCCTGCTTCCGCCGCCAGAACTGGTTCTCGTGCTTAGAAAAAAAGCGATTCGTCCAGTGCTCGAGCAATTCAACGATTTCAATCGTCCGTGGGATTTTCTCTTCAGCAATGTCTCGGCAATTTTCGACCGCTTCGGTGTAAATGAGATCTGGCGTTCCAAAGCGATTTGACGGATCGGCAATGGTCGCTTGAGCGTGAAGCTTGGCGATTGTGGCAGCCACCGCACGTACGTCGACTGGATGAACTAGATTGTGCGCGACTCGCTGACTAAGCAACGCGTCGTCCGCAAACCTCCGCATTCGAACGGCATAGTCGATCGGGTCGCCCGTTCCGCAGATGCGAATGCTCCCGCTGCTGGACGTTAGGGGAACTACGTCGAGATAGATTTCATTTGCGAATCGCTGATTCAGCCGAAGTTCCTCTTCGCAATAGTGTTTTCGCAAGGCTAATGTCGAGTAGTCGAGAAAGCTGTTTTTTATCGGTTTTTTGATTTTGTATGCGAAGTCGTCGGTCAAGAACACCCAGGAAATATGCGTTTCAATGCGAATGATCTTGGAATTGACTTCGTGCGGATACGCGTCGGCCAACGACAGCGAAGTTACAAGTAGGTTCTCATGGTCGATTGCCATGGTTTAGGTAATCGTTCGTTAAATGGGTATTCGTGGCCGAGTCGTTTTGCGACTCGCCATCATTGCTTGATTAAAGACGTTCATTTTCGCTGGTTTCGACGAGTCGCAGAGCGACTCGCCCACAAAAAGTCACAGCCTCGGAGAGACGGACCTACGTGCCTAAAGGGAGTGTCATTTGGCTAATACCCGTGGCTCACAATGCCCCGATCAAAGTTTCGCGAACGGATGCAATTTCCGCGAATAGTAGGATGTTTCGATCCAAGGATTACCATGAGCAATGAGTATGCGCATTTAATCAGATTGCGAATTTCAACTCCGTGATTGTGTAAACTCTCAACATCTGCGACCGTCGTTTTCATAAGTAGGGAAGCGATCTGTTCCTGCAGCCCCGTGCGTGTCAGAAACGTGCGATAGGCATCTGCGGTCGTTGCAAATCCGTTAGGTATGCGTATTCCGCGCGGCGACAATTCGCGATACATTTCTCCTAAGGATGCGTTTTTTCCACCTACAATTGCAACGTCGTCCATGGAGATTTGTGCGAACCAACGGATGTACTGGCTTTCCACTTGCTGCGGGTAAATCTTTTTGACAGAGAGACTTGAGGTGGACACTGCGGCAGCTCCCTTGCGATCGTTGACTACATTCGAGTTGAACAATTTTGACCAAATTCAACTTAGCAATCATCGTACCGGCCAAACTGCAGTAGAGACGCCGATGAAAGCTTCGCGCGGGTGCACGACAATCCAAGGCATTTTCCCGCAACAAATCACGCATAAATCGGTGTTTTGGCA
>JANLQO010000305.1:0-1842 GCA_031367855.1 Planctomycetia bacterium | reverse complement strand
TTGAGTTACAGCCACGTTCTGGCGAACGTAGCTACGACAGTCTGTTTTTTCAAATTTCGACGTAACTCGTCGCGTGATATTCGTTTACGTAAAATATTGTTCAGGACTTATGAATAATCCGGATTCAAAGCAAATCGCTACTTACTCGCCAACGCTGAAGCTGAGCACCGTCTGCGATTCGAATTGAGCGCCTGGCTTGAGCACCACGGAGGGGAAGCTTGGTTGATTGATCGAGTCGGGATAGTGCTGAGTCTCAAGGCACAGAGCGCTACGATGCGCGTACGTCTTGCCACCTTTCCCGTGTTGTCCTTTGAGAAAGTTGCCTGAGTAGAACTGAATGCCGGGCTCGGTGGTCATGATGCGCAGACGACGACCAGAGTCTGGGTCAAACAGCGTTGCCGCTGGTCGCATGGGCCTGTCGGCTTCGGGTGCCCGCAAGACAAAATTGTGGTCGTAGCCGATCGTTGGCTTGTCGGTCAACTCATCGATGCGATTGCCAATTTTTGTCGCTTTGCGGAAATCTAGGTTGGTGCCTTCGACGTTTTCGATCTTACCCGTGGGAATAAGCGTTTCGTCTGTCGCCGTGTATTGATCAGCATTGATAGTTAGCATGTGGTTGCCAATGCTGGGCGAACCGTGACCGGCCAAATTGAAGTAGGCGTGGTTGGTCAGGTTAACGGGAGTCGATTTGTCCGTGGTCGCGAGGTAGCGAACGCTGAGGTTGTTTTTATCCTTGGGGACCAAGTAAGTGACCGTCACCTGAAGTGTGCCGGGATAACCTTCCTCGCCATCGGGACTAGTGTAAGTGAACCTGACACCTTGCCCACGTTCGTCGGTGAACGGCTGGGCATGCCAAAGCACTTTGTCCAGGCTCTTCTTCCCGCCGCCGTGCAAGTGGTTGGGTTCGTTGTTCACGGCTAGCGTGTAGTCTTTGCCATCGAGCGAGAATTTGCCTTTGGCAATGCGATTGCAGACGCGGCCAGTCGTGCAGCCAAAATATTGATTGTCTTCGGATTCGTAGCCCGTGACGGAATCGAAACCGAGGATGACGTCCTCGAATTTGCCAGTACGATCGGGCGCAAGAAGTTGCACAAGTGTTGCGCCGCGCGTCATGACTTTGGCGGTAAAGCCAGCCTCGTTCTTCAGCGTGTAGAGTTCTACGGCTTGGCCATCAGCCGTCTTGCCGAACGGCTCACTCGTCGGATCAGCGGCAGCGACAGGTAAAATGAAGGTGGAAAGCAAAATCGCTGAGAGGAAAAACGAGCGACGCATGTGAAGAATCCTTGGGCTAGTCCGGTAAAGCTGTTAAGAGGATCTGTCAGTGAACAGTTAGGCTATTCCAAACACCCATCGAAGTCCATCAGTCGGGCGGTTTTGCGTAGCGTGGTGGCGCGCTTGTCAGCGGAGACTTCCCTTTGTATGCTCGACGGCAACTCGGCTGGAGGTTCTAATTCGAACGTTCTGCATGCTCGCTGCCACGAGGGCCCGCACCTCGCCTGCGTCAAAACGAATTTGGCGACCCGCCTATAATGTGCCAAACTCAAAAGCCTAACTATGCCACAAAGTTTTCGGATCAGCCGAGCGCGCATGAGCTGGCGATTTGCAGTACTAAAACCAGACGTTAATGCGTTCCCGCTGATGCCAAGAACGGTCGTTACCGCAGGAACGCAGCACTCGCAATCGATTAAAAAAGATAAATAGTTCTTCTGAAAGAGATTCCATAATGACAACGGCGATTTCCCCTGAAGTTGCAGATTTGGGCCGCAAAGCAAAAGAAAAACTGGATCAACAAACGGTTGAGATGACGCAATGGCACTTTCACGAGTCCACCGGATCGCCCTT
>JANLQO010000289.1:0-2678 GCA_031367855.1 Planctomycetia bacterium | reverse complement strand
CGGATGCTGGCAGCGTTGCCCGAGCGCATCTATGTGCCGGCATCATTCCAATGGCGAAATATTTCCCTTGACAACGTGGCGATCCGATTTAAGGGGAACAGCTCCTCATCGCCTTCACAGCAGCACAAGCGAAGCTTTCTTATCAAATTCGATGAGTACGCTGAAGAACAGCAATTCCTGGGACTTCATCGGGTTTCATTCGACAACGGCGTCCAGTTCGGAAGCGTTTTCAGCGAGCCGATCATCACAGAAATTCTTCGCGATCAAGGAATCAAATCACAACGCTGCAACTATGCCAAGCTATTCATCAACGATGTGTACCGCGGAGTGTATGTCAATGTTGAACGGATTGATGAATCATTTATCCAACGCAACTTTCCAGATTCCAACGGCCTGCTGTTCAGGGTTGACGAAGGCGGCCCAGGCTCAAATCTTCAATTCCTCGGACACGATCCCTCAGCCTACGCGCGGACCTTTGAGCCCGAAACAAAAGCCTCGAAGAAAGGACAGCGACGGCTGGTTGAATTCATCGAGATGATCAATACGTCACTCGCACAAGAATTCGCGGTGAACCTGGATTCAAAACTGGAAGTCGATGAGTTCCTGCGCACGGCCGCCGTTCTGTTGTTCTCAGGCGCGTTTGACCAGCTCACAGGTTGGAATCCTCACAACTATTATCTGTGTTACGACGAAAAACGTAACCGCTGGCACTATTTACCCTGGGATCTCGACGTAGGCTTCAGCGAAATTGCATTCGGACAAATTCATGTCCTTGACGACTGGAACGCTGCCTGGCCGACTGCAGGTCAACTCCCCCATCCCTTGATGGACCGCATCGTTGCGGATCCCGGGTTGCTAACCAGATACCGAGAGACCGCACGATTGATTCTCGACAAATACTTCGAGCCCGAACGACTTTATGCGATTCTTGACGCCAAGTACCAATTGATCCGAGACGATCTGCAGGCTGACCCATTTCCCCACAAACGTGCTACCAATCCTGAAGATCAAAATTACGACAGCATCATCGCGTCCATGAAGGAATTTATTCGAAAGCGTTACGCCACCGCGCACCAACAATTGCAGACCCCAGGCACACGCCCAGAAATGGTACGTCGGCCTGGGAGCTCGCCACCTCCATTCGCTAAAAAACTTGAACGCCTTCAGCAGGCTGTTCAGCAAATGCAGCGCAGCGGTAAAGACTTGATGCCTATTCACAAGCTGATGCAGCAGTTCGGGCCATTGGTTCAACAAGGAAAAATCAAGGAGGCTGAAGGTTTGCTCGACGAGGCACTCACGCTGACTGAGAATCTCAAACCACAATGAAGCGGCTGCGCGAAAACCAGATCAACCAATCCCTGGCAGCCTAGCGATGAGACGTGCATGGTCCGATCTCGTTCCCAAGCTACTGCTTGGAAACGAGATCCAGACGAGATCTAGTGAGCGCTGGATTGGGAGGATTTTGCCATTTGGACGTGTTGGTAGGGCTCTAAGCGGGCCAGTTTTTCGTCGGTAGGAGAAGAAGTGCAAAGTCGAGGCTAACTGCACTCTAGACTGAATCATGCAGAACAGCTTCCTTGATTACAATGGAGCCAGCGTCCCATCTTCTCAATCCCCACGGCCCTCAACCAGACCCTCGTGACCGCTATGACCAAACCCCCGATGGATGGCATCTACACTCCCAATATCACGCCGATCGATTCGAAAGGGCGTGTGGATGAAGATAAGCTGTGCGCGTACGTAGATTGGCTGATTCAACGAGGCGTGCATGGTCTTTACCCGAACGGCAGCACCGGGGAATTCACACGATTTACGGCTCCAGAACGCCGTCGGATTATTGAAGTCCTAACTGCCCACGTTGGGACGCGAGTGCCAATTCTGGCAGGCGCAGCGGAAGCGAACGTCCGCGAAACGATCGACGCCTGCGAAACCTATGGGGCCCTCGGTGTTCGCGCAGTCGCCATCGTCGCTCCGTTCTACTACAAACTTGGCCCCGAAGCCGTTTACCAGTACTTCAAAGAAATCGCCGATCATGTCAGCGTCGATGTAACGCTATACAACATTCCGCTGTTCGCGTCCCCCATTGATGTCGCCACCGTTCGCCGCCTGGCACTGGATTGCCCGCGCGTTGTCGGCATCAAAGACAGCTCGGGCGACATTCCGCACATGATGCGCATGATCGCCGCCGTTCGGCCGCAGCGACCTGAGTTCTCCTTTCTCACTGGCTGGGACGCAGCCCTTGCCCCGATGTTGATGATCGGTTGCAACGGCGGTACGAACGCGACCAGCGGCGTGGTACCTGAGCTGACCCGTGCGTTGTACGACGCAGCCCAACGCGGCCAATGGGATCGTGCGATGCAGTTGCAGTATCGCTTGCTGCCGCTGTTCGACGCGATGATTCAACAGCCTGAATTTCCTGAAGGCTTCCGTCGCGGCGCACTGTCACGTGGATGGGATCTCGGCCAAAGTCGTCAACCGCTGTCGCCTGAGCAAATGGCTACAGCCCAAAAAACTCAAGAGCAACTCGCGAGAATGCTATCTGAGCTTTCGCAGTGGCTGCCTGATATCGCCCCCGCTTCCGTCGTCTCAGCCAATGCACCGAATGCTGCCAGCGATGACTTCATCGAGAAGATCGTGCGCGAAGTCATGCAGCAACTGCAAAACTAATAGTGGGTGAG
>JANLQO010000257.1:0-8829 GCA_031367855.1 Planctomycetia bacterium | reverse complement strand
CAGAACGTGGTGAACCGCCTTGAATTACAGCCACGTTCTGGCGAACGTAGCTACGACAGTCTGTTTTTTCAAATTCGACGTAACTCGTCGCGTGATATTCGTTTACGTAAAATATTGATCAGGACTATGAATAATCCGGGTTAAACCGGAAATGGCAGCGGTTCACCGAGTACGCCAGCGACAAGATTGCGAGCCGATCTTTCCGCCATGGCATTGCGCGCCGTAATCGTCGCGCTGCCGATGTGCGGCACAATCAAGCAATTCGGAAGCTCGCGAAGGGGGCTATCCGCTGGCAATGGTTCGGGTTCGCAAACATCTAAACCGGCTGCGAAAATTCTCTGCGTGCGCAGCGCCTCATACAGTGCAACTTGGTCCAACACTTCACCGCGTGCGGTATTGATCAGAATCGCAGTCTGCTTCATCAGTTTGAACTCGGACGTTCCGATCAGTCTTCGCGTTACATCGGTCAGTGGCACATGCAGACTAATAAAATCGCTTTCTCGCAATAGTTCATTCAGCGGAACGTGCCGAGCGCCAAATTTCTGATCAAACTCGGGCTTGGTGCTTCGCGCGTCATATAAAACCTTCATTCCCCACCCACCCTGCAAACGCTGCGCAACTGCTGCGCCAATTCGACCTAGCCCAACAATTCCTAGTGTTTTGCCGGCTAAGTCGAGCCCCATCCAACCTAATGGCTCCCAAGTTTTCCACTCAAGTGATTTCACCGCTTGCCAGCCTTCCGGTAATCGGCGTGCCGCAGCCAGCAACAATGCGACTGCGATATCGGCAGTTGCTTCCGTCAAAACTCCGGGCGTATTGCCGACAGCAATGCCGCGGCGGCGAGCCTCCGCGATGTCAATGTTGTTGTAGCCGACCGCAAAATTACTAACCACTTTAAGACCCGGTCCAGCGGCATCGAACACTGTCGCGTCCATGCGATCGCTCAGTAGACTCAGTACCCCTGCGCATCCCTCAACACCTCCCAACAATTCCGCTTGTGTCGGCGGCAAGGCACCTTCATGCAGTCGCACAGAAGCATGTTCAGCGATCAACTGAAAAGCTACATCGGGAATTCGACGTGCAATAAATACAACAGGTCGAGGCATATTGTTCCTATTTATAGCGGTGACGATTTAAACGGCTGTTTGAAAACGAAGTGAACTTTAAGCACTCCGGCGGAGCGTCTGCCGCCTCGGGTCGAAGCAAAGGTTAGCAGTTTCAATCGAGAATTCAATACAGACATCGCGCAGGTAAACGCAAACATTCTGGGCGAACACCCCCTCTGGATGCTTTGAGCCGAAGACGGGGCTCGCTCTACGCGCCCGTGCTCCACGTTGTGTACAATCTATCGATAACAGTTGTGCATTTGCTTTTTCCATTTTTTCGAGACTGAGTATGAATATCCGAGCCGCAACGTGCTCCTTGACATTGCTAGTCTGGGGATGCATGTCTTCTGGACCTCTATACCTGCACGCTCAGGAGAAGAGTCCGTCGGACAACTCGGTCGAAGTGAAGTCGAATGACCAGCCAGCGACAAGCGACGCGGCAATTGAGGTTGACCTACCCACTGTGGCAGAAGCCAGTAAGTTCCAAGCCACCGCTAACGGAGCTGAAGTCGAAGCGTTATTACGACGTCTTGCAAGTGTTTGGAACGGTTCGGAACTTACCACTATTGGACGCACCGTAGAAGGTCGACCGCTGTGGGCTCTAGTTGTCGAACCGAAGGTCAAGAGCGAGACAAAGCCGCTGTCCGTGCTAGTTCTCGGCGGTATTCACTCTGGTGAGTGCGATGGAAAGGAAGCCATGTTGGCCCTCGCGCGCGATATGGCCTGTGGAAGGCAAGAGAAGTGGTGGCAGAGCTTGCGCTTGATATTCGTGCCCAATTTTAACGCTGACGGCAACGAACGTCGCGGCGCGTTGCATCGTCCTGGCCAAGCTGGACCTGACGCGGGAATGGGTCTACGTGAAAACGCTCAGGGGCTGGATCTCAATCGTGACTTCATCAAACTCGAAACGCCCGAAGTCAGTTCCTTGGTAGCGGCGTTTAACCGTTTTGATGTAGATATATTCGTTGATATGCACACCACCAATGGTTCCCTGCATCGTTACGATATGACGTATGATATTCCGCACAATCCGTCGGCACCGCAAGCGATTGATCGCTGGCTGCGCGGTAAAATGATGCCAACATTGTCCGAGCGCATGGAGGAACTTGGCTTTGGTTCATACTATTACGGCAACTTCGACGCCGAGCACCGACGCTGGGAAACTTATGGGCATGAACCTCGCTACAGCATCGAGTACATGGGTTTGCGAGGACGTATCGGTATCTTAGTGGAGTCGTATTCGTACGCTAGTTACCAGCGGCGCATTGACGCTTCGTACGCATTTGTTCGCGAGTTACTATTCAGTTTAGCGGAGCAACAAAGTGAAGTGCGGCGACTCATTGAACAGTCGACAGCGACTCCGCATGTGGGGCAGTTGCTGGCGCTCAATGCGAAGTTAGCCCCTGCGGGTGATGTGGTTAACGTTCGCGGCTTTCAGCAAGCCGGCGGTGCGCCACCGAAAGGTCCCTATGGCGCGGAATCCGCCGCCAATCTCACACCAAAAGATTATCCGGTACAACTCTGGAATCGGGCTGAAGCGACCAATTCGGTTACTTTGCCGCATGCGTACGCGATCGGCGAGCAATACGCGTGGGCCGTTAGTCATTTGGCACGGCATGGCGTTCAAATCAAGCGACTGAAGAGTGAAACGAAGGCAAAGACTGAAAGTTATGATGTCTTCAGCGCCAAACGCTTGAACAATTTCCAGGGTCACGCGTTGATGGATGTCGATGCGAAAATGACCGCTGCGGAAGTGATACTGCCAGCGGGCACTTTCATCGTCGAAGCGACGCAGCCGCTCGGTCTGCTGGCAGCTCATATACTCGAGCCCGAGGCCGATGACAGTTTCACCGTTTGGAATTTTTTTGATCCAGATATTGTCGTCGGCCGGCCTTTTCCGGTTCAACGCATTGTTCAAGAGCTGGTCGCGGACGCGATGTCCACCGTCGACGAAGTTCCAACAACTGAGGCAATCACGCTCGAGCATCTTTACGCGCCGGGCGGCACTGTTGAATACAGTGGCGGTATGGTTCGAGGTTCGACTTGGATCGGAAAGACCGCCGAGTACACAATTCGGCGCGATGATGCGACCTTCGCAGTCGATGCTGCGACCGGCGCCATGCGACCCCTTGAGGAACTGCGCACGATGGCTCAGAAACTGGGTTCGCTGGCCGCGTTCAATGTTGAACAAGCTCGCAATGCAGCTACTCTTAAGTCGTTTTCGCCGGATCGCAGGCATGCTCTCGTCCCGCATCGACGCGATTTATATTACTTCGACGCTGAGAGTGGTGCCGCTCGGCAATTGACACACTCCGAGACCGCTGACGAGGAATTCGCCGAGCTTAGCCCGGATGGAAAACATGTTGCGTTTTTGCGAGATAGCAATTTGTGGATAGTAGCCACTGAGTCAACTGAGTTGAAACAACTGACAAAGGACGGCACTGAAGACTTGCTCAACGGGAAACTCGACTGGGTTTATCAAGAGGAATTGTATGGTCGTGGCAATTTTAAGGCCTATTGGTGGAGCCCAGACGCTCGACAGATTGCGTTTTTGCAATTGGATCAGACGCCGGTTCTGCATTATCAAGTCTCGGATAGCATCAGTTTTCGTCAGCAGTTGGAAGACACGCGGTATCCGAAAGCGGGTGATCCATTGCCGATTGCCAGAATGTGGATCGTGGATATCACCACAGGCGCATTACAACAGGTGGATTTATCGGCCTTCGCCGAAGCCGATCGATTGATCGCGCGTGTGACTTGGTCGCCGACTAACGAACTGTGGTTGCAAGTTTTCAATCGTGTGCAGAACAAGCAGTCGCTCGTTCGCGTCGATCGCGATTCTGGCAAATCGGCGACGCTATTCACTGAATCGACCGGCGGCTGGATCGAGGTCCTCGGCACACCCGAGTTTATAACCAGCGGTGATTTCCTGTGGCTTAGCGATCTGCCCGACGGACGACGGCATCTTTATCGAGTTTCTTCGACATCAGGCAAACGCACTCCGCTGACCAGCGGCGATTGGGATGTGGAGGGCTTGCTGAGTGTATCAAGCGACGAGTCGACTGCGTTCGTCAATGGAAACATTTCACATCCTACCGAATCGCAATTGATCGCCGTCGACTTGCAGCGGGCGAGTGTCCACCCATTGACTTCAGCGCCCGGTACTCATCGCGCGACCGTCGATGCATCAGGAACGTACTTTATCGACGTTTTCAGTAACTTGACGACGCCGCCCGTCGCCAGCCTGCATACCATTGACGGGCAATTATTGCGAGTCATCGAAGCGCCCATTTCGGATCGCTACAAGTATGTCAATACTCGGCCACCTATGCCGATAGCGATTAAGGCACGCGACGGACTAGCACTCCAAGCTCTGGTGATGTTGCCCAGCGACACCGATATGCAGAATCCTTCAAAGAAACTGCCGGTAGTGTTCCATGTTTATGGTGGGCCGCAAGCTCCGACCGTGAAGAATGCTTGGTCCGGAGGCAACTATTGGTGGCATCAAATGCTGTGTCAAAAAGGGTTCGCAGTAGTGCTGTGCGACAATCGTTCCGCCCGCGGACGCGGCATCAAGGACACATGGTCGATACGCAAGGATCTCGGACGCGTCGAATTGCGTGACTTGGAAGATGCCGTGAAATGGGTCGGCGAACAACCATGGGCGGACAGCGAACGCATGGGTCTGTGGGGCTGGAGCTATGGTGGCTATTTTACTTCCTACGCGCTGACACACAGCAAACTGTTCCGCGCTGGCATCGCGGGCGCACCGGTCACGGACTGGCGCAATTACGATGCAATCTACACGGAACGTTATATGGATCTGCCGAAGGATAACTATGAAGGCTATAAGTCAAGTTCGGTGGTGGAAAGTGCGGGGGACTTGCACGGGCGCTTGTTACTGATCCACGGCGAGCGGGATGACAACGTCCATTTGAGCAACACGTTGCAGTTGGCTGATGCATTACAGAATGCAGGCAAACAGTTCGATTTGATGGTCTATCCCAAGAATCGGCACGGCGTGGCTGACCCGCAGCAACGCGCTCACATGCAGCAGTTGATGACCGAGTTTTGGATTCGAAACCTATTGGAACCCTAAAACCTAAGTCAAACAGAACGATAGAGCTTCAACCAGACGAGATTTTTGGGTGGCACGCTCTGAGGCTGTGCGAAGGGCGTGGCGCGATTTTATCGCGGCTATTGCGAGTCTCGGAGAGACTCGCCCACGTGATATCACGGTAGGCCGCATCCCAAGATCTATTTATGCGATTGCCTTCAAACGATTTTCGACTCGCTGCAACTTGCCATCGACGACTTCGTACGTTTCATCTGCTAGCGCCATGAGCGCTTCGCGATGTGCGATGATGATGATCGTACACTTGCGTTTGAGATCAGATAGGGATTGACGAATCTGCAATTCGCTGACCATGTCAATTTGACTGGTCGATTCATCTAAGATCAGGATCTCAGGCTTGCGCAGGATCGCGCGGGCCATGGCAATTCTTTGGCGTTGTCCACCGCTAAGCTTCTGACCTGACTGACCAACTTTCGTTTCGTAGCCGTTTTCCAAGGAATTCATGATGAAATCGTGCGCGAAAGCCAACTTGGCAGCTTCGATGGCTTCCTCGCGGGTACTGTTTGGACTGCCGTATTGAATATTCTCAAGTACCGTTCGATTGAACAATTCCGTTTGCTGACTTACCAGCGCGATGCGCTTGCGCAGCGACGAAATGGACATCTGTTTGAAATCCACTCCGTCCATGGATATTGTACCGCCAACGGGATCGTAGAAGCGACAGAGTAGCTGGATCAAAGTTGACTTGCCGCTACCGTTGGCTCCAATGATGGCGATGGTTTGGCCGTAGGGAATTTCCAAGTTGATCTGCTTGAGTACCGGATTGCCTTTGGTGTAAGCAAACGAAACGTCGCGAATCGAGATCGCACCGTGCGGTGAAGGCACATTTACGGGCGAAACCGGATCGACCAATGCGGCTGGTTTCTCGAGCATTTTATATAAACTCTCGGCAGCCATCGAACCGGAATGGATCGCGGTCATGACACCTGACATCTTGCGGAGCGGATCACTGGCACCAATCAACATCGCGAAGAAAATCATAAGCCGCGAGGCGGTCATGGGTTCATCGCAGATACGCAGGAAACCGAGATGCGTTTCCTTGTTTACGATCAGATAGGCACCCGCGCACACGGTGACTGCGATCATGCCAACACCAATCAACTCCGTCAGAGGTTTGCTTAGTCCTGTGTAGAGGATCATCCGCATGCTACAACGTTGCATGTCTTTAGTACACCCTGCAAAGCGCTTTCGCTCCTCCGACTCCATCGTGTAGGCTTGCACGGTGAACACATTGCTGAGCGCTTCCAGAATCACTTCATGAAAACCCGCGTGTTGTCCCAACATCTTGCGGGCAATACTGCGAACGCGGCCATTGAACCAATACACCACCAACACGAGCAGCGGAGCCAAAAGAGCACTCAGCAACAGCAGCCGCCAATAGATCAAAGCCGCTCCAATCAAACAGGCGATAATACGCAGCGGTTCACGAATGGCTAATCCAAAGAAGGCGATCAAGCCGTGGGTGAGCGCGTCCGAAGTGTTTGCAATTCCAGCCAACAGGCCACTGGTCCCATAGCTTTGATAGGTTTTTCGGTCGAAGGATAAGGCTTGATCGAACACTCGTAAACGCATCGAGCGCGCGATGGTCGTCGAGACGCGGCCGACTAACAAATCATTCGCCAGTAACAACAGATGCCGCAAGACAGTGCTGACGAGCATGATGCCCATGATCCAACAGATCGTTTGGAACGGATCGCTCGGCAAGTATTTGTTCGCAAAATCCAGTCGCCAACGCTGCCAAGCCAGCGCCGTTGCAACCTCTTTGGCTTCCGCTTCGAGTTGTTTGAGTTGATCGCGGACAGCGAAAGGATCCGCCTCTAGTTCCGTTAAGCTCGCTTTGGTCGTAGACAAGTTTTGTTCGACTGACGCCAACTTCAGTTCGGTTTCGTTAACAACCTTGGCGAGCTGCTTTTGTGTAGAATTCCCCTGCAGGGTCATTTCGATGACCGGATACATCGCACCAATATTCGCGCTCCACAACGTTGCAACTCCAAGTGAGCAGACGGTTGCTAGCAGCAGCAACGGCCAGTGATGGAGCGAATCACGGATCGCTAGACCAAATTTCTTCATCTTGAATTCTATAAAGTGGGAAGTGCCGTAATGCGCACGATGCGCCAGGTGCAGGCTGCTCACGGTGCTAGAAACTGTTGGCGGTGGCGTCGAGCGCGTATTCAGCCGTTGGATCAACCGGATAGAAGAGTCCCGCAACTTTGATGGCAATGACCTTCAGGAACTGATTTCGGAACTTGGGTTCGGTAGTATCTACGATCGTCGGCCCGCCCATTTTTGGGAAGGTGAATTCAGGAATCTGTTTGCGATAAACGATGGCTCCTTTTGCGTTGATATCATAGACCGTCACACCGATGTCGCATTGGCCACGGAACAAAGTTTGACCGTCCTTAACCTTCAAGTTCGATATATCGATTGCCAGCAACTTGTCGGCTTTTACCGCTTTGCCAATTTCAACGTAATCGCTTTCGATCGAACTATGAACATCCAGCCACTGTTCGATCTCTTCAGCTCGGACGAGCTCGATTTTCTTGACGTTGGTGTTGAGTGCCATGTGGACATAACCCGTCATCAGGGCGGTAGTAGCATCGTTGCTCAGCCCCTTATCTGTACCGCAAACAACGGCGACGCGCTGCTCTTCAAAGCCATCGTACTCCGCTGGCCGATCGTTTCCTTGTATGGCGTTGATCATGTTTGCCGCCAAGCGTACGCAGCCCATTGAACTGCTCAGTAGCAGTCCGCCCAGCAACGCCGTCAGCACTAAAGCCTTAGGGCCAGTGGAACTGATTGGCAGATTCGACTTCCATCCATGGACAATTCGATTACACATCCTGCGTTCCTTGCATTGGTGCTACGAGTATAAACGCCATAACCATTGAGCAATGGCGATCGCTAGCGATGTCAGGATCGAAATTCCGAGCGCCAGTGAAAACCAACCGCCGCGCGTAGATCGACCTCGCCAAGTGAAATAGCAACTTGCAGGTATATATGCCAGAGCGATTATTGCCAGGAGCAAGCCACCGCAGTTGATTCGCGCTGCGGCAAGAAATTCTCCGCGAGTCGCCAAGCTCCAAGAAGTCGTCATGCCACATGACGGGCAGCGCATGCCAAACAGTGCAACCGATGTACAAGGCGGCAATCCGAGCTGTTGATGTGTCCCAAAGCCCGCGCTCGCCGGCTCCAAACAGCGGGCCGTGATAAGTATTGCTAGCACAGCCAGCCCCGAAAGACAGGCCAGGACGCGCCAGGTCATTGTTAGCGAAAGATACGCTTCGTGGTCGTGTGGGATCGTGCGACTCCGCTTGAAATGCCTGGCTGAGTTAATCGCTAGATGACTCAGATCAGTTCCGGTAGGACTTTCCCATCATCTTCGACCAAGTATTGCGGACGACCATTGTTATCGGCGACGGTAGTCTGCTGGACATCAATGCCCAAATGATGAAACAAAGTCGCATAGACTTCGCCAAAGGTTACAGGCCTTGAGACGACTTCTCCCGCGAGGCGGTCCGTCGCACCGATCACCTGACCATGTTTCAGGCCACCTCCGGCCATCAAGGCGCAATTGACCTGAGGCCAGTG
>JANLQO010000195.1:0-20137 GCA_031367855.1 Planctomycetia bacterium | reverse complement strand
ATGAAGCTATCCATTCTCGATATCGAATCGCAACAACTCAGCAAGAACCCATCGCGCTTTGAAGACGTGCTCAATCGTGGAACGCGCTTTGGCATCGGCTCAGAACATGAAAAGCCGCAAGACCATCCCGTCATGGATCAGGATTGGACGGTCTGCCGCGCAACTCGCGAGAAGAAAGATGTCGCCCGCCGACAACTGGGTACAAGCGGTTCCGGCAATCACTTTGTCGAGTTCGGAACGCTGACGTTAGATCAGCGTGACGACCAACTGGGGCTCGACGCGGGGACTTACATGGCCCTGCTCAGCCATAGTGGGAGTCGCGGCACCGGTGCAAGTGTTTGTTCAACCTACAGCGCGATCGCTCGCAGTCGTTTGCCTCGTCAGTTCGATACCAAGTTCGGGTATTTAGCTTGGTTGGATATGGCGAGCGACGCGGGGCAAGAGTATTGGGCCGCAATGAATTTGATGGGTGACTATGCGGCTGCTAATCACGACGTAATTCATCGACTGGTGAGCAAATTGCTTGGCGCGAGGATCGTTGCGGGGGTTGAGAATCATCACAACTTTGCCTGGAAAGAGCAGCATCAGGGTCGCGAACTGATCGTACATCGCAAGGGTGCGACTCCCGCCGCTGCGGGTGAACTGGGTGTGATTCCAGGTTCGATGGCTACTCCGGGATTTGTTGTGCGGGGTCGGGGAAACGTCGCAAGCCTAAAATCGGCGTCGCACGGAGCGGGGCGTTGCATGAGCCGCACAGCGGCTCGCAATAAGTATAGATGGAAAGCGGTCCGCAATGATTTGATCGAGAAAGGCGTGCGTGTCGTTTCGGCTGGAGCGGACGAAGCGCCTGGGGTCTACAAAGATATTCATCAAGTTATGGCTGCGCAGGCTGATTTGGTCCAAGTCATTGCCCGATTCGATCCCAAGATTGTGAAAATGTGCGACGACGAAAGCCGCGCCGAGGATTAGCACGCAATAAACTGCTTCAACTTGCAGATTGGATTTCAAACTCGATGATTCCTTGGTCGCTGGCACACCCACGAATGGAATTGGCAACTCAGCTGCGTAGGCAACTGAGTAGCCAATCGGATCTGAACCTCCGACATGCAGGCCGGATGCGATTCAGTCCTTCGCTTTCATACGGGCGACATTTTGGTCCGCCGGCACCGACAGCGAAACAAGCTGCGGTGATGATAATGCTGGAGGCTACCAATTCGGGATGGACGATTCCACTGACAGAGCGTCCCAAGCACCTGCCTGACCATCCGGGACAGATTTCTCTGCCAGGCGGTCGTGTGGAAGCGGGCGAAAGCCATTTGGAAGCGGCGTGTCGCGAGTTCGCGGAAGAGTTGGGGACAGCCTCATTTCCAGGCGAATTTGTAGGCGAGTTACAACCGATTTACGTTTACAACAGCGATTATTTCGTTCGCCCGTTTGTGGCCGTTTGCGATCAGAGGCTTGCTTATATTCCCTGCGTGCGGGAGGTGGAACGCGTAATTCATCTGCCTGTTGAGCAGTTACTGGATGACAGTCGGCTGACTGAACATGTATTTCGACGAGGCAACGCAAGCTGGCATGCGAAAACTATTCACTGTGAAGATGCACTTATTTGGGGTGCCACGGCGATAATACTTGGCGAATTTGCGAGAATCCTTCAGAATTGCCTCGTAGACGATGCGGAACCTCGCATAAATGATGGGGTTTGTTAGTTGTTAACAGCTTGGGTGGAGCACTTTCCGGTTCAATGATCGACCAACAATTTTGGAGACGAGACAATGAAGCGATTCACAGTTCAACTTGGGTTGGTCCTGGCTTTTGGGCCAGCTTTGGCAACTTTCGCTCAGGATCGCGATCCCGCCGCGCCGCGTGAAGAACGCGCACCTGGCGGAGGCGAAGGCGATCGACCTCGGGAAGGTGAACGCCCTCGCGAGGGCTTCGGTGGTCGCGGTGAAGGTTTCGGTGGGGGTCAGATGGGACCTGGACGCATGATTGCCAGACTGCCCATCATGATGGCATTGGATGCGGATCAAGATGGTACGATCTCCGCAAATGAGATTGACATGGCCGTTGTGGCTCTGAAAAAGCTTGACAAGAACAAGGACGGCAAGTTGACCATGGACGAGTTGATGCCCAGCTTTGAAGGCATGCCAGGTGGTCCTGGGGGATTTGCCGGACCGGGAGGCCCAGGTGGCGGATTCGGAGGCGGAAGTCCGCAAGAAATGGTGACTCGGCTGATGGAAGGCGATAAGGATAACGACGGCTATTTATCAGAGAGCGAATTACCCGAGCGAATGCGCGCAATGATCAGTCGCGCTGATACCGACGGCGATAAGAAACTATCTCGCGACGAGTTAACCGTGGTTGCTCAACGTCAAATGCAAGCTGGCGGCGGTCGCGGCGAGGGCCCTGGTCGCGGCACGCCACGCGAAGGCGGCGCAGATCGCCCACGACGCCCAACCAGTGAATGAGCTAATTTTCATTCGATGATGCACCGAACCACAGCAGTCAGCCGAAGTAACTCCTTCGGCTGATTTCATTTACACCGAGATCGAACGAACGAAACGCTGATTTGACAATCTCCACCTAGGCATCCACAATAAACAGTTCAGGAAGTCTTTTTTAAAATTGGACAAAATGCAATCCCAGCAATCATTGAACAGCGATCGCAGCAAGCGGCGAACTTCGGTTTGGCACGTTGGTTTGTGCTGGATGCTATGTTTTAGTGTATGGCGGGGGCCGGTTCCAATTGTTCACCAACATTCGCTTGATCTGCAGTCTCTAACTGACAATAGCCATTTGGTGGAACATGTGTTCGCCTATCATGCAGATAGCTTAGGTCTTGAGGACAATGGTCATGCAAATACTGGCCTGCATTTTCATTTCATTTTGCTCGACCAATGCTGCGATTCACTGTTAGCAAATTCTAGTATCGCTAGCCAGCACGATTTGGAGAGTGCCGACAGTTTTCTAAAGCTCGAGCAGCATCATCGCTCGTTGTTGCAGTTAGATTCCGACAAGATACCTGCGAATTATGGTGACGTGTTGATTGTTGCCGAAGATCTTCGTTTTTCATCCGCCGCGGATGCGAGTTTTCTTCAGACTCGACTCTCCAGCACACCTGCCTATGCAGTGCTGTGCGTCTGCTTGTGCTGAGCCAGGACACACAAGTTTCGTTTGCACAACTTCGCGTTGAGTTGTTGTGTGTCGACAGGGTGTATTTCAGTCGTTCGCCAAGCCGCAGATTGTGCTTTGCGTAGATTGAAAACCAGTCTATTTCACTCGTAAGCAAGCCAGCATTTTTTCCCTAAGTGTAAATCATGACCATTGCCAGCGTTTGGTTAAAGAAGTCGATCGTACCTTTACTTGCGATTTGTGTGCTTGGCGGTTTATGGAGTGTTTGGCATTTCTTAATGGAATCCACAGTGAACGTGGAGGTTGCAGCGGCCGAAGCGACCGTAGTGCGGACGGAAGTAGAATTGAGCGACACGAAGCGCAGCTGGGCAGGTGTGAAAATTGGCCGAGTGGAGCAGCGAGTGCTTCAAGCGACGGCGATAGTACCTGGCCGGGTGACTTACGATGAATCCAAGCATGTGCAGTTGAGGAGTGCCACTGCGGGCACAGTCGCGAAGTTCTTGGTCAAGCCAGGCGACCAGGTGAAGAAAGGTGATTTGCTGGCAGTAATCAGTAGTCCGGAGATTGGCCAATCGCGGGCGGCGGAGAAGCAGCAAGTAGCTGAACTGGAATTGCTAAATCGCACCTTGAGTTTCCAGCGCGAGCGGCGCAAGGGCATTGAAACGCTCACGGCGGCGATTGAGCGAGGCGATTCCCCAGAGAAAATTCGTGATTCCAAAGCGATCGAACAGATCGGTGCATCGAGAGAGACACTGCTTACCGCTTATTCGCAAATGTTGCTGGCCCAGTCGCAGATTAATCGCATTTCGAGCGCCGCGGAATCGGGTGCGATCGCGGGTCGCACGGCGGCTGTGCGAGAATCGCAACTGGAAGCCGCCGCAGCATCTCTTCGCGGCAACATCGAACAGATCCTCTTTGACAGCAATCAGGAAGTTGCCAAGGCAACGACCGCCGTCGAAACGGCTCAGCGGCAACTTGCTTTGACGCGACAACAGACTGCGACATTGATGGGCTACCAGTCGGCGATTGAATTGCCAAGTCGGCCGGAGTCACCGGGTGATAACTTGGCGACGGTTGAAGTTCGTGCGCCACTCGACGGAAGTATTGAACAAAAAATGCTAGCGGAAACAGAGCGAGTGAGTCCAGGTGATGGGTTGCTCATTTTGGCTGACACGAGCAATTTGTGGATCAAAGCGCAGTTGCGAGAATCTCAGTGGCGCGGGCTATCGCTGCAGTCAGGCGATGTGCTGAAAGTGGCCTCACTGGCATTGGGATCTGAACGGCTAGATGCGCGTGTTTATTTTGTAGGGCGCGAAGTGGATCAAACAACGAACGCGATTCCAGTTGTAGCCACAGTCAAAAACGACGGTCGCTTACGACCAGGATTATTTGTGAACGTCGAGTTGCCGCTTGGAGAGAAAAACGATTGCCTGGCGGTACCTGAGAGCGCAGTTGCAACTCACGAATCGCTTCCGTTTGTGTTTGTGCCGCTAGCGGGGAACAAATTTCAGCGTCGCGAAGTGGAAATCGGCGAGCGATCTGGTGGGTGGGTTGAAGTCAAGGCTGGTTTGACTGTCGGTGAATCGGTAGTGATCGATGGCGTATTCTATTTGAAGTCGGAATTGCTCTTGGAAGCCGAGGACTGAGTCGCTCGTAAGACCCGATAGATTCGCAGCCACATGATAAGAAATTGGACTCACAACTCAGAAGACAACCATGCTCGCCACACTGATAGATTTCTCCCTGAACAATCGCTTTCTCGTATTCGTGGCTTTCTTTTTGATGGCCTGTGCCGGAGTATGGTCGGCGCTTCAATTGCCGATCGATGCGGTGCCGGACATGACGAATGTTCAGATCACTGTGATGACCGAAGCGGGTGCGTTGTCGCCGGTTGAGGTCGAACGTTTTGTGACGTATCCGATTGAATCGACCATGGGTGGCATTCCTAATGTCGCGGAGCTGCGAAGCATCTCGCGGTTTGGAATTTCGGTAGTAACGATCGTGTTCGATGAAGGCACAAATATCTATTGGGCGCGACAGTTGGTCAACGAGCGCATTGCGATCGCCGCGTCGATGATCCCCGTGGAATACGGATCGCCCAAACTGGGGCCGCTGACGACGGCGTTGGGCGAAATATTGCAGTTTGAAGTGCGCGGCGCGGGCTATTCACCCACCGAGTTGCGATCGGTGTTGGATTGGGACATTATCCCAAAATTGCGTGGAGTAAGCGGCGTCACGGAAGTCAACTCGCACGGTGGATTGTATAAGACCTATGAGATTCAACCGGACCCCGCGCGGTTGTCGAGCAACGGTGTGTCGCTTGCCGAGTTGTTTGGCGCGATTGAGGCGAACAATCTTACCGCGGGTGGTGGCTATGTGGTGCGCAATCATGAATCGCAGTTCATTCGCGGCCAAGCGATGATTCATTCGCTCGAGGAAATTCGACAGATCTCGCTACGCCGCGACGCAGCAGGCAACCCATTGTTGATTGGCGATGTTGCCGATGTTTGCCAATCCGCGATGGCTCGCCAAGGAGTTGTTACGCGCGATGGTCGCGGCGAAATTGTTACCGGAATGGTGATGATGTTAATTGGCGAGAACTCGCGCGAAGTGGTCGAGCGGGCTAAGCTGCGGTTAGAAGAAATAAAACTCACCTTGCCACCCGGTATGACGTTAGAAGTCATCTATGATCGGGCAGATCTCATTCAGCGAACCTTGAAGACGGTAATGAAGAACTTGGTCGAAGGAGGAGTACTGGTGGTGGTTGTACTATTGATCATGCTCGGCAGCTTTCGAGCTGGCTTGATCACAGCGCTGGCAATTCCGCTTTCTATGTTGTTCGCTACCAATTTGATGTATGCAGGCGCGATTACGGCTAGCTTGATGAGTCTAGGTGCGATCGACTTTGGATTGATTGTAGATTCGTCGGTGATCATGGTTGAGAATTGCATGCATCGAATGGCGCACGCCGTCGGGGCGAATCGCGATTCTCATGGCATGGTAGTGCTATCGGCAGCTGAACGGAACAAGATCATTCGCGATGCAGCCATTGAAGTGCGAAAGCCGACCATGTTTGGCGAACTGATTATTGCGGTGGTCTATCTGCCAATTCTCATGCTGGAAGGGACTGAAGGCAAGTTGTTCCGACCGATGGCGCTTACCGTCTTGTTCGCTTTGGCAGGCTCATTGGTGATCAGCATGACGCTGATGCCCGCGCTCGCTACAACATTCTTGCCTAAAAGTGTACCGCTTGAGGACGGATGGTTTGTTCGTGCGATCAAGCGTGCTTTCCGCCCGGTAATCAACCTAGCGATTCGAAATCAGTTGCTTACTGCGATATTGGCGTTGGGAGTTTTCGCGATCAGCGTACCGGTGAGTCTGCGGCTGGGAGCGGAATTCATGCCACGTTTGGAAGAAGGCGATCTATTGATCGAAGCCAATCGATTGCCAAGTGCCTCCCTGGAAGATGCGGTCGTGATGTCAACCCAGATTGAGAATGTGCTCAGAGAGTTTCCTGAAGTACGAACTGTTTTTTGTAAAACGGGACGGCCTGAAATCGCGAACGATGTAATGGGGGTCCATCAAACCGACGTGTGGGTCATATTGAAAGGACATTCCCACTGGCGAGCGGGTTTGACGCGCGACCAGTTGTCAAAAGAGATGTCGACCAGACTGAATACCTCAATTCCTGGTGCCGTGTATGCTTTCACGCAACCCATAGAAATGCGGGTCGATGAATTGGTGGCGGGTGTCAAGGCGCAGGTGGCAGTGCTGTTGTATGGTGAAGACCTGCAAGTGCTCGGTGAAAAAGCCAAGGACATTGAGCGCGAACTGAAAGCGATCCCTGGGGCGGTGGATGTCAAAGCGGATTATCAAGCTAACATTACCACGGTGACAATCGTGCCGAATCGTGCTGCGTTGGCTCAGTATGGAATTCACTCTCGCAAGGTCATGGATGTCGTCGAAGCGATTGGTGGGCGCCACGCGGGCGTGGTTTACGAAGGTCGCGCGCGCTACCCGATGGTTGTGCGCTTTCCAGAGCGTTGGCGCGGCGAGATAGAAATGCTCAAACAACTGCCGGTGGATGCAGTAAACGGGGAACCAATTCCGCTCGGCGACTTGGCTGATATTCGCACTGAAGAGACTTCGCCCGGTGTTGAGCACGAAGGGACACGGCGGCGGACCTTTATCGCCTGCAATGTACGTGGGCGCGATGTGGCAGGCTTTGTTGCGGAAGCTCAACAGCGGATTGGCAAAGCAGTTCAATTGCCTACGGGATATGAAATCATGTGGGGCGGCGATTTTGAGAATTTGCAATCCGCTTCTTTACGGCTGACGCTGATTACACCGATCGTATTGTTATTGATTTTCCTACTGTTGTTTACGACTTTCAAGTCGTTTTCGTTGGCCGGATTGATCTATCTCTCGGTGCCTATTGCGGCGTCCGGCGGGATCTTTGCATTGTGGATACGAGGGATGCCATTTAGTATCTCCGCCGGGGTTGGGTTCATCGCCTTGTTTGGGGTCGCCGTGCTAAACGGGTTGGTATGGGTCAGCGCTGCGGAAGTGCTTCGACGTACGGGGCTTGCCGTGCACAGCGTGGCAGAGGTCACCGCACTAGCACGATTGCGACCTATTTTGATGACCGCGTTAGTGGCGAGCTTGGGATTCTTGCCCATGGCGATGTCGACCGGTGATGGAGCTGAGATGCAACGTCCGCTAGCAACCGTCGTGATTGGCGGCCTGGTTACCTCAACGCTGTTAACAACCATCGTAGTTCCCGCTATTTATCCCTGGTTTGCGAGACATTTGTCAGCAGTTATCGGAGAACTGGCGGAATGACGCTAAAATAAGAACCGATTCGAGCCGAGGTTCCGTTTTTTTGAGTCATTCGTTGTCCAAAACTCCGTTTCAAATTGCCCCGACGCTCATCCAGTCACTATCGTCACCGGAGCCTCTGGTGCGAAGATTGCCGGCAGAGTTCACGCCCGAACATTGCTTTAGGCGGCTCTCGCGTTTGCCTGGCTGTGTGTGGTTGGATAGCAGTTTGCCAATGGCGGGCCTCGGTCGCTACAGTTACCTGTCGGCAGACCCCTTCTGCACGTTACGAATCGACAAGCCCCACGCGGAAGCATTGAATTCACTTGCGCAGCTGACGGCCCAGTATCACACACGAGCAATTTCTGGGTTGCCGCCGATGCAAGGCGGGATGCTAGGTTGGTTTGGTTATGAATTGGGCGGCTGTTTTGAGAAGATCCCAACCGCGTTGCATAACGAGTTTCGATTGCCGCTGGCCGCGCTCGGATTGTATGATGTCGTGCTGGCTTGGGATCACGAGCTGAACGAGGCCTGGTTGATTTCGCAAGGCTGGCCGATGGCTGATCCCCTGAAGCGACAGCGGCGGGCCTACCGACGGCTGCAGTATTTTCTGAAGTGGATCGAATCGCCTGAGCTGACCAGCGATTTGTTGCCGAAATTCGTCTGCGAACTGCCGAAGGCGCAATTGGCTCCGCAGTTTTCGACACGCTGGTCTGAGCATTGGAGCAGCAATTTCTCCTCACTCGGATTTCGTGAAGCCGTCGCTCGGGCGGTCGAGTACGTGTATGCCGGCGACATTTTTCAAGTCAACATCGCACAGCGGCTGCTGCGGCGTGCGACCAACGACGCGCGCTCGTTGTATTTGCATTTGCGCCAGCAGAATCCTGTCCCGTTTGGGGGTTTTGCCGACTTCGGTCGCGTACAAGTCGTCAGCAGTTCGCCCGAGCGGTTCCTTAAGCTGACTCAAGGTGAGATTGAAACGCGACCGATCAAGGGAACACGACCTCGCATGAGCGATCCTGCGGCTGACAAGGCGATGAGCGAAGTGTTGCTTCACAGTGAAAAAGATCGTGCCGAAAATGTGATGATTGTGGATCTGTTGCGCAATGATCTGTCGCGAGTCTCAGAGAGTGAGAGTGTGCAAGTCACCAGCCTGTGTCAGCTGGAGGCATACCGCTACGTGTGGCACTTGGTAAGCGTCATTCGGTCACGATTGTCTGAAGGATTTTCAGCCAGTGATCTACTGAGAGCGACTTTTCCAGGTGGTTCGATTACGGGCGCGCCTAAAATACGCGCTATGGAGATTATCAGCCAATTGGAGCCAACGGCGCGTGGTCCCTACTGCGGAAGTTTGGGTTACTTAAGCTTCGCTGGTGATATGGACCTGAGTATATTGATTCGCACGGTCACCGCTTGCGACGGCTGGTGGCAAGTCCCAGTCGGCGGTGGCATCGTGGCAGCAAGTGATCCCACGTTGGAAGAACAAGAGACCTGGCACAAGGCCGAAGGCGTACTGCGGGCGGTGGATTCGCTCGGCATGACCAAGTGAGCCACTGGCCTTAAAGTCTACGTCGACAGGGCAGGCAATCAATTAGAAATAGGTCGGCGAATGGGAACTTCGCAAAAGGTGAGTGCGGCGATGCCATTTGTGCCGTTTAAAAGCGTATCCTGATTCCAGTTCGACTCTTTCAGATAGGTTATTCGCTTAGCTGTCGATGAATTTCTCAGCCGCAGTGTCACCACGTTGCCTACGACATTGCCGGAAACGATCTTATCTTTCTCACCATCCAAGTAAAACTGGTTCGCTAGCTTGTCATTCCACACAATGGGCTGATCGAATTCGAGCGCAATGGCCTCGCTACTAGTAAATGTCGCTTGCACAAGGTTCGGTGGTGTGATGAAAGCGGTGGGCAATTTTCCATATTGATCTCTCTCAATCAGCGGCTGAATCAGTCGAGCGATCTCTTCCCAACCCGCTAATGGAAAATGACAGGGTCCGGGCGGGCGAATACCCAGCGTGGACATAATACTCATATTCGAATAAAGCTGCGGCAAAGTACGTTGCTTTTCACGCAGCATATCACCCGAGCCAAGCCTACCTCCCATGCTGCAAGAATCTGGCCAAATTTGAAATAGGTAGTAGTTCTGTACGTTCGGAAAATCCTGCTTCCATCCGGCAGACATTTCTACGAACAGCGGCTGGTAAGTCTCCCAACCATAGCCGCCGGTTGGCCCGTCCGCCCCTTGATCGTTCTCGCCTTGATGCCAAAGAATGGCGCGGATGCCATGCGTCAACTTCGCCTGTTGCACGCGCCACAAGGTGCGCCCATAAATCGTGTTGAGGTCAGCCGGATCGGTCGGGCTGCGCTGATGCTGATCGATACGCGTTCCGCCGACAGCGCCATTGATCATAAAAATTGGGATTTTCTGGCGTTCCAGCAAACGCTCCGCCAGCTTCATTCCCCACCAACCAAGCTCCGCTTTCTCTCCTCTCTCAGCCTTCCAGACTGGGTTACACCAAAGATTTTCTTTTTTCAATTCGCCTATTGGACGCCCATAGCTGCGAATCCACTTGTTGGTAACCGGCGGAGACTTTTCACCCGTATCCGTCGCAAGTCCATTGGATTGACCGTCGATCAAATAAGCATCACCGCAAACGAGGTCGCCCACCGTTTCAAGAACCGCTTCGCGGCCGCTTGTGACCCTGCCAAATTGCACTTTATACACGGTCAATCCTGGCTTAAGCTTCACGGCAAACTGATAACTCCCGTCGGCAGGGAGTTTGCTTGTCTCCGTCTTGTAGAGCTGATAGTCAGCGTAGACTTTTAGGAAGACACTGTCAGCGGGTTCAGCCAGCGTTCCGTTGTAATGGAGAGTACCGTAGTTCTTGTCATCGCGCGCGTAGAACTGTCCCTCCTGCGGTTTTTCATCGTGAGCTGGCGTTCTCGCAATCCACGCGTCGCTTCTTGGCTCCACGACGGCAATAGTCACAGATCGCACTACGGCCTCGCCTCCGTTGCTGATCTTTGCTGTTACCGTCAAATTACCGCTGTTCTGTGCACGGGTTAGAATGAGCTTTCCCGGGACAACTTCTTTGATCACCGCGAAGGGCAAAACACTCCACTCCACGTCCAAGTCGCTCGCTCCCTTGGATTGCAGCGCAGCGAAATTACTGAACTGTGGCAGCACTTCGATCGTCGCGCGTCCATCCCAAGTCATGGGAGCCGCCAGTGTAAAGTCGGGGTCAGGGATGGCTTCGTGGATCGTGATTGCGATCTCATCGGACTTTACTTCCGTGGGATAAATGGCTTTGCATTCCAGCCGGACTTGCTTGCTCCCCGAAACGCGGCCAGCGTCCAAGGTGAACGCAAATCGGTCTACTGCTTGAAGCTTTTCTGTGCCATCTGCTTTCAAAGTCCAATAGATTTTCTCCGCCTCGCCAGCCTGCAGATTGAACTTCGCAGTCGCTCCTTCATCCAAACTGGTCGAATGCGGTGATACCGCGAATGTATTCCCGGCTTGGATCACTGGTCCAACCAACGTTTGCAACGGCTTCTGATTTTCGTACTGCAGTTTGATCCAGTCTGCAGATCTGGCCACTTTAGATATCCGCACTTCATCGACGTCGCCGACGTAGTGATAGTTATTGTACCAACCGCCGATCCACAGTCGCGATGTCTCGGGCAAGTCAAGCAGCGGTGTCGAGGCTCCGTCCAACTGCCCATTGATGTACACGCGAGAATCTTTATCCGTGTAGGTGTGCACGACGTGATACCATTGATTGGTCGCCAGCGAAGACTTGGCTTCGACGTCAGCAAAGTAGCATTGAATCGCAATGCGCGGTGGGCTTAGGAAATTCATCATCACCTTGCACGGCCGCTTCTCTTCGCCCCACGCAAGCACCGTGCCATTGGTTTGTTCGGCGCGAAACCAGGCTTCGGTTGTCATCGGTCCCACGCCAGACGGATAGGTCGCGATTTTGTCGCCACCAAAGACTCCATGACCAGCATTCATATGCCGCGCTTCGCCAATGATTCCAATCGAAGGCGTCGTCCCGTCATCCCTCGAATTTGTTCCGCCAGCATCATCGACAACTGGTTCCGACATATGCCAGACGCTCGCATAGCCGTTGGTTTCATTGAAAACAGCCTTCGCATTCGAATCGCTTTTCGCATCAGCCTTGCCCCAATACATGCGAATCGTCTGCCGAGCGTTTCCCGTGATCTTTGGCATTAGCACCCACACGCTCGCCCTGCCGGCTGACGCATCCCATTGCTCGATCTGATAGGGCAACGCTGTTTCGTCCGCAGAAAATCGCAGGTCATCTCCGTTGGTATATGCCTGCTTCAAATCGAAGAAATCCTTTTCCAGTCGCACCAACAGCGGAAAATTCTCGACCATTGCTGCAGCTGGCAGATTGGCCCCATTGGATGTGGTAAGGATGCACAGCGAGCCCGAATGTTTCCAGTCGTTGAATTGTGCGTCAGCGGTCGGAACAAGAATTAAAAAAGCGATGGCAATTGTTGTCAGTTGCTTTATCATGGGTGCTCGACTCGCCAAAGAGAACTGTTTAGTGAATCGCGTGTGCAGCAAGCTGACTAACTTAGTCGAGATTACGATATCGCTCAACCGTCAGACGATGCATCAACAATTCTGCTAGCGCACGATCTTTGACAACAATAATCGTTCAAAAAGTAACTTAAATGATTCGCAACTTGACTTCGCAGTACCTTTGTGTGTTTTTGTTTTCAATTTTGATTTGCGATGCAGCTTACTGTCTATCGTCAGCCATTGCGCAGGAGAAGAGATCTGCAAAAGGCGGGCTGACGATCGATGCGATTTTCGCTGAAAAGCAATTCGAACTGCAACCTGTCACGGGTCATTGGCAAAGCGACAGCCAGGGATTCGAACGGATCAAAAAAGATCCTGCCAGCGGCGCTTCGGCGATCGTCAGTACCAGCCTGAAGAATCCAAGAGCAGAGGAGGTGCTCGTTCCAAGCGAATGGCTCAAGCCGACACCAGCGGACAAGCCGCTGGGCGTTGACACCTACGAGTGGTCTGAAGACCGCTCGAAGCTACTGATCTTCACCAATACAAAACGTGTTTGGCGGCTCAATACACGCGGTGACTATTGGGTGCTGGAACTACCGACTAAAAAGCTCTTCAAGATCGGCGCTGATGCACCAGCATCTTCGCTGATGTTCGCAAAATTTTCGCCCGACGCAACGAGTGTGGCATACGTACAGAACCAAGACATTTATATCCAGGACATAAAAAATCTGAGCGGTGGAAAAGTTACACGACTGACCCATTCGGACGCGGTCACTAAAATCAATGGCACATTTGATTGGGCTTACGAGGAAGAGTTTTCGATACGCGACGGTTTTCGTTTTAGCACGGATGGAACGCAAATAGCGTTTTGGGAGATCGATAGCTCGGGCATCGAGTTGTTTCCGTTAGTGGATAACACCTCAACTCTGTACCCTAAGATTCAGTACATCCCCTATCCAAAAGTTGGTACTATCAATCCTGCGGCCCGAATCGGTGTCATTGATCTCGCAAGTCAATCGACCACTTGGATGCACATCCCTGGCGACATGCGCGAAAACTACTTGCCGCGCATGGAATGGATTAATGCTCAGCAGTTGGCTATTCAGCAACTGAACCGAGCCCAGAATCGACTGCATTTCTTCGTAGCAGACGCGAGCTCAGGCAATGCAAAAATCGTCTTGACGGAGGAAGATGCTGCGTGGATTGATGTGCGAGATGAATTGATGTGGCTAAAGGATAAATCGAAATTCGTTTGGCTCAGCGAGCGTGATGGGTGGCAACACATCTATTTGGCTTCCACCAACGGACAGCCAGCCAAACAAGTCACTTCCGGCGCATTCGATGTTATGGATGTGTTGGGCGTCGACGATGCCTCATCTCTCATTTACTTCTATGCGTCGCCGGAAAGCGGCACACAAAAATATCTCTATCGTGTCCATTTTGATGGCAGTTCATTGGAACGCGTCACTCCTAAGGATCAACCGGGCACGCATCAGTATGTCTTATCGCCCGATCGCAAACGTGCTCTCGTCACGTCATCGCAATTCGCTTCGCCACCGCGGACACAGGTGGTTCGACTAAGTGATCATGCAGTCGATTTTGTTGTCGAAGCGAACACTGCTGTACAGAGACAACTGGCTGCGGCCCAACTACCGAAGCACGAGTTCTTGCGCGTCGACATCGGCGAGGGCATAGAGCTAGACGCGTGGTGCATTCATCCACCTGCGTTCGATCCAGCCAAGAAGTATCCGCTGATAGTGTTCGTTTATGGCGAGCCTGCCGGACAAACCGTAGTGGATCGCTGGGGCGGTGACCGGACTCTGTGGCACCAGTTGCTGGCTCAACAAGGTTATGTCGTGATGAGCTTTGACAATCGCGGCACGCCTAGCCCGCGCGGGCGTGCATGGCGCAAGAGCGTCTATCAACAAATTGGCATCTTGGCGTCAGCGGACCAAGCCGCAGCGGTGCAAGCCGTGCTTGCATCGCGGCCTTACTTGGATGCCAGTCGTGTAGGAGTCTGGGGCTGGAGCGGTGGCGGTTCGATGACCTTGAACGCGCTCTTTCGCTATCCACAACTCTATAAATCCGGTGTATCTGTCGCGCCAGTTCCCAATCAACTGTACTACGACACGATTTATCAAGAACGCTATATGGGTTTACCAAGTGAGAACGCGGAGGGCTATCGTCTTGGTTCCCCAATCACGTTCGCACACCAGTTGCAAGGCGCACTACTCCTGATTCATGGCACAGGCGACGACAATTGCCACTACCAGACCAGCGAATTATTGATCAACGAATTGATCAATCAAAACAAACCGTTTTCCATGTTTGCCTATCCCAACCGTTCACACGCCATCCGCGAAGGCGAAAATACGACTCGGCATCTCTACCAAATGATTACGAACCATTTCCTGCGGACGTTGCCACCAGGGCCGTTCAAGGATTCGCAGCGAAAGTAGGCATACATACACCCGATGCTTACGCTCGTCAGCACATGCCAAAGGGCATGCCCCTGAAGCCAAGCATCCGGGCCGGAGAATCTTCCGGCAACATCAAGTTCGCGGCACACCACGGCCAACGCCATCGCCAAACTGCTACCGATCAACCAGCGAAAATTCAGCAATCGCACTCTGCGTGTTTGATCAAATAGTGTCAACGTGCCCACGGTGATGATCAGCGTAGTGAGAACGTTCATCGACGACATCGACCACTTGTAACGAAACAATAATCCACTGGCGATAACGACCACTAAGAATAAAATCGGCCAAGTTTCAAACCGCTGTGCGCCGATGTTGAATCGCGGAACCCAACGACCGATGTTGATCGCAATCATCATCAACCGCGGTGCATACATGGCCGCCACGTCTAGTAGCTGAAAGGCTGAATAGCGTTCGAGGTCAATTCAACGTCGTTCGAGGGCCTGTTATTGCGTCTCGAAGACGGCTCGAGCGTTACTTTGGCATAGCGAAAATCGCCTTCGGGCCAGTGTACGGCGGCCTTGCAGATACCCTCTGCGTCAACTTCCAGCCGTTCGACGGCTCGCACTTCAATCCCGGGGCCAATTAACCACAGAGCGTACTGCGTCCCCTGCGGAGGCTGTTGAAGGCCAAAACAAAAAATGTGAATCTCGCGCGCAAGCGCGTCCCACAAGACATGACCTCGCAGTTCGCTGGAACCGGGTTTCTTGCGAAGTGAAACAAGGTGCGTACTTTCATACTTCTTTTCGGACATTGCCAATGAAGCTGGGATTGGCGGCGAGGCCAAGTTGACAGCCGCGCCAGCTTGTTTGAGTGCACCGTGGTTGATGCTCAAATCACGTTTACCTGTGGATAAGGGCCCCAGGCAGATCATCAACAGAACTCCGGCTGCAAATGCCAACAGTGCCTGGGCAAGCGGATGATGCATCAACTGGCTACGGGTAGAGGCGGGTCGCGATTTTTGTGCTTCCCGCACTGCGGGCTGACAGACGGGTGTCGCCATGCGGACGCGGGCTAAAATCTCGCGCTGCAATTCTTGCGACAGCTTGTGCGGCGGCACCACTTGCCACATTACATCGACTGACTCTGCTAGCGCCAACACTTCAGCGTTACACTGCTGGCAACCATGCGCCAAATGTTGCTCAATGGCGGCGCGGTGTCCTGCGTCGAGATCACCGAGCAGATATTCAATTAGCGAGTCCTGTATGTCCAAGCAACTCATGAGTGTTTTCCTGATTGGCTTAATTCCGAAAGCAAGTATCGCAATCTCAGCAATCCTTTGCGAATGTGAGTCTTGACCGTTCCTAAAGGGATCTGCAAAGCACTCGCAACCTCGCGATGCGACAGGCCATCGAAAAAAGCCATTTGGAGCATCTGACGTTGAAGATCGGATAGCTGGCACAGCGCCTGTTGAACTTCTTCAACTTTTTCGACACTCAGTGCTCGATGATCCGGCGAGTCTGACGCCGCAAGCTCGTGGTTACTGTTGATCTTGCTGTCGATAAACTTGCTGCGTTGCCGTGACAGCGAAGTCATCGACCGTTTACGATCGATCGAACGACTACGTGCCATCGTTAACAAATACGAACGTAACGAACCGCGTTGCGATTGAAAAAGCTCGGCATGACGCCAGAATTCCCAGAATACATCCGAGACCACGCCGCTGGCCTCAAGTTCATCGCCGCAAATACTCTTGCAAATAGTGTGGACTTGACCACCGTAACGCTGAATCAAAACTAACAGCGCCGGCTCATCGTGGAGGCGGATTAAACGAACGATTTCTGCGTCCGGTACCTCATCAATGCACGATTCGGATTCTGTCGAGTCAGTCAAGGAGCGATTCCTTATCGCTTGGTTTGATGACGTCTTCGGATGTACGCACTTGCTCTAGGACTTGCACCGCTTCGGTTAACCAGCAACCTGTGTAGGGTGCCTCGTCGTGGAGATGCAGTAGGAATCGAAATGCCGTGGTATCGCCATCCCTTGAGACAGTCGACACAAGTACCGCAGCGTAGTCCCTCTCGATCGCTGCACCGCCTACCTGCCAGTCTTGGCAAATAGCCAGCCGGTCGTAGGGCGGCGTCATGATCATCTCAGCGAATCTTGCAAATGGACCAGTCATTTCACGATTCTGCGGTGATGCCAGACTGTAACACACCGCTAGCTGATCCCGGGCCTTGATCGAATTCCGTATCGACTGGACCTGAAGTGCGACAACCTCTGCTGGAGAAAAATGACTTTTGGGAATATCGGTATCGATATACCGATTTTCGTCGGCTACGTCCGCTTTCGACGGCCCACCGACAGTTGAAAATATGCTCCAGCAGAGGCTGCCCAAAATAAAGCAAGCGCCGACGAATCCTATGCGCTGCCAACGAGTCGCGGTGTTCGTCATGTAATCATCAACTCAGTCTTATTATTAGAATTCGCCCTATTGGTAACACAGTTGTTAGTGTAACCGCACCCAGAATCGATTTACGAACTTCGTCGACCGGATGGATGTGCAATTCAATAAAAAATTTCCGTTTCCCTACTCCAGCTCCTTTTGGGGAGTCTTAGTTCGCTTGGTCCGAAGTCGAAACGCGGCCAGCAATCCAAGGCTTAATCCCGCCAGCGTGATGCTCGACGGCTCCGGCACCGCCGAAATTGTCGCGAATTCGCCCAACGTGTCATTAAAGGCGACATTTCGAAGTGTGAGCCCCAAAGGATTGACTGCCGCGTCCCTCGCATTCACTGAAATTTCTGCAAATCCAAACGCAGTTCCTCCCAGCCGATCGAATTTCAAGCCGATGTATCCCGTCCGCCCTTCGAAATTGCCACTCGGCGGATCCATCGACGCGAAAAAGCTGAGATTGCCTTGATCCGAGGGAAAAGAAAACAGGCTCGCACTTGATACGACGTTCCCGATGACCAACCGACTGGCCGAAGGAAAGCCGTCGCCCGTCTGGGCATCGATGACCACTCCGTTGTTGCTGGCAAAAGGAAAATCAATCACGTTGAACCCAACAGGCAATGTAGGGTCCGGTAGGAACGCAGATGTAAACTTGAAATCAATCGTCCCGTCCAGGTCAACATCCAAGTCATACTGGGATACCATTGACGCATCCAGCGTCACATTCAAATCGCGGAATACAAGCCCCGCCTGTGCAGATGACTGGGCTATCGCGCATGGGACCAGCATCAAGAGGCTGGCGACCAGCCAATGGTTTGTTCTGATTGCAAAAAACATTTAATCTCATCTCCCGTACTGAAGGTCGAACTGTGTCAGCATTACGGGAGTGGCACGCGTGCCGGATTCAAAGTTTTTCAAATTCGCCGCATAGGTCACATTCAACGTCGATATTCCACGATTCATCAAGATCCGCGATCGATGGCTGCATCCAGCAGGTGCGCGAGATTCGTATTCGTTCGAATGCTGTTCGCTGGACTATCTTATTTTGGGCTATCTTTCTCCGGGCTATCTTGGTTGTGTAAGTCGTTTGCGGACTAATGCAGGCAGTAGCTTTACGGATACAGATCCGTGATCGAGCACCGCTTCATGGAATCGGCCCAGTTCGAACGCATCCCCCAGCTCGCGTTGAATCTCTTGCCGTAGTCGGTAGTGGGCCATGCGGCCGACGAAGTAGGTGCTCAACTGGACTGAGCTCTGTTTTGCGCGGACAATCTTCAATCGCGCTTCGCCCTCGGACTGATAAGCATCGTTGACTAAGAACCGCAGCGTCTCGTCATCGCTCATCTCGGTGCAATGCATTTTGTGATCGAGAATCGCATTCGCGACGGCTCGCAAGTAGAACTTCAGCTGATTTAACCTGAGCGCCAACTCACCGTTGCCGTAACCTTGATCGAGCATCATCTGTTCGGTGTACACTGCCCAACCTTCGATAAACACACCCGATTGCAAAACGCGGCGAATCAGCGACGGCGAACGGTTGGAATACTCGAGTTGCACATAGTGACCTGGATAGGCTTCGTGGATGGTCAGAATCTGCAGCATGTGGCGGTTGTATTCTTCAAGGAAGCTGCGAACTTTCTCTTCGCCCCAAATCGCTGGCGGCGGACTTACTGCGTAGTAGCTAGAACCATTCGGGTCGAGCGGGAGGGCGGAATCAAGATAGGCCAGCGAATTACCACGACGAAACTCAGGCATCTCAATCACTTGGCAACGATCGGTTTCCGGCAATCGCAAAATATCTTTCTCACGAATGAAATCCTGAATACTACGGACGGTTGCACGCGCGTCCAAAATCAAGGCCTCCGGTTTGCCATGTTCCTGGCTCACCGCGCCCGTAACGATTGCGATAGTAGCGCGGCGACCCGCATCATCATCTGGCGGCAGCGGTTGGTTAGGAAAATATCGACTCCAGAGCTGGCGTGCGACCACGTACATATCGCGCTGCACGCGGACGAACTCTGCCTCTGCTTCTTGTAAGACTCGATCCGCATTCCAGCCGACATCAAGGACCATGTCCAACTTGCGAGAGAATTTTTCTTTACCGAGTCGCCAATCGCCGCCCGCCTTCGGCAATAGCTCGTGTTCAAGAAACGACTGGTGTTTCTTCAGCTCGACGACCACATCGGCAGCCGCTTTCTTCAGCGAACTAATTTGTGACGTTTGACCAACCAGCTCGAAAATGCCTTTCTCATAGAACCCGATCGCGCCTTTATTTTGCAAGATCGCGGTTTCCAAAATCGGTTTCGGCGGATTGACAAGCGTTTCTTTCGCGGTCGCCACAATCCGCGGAATCTGCGTCATGCGAGCGATAGCATTTTCGACATTCTTTTCTTTGAGAAGGGTTGATTGAGTTAGCAATGAATAAATACTGTCATTGATGTAGTTGCCATAGGTGCGCGGATCTTCTTCGAACGGCTGGGTGTTTTCGGCCAGCCAAATAGATCGCACCAATTCGTCGTGCAGAATGGTGTAGTCGACCTTTCCGTCGGCTGACAAGTCAGCTTGTGAAAATTCTTTCGTAAGTGACGCGAGGCGCTCACGACTCTGTACCAACCAGCGTTGCCGCGCTGGCGGCGAAATATCATCCAGCAAGTGATCGAAGCGATGGTCGCCTAGCAGTGTTGCATCGAAAGGACGGAGCGCAAAAGTCTCCTCCAAATGCGCTCGGAAGAACTCTTCCAGCCGCTTGTCAGCGGCCTGATTTTCT
>JANLQO010000265.1:0-13284 GCA_031367855.1 Planctomycetia bacterium | reverse complement strand
GCGCTACAAACTCAGCCCAGGCAGCCGTCCGGTGCTGTCTCCAATAAACGGTGTATTTACACCCATTCGGTCCAGCATCGACATGAACAAATTACAAACCGGCGTTTCCAAATCGTAACGAACGTGGCGACCGGTCTCGATGGTACCGCCACCTGAGCCCGCCACGAGTATGGGCAAATTGTCGTGGTTATGACGGTTGCCGTCGCTGATGCCGCTGCCATACACAACCATCGAGTTATCGAGCAGCGTGCGTTCACCTTCGCGAATCGATTTCATCTTCTGCAGCAAGTAACTCAGTTGTTGGACTTGGAAGCGATTGATCTTGGCAATCTTCTCCAACTTGACGGCATCATTTTGATGATGCGATAAATCGTGATGACCATCGGGTACGCCGATCATACGATAGTTCTTATTGTCGCCCGCATTGGCGAACATCATCGTTGCAATGCGCGTCGAATCGGTCTGAAACGCCAGCACCATCAGGTCACACATCATGCGCATGTGATCTTGATAATCGCCTGGTATGCCGTCCGGAATCGCATAGTCAACGTCGACACTCACCGGCTTTGCGATTCGTGTTCCGATACGACGTTCGATTTCGCGCACGCCAGTCAGGTACTCGTCCAGTTTGCGATTGTCATTGCGACCGAGCTTCGATTGCAGACGTTTGGCATCGTCGGCGATAAAATCGAGAACGCTTTTCTGCAATGCCTCGCGCTGCTGTTGACTCTTATCCACTTCGCTCGGCTTGCCGCCCGCGAACAGACGCTCGAACACCGATCGCGGATTGACTTCTTTGCCAACGGGTGTCGACTCGGAAGACCAAGAGATGTTCGAGGAATATGCGCAGCTGTAACCCGAATCGCAATTGCCTGCCATACGACCCG
Source organism: Planctomycetia bacterium (assembly GCA_031367855.1). Lineage (GTDB taxonomy): Bacteria > Planctomycetota > Planctomycetia > Pirellulales > Pirellulaceae > Aureliella. Next base: position 12,397 of record JANLQO010000265.1, on the reverse strand, counting down.
GATCAACGCCCAATTCCAGCGACGAAAAACGCGTCTTCTGGCCAACCGCTTGGGCAGCCATTTGATCCACTGAAATGCCGGAACGAATCTTCTCTCCATCGGTCTTACGAGGCTGTGAGCCCGTCAGGAACACCGACGCGCTGCGCGCGTGATCGCCAGCCCCGTCACCGTTGGCGCGACCTTTATCATGCGTCAATCCGGTCAGCACCAACAGATCGTCTTTCACGCTCGCCAATGGCTCGAGCGTCGAAGGCAGAGCGAATCCATAACCTTCGGTTTTCGGAGTCCAGTGGTCCAGGACTACGCCATTGGGCACGAAGATGAATGCCATGCGCGTTGGGGCAGGTGCCACGACGGCCGCCTTTGCAATCGTACCCGTCGCTTCCAACCATGGCAGCGCAAGCGACACACCTAAGCCACGAAGGACCGTTCGCCGAGACAACTTCGTCTGGAAATTCGACATGTTATCGCCCTGATTCTTGGTAGGTAAACGGCTGGCTGGTCACGATCGATTTGACCAGAGTAGCAAAACGATATTCTTCTTCCGCTAGTTTGTTCACGATCGAGCTGACCGTGCAGCGATCCGCCACCCCGAGCCCGCGACCGAGGGCATAGGTTAACATCTTCATCGTCACGCAGCGGCTAAACTCCGCTTTCTTATCTTCGACCAAAATCTGCACTAAATCCAACGGACCGTTGAACTTCCGTCCGCCTGGAAGAGTTCCCGAAGGATCGATTTTATCTCGGCCATCCGCATCCCGCCATGATCCAATCGCGTCAAAATTCTCCAATCCAAAGCCGACTGCGTCCATTTTTACGTGGCAAACCGCACAATTCGGATTCTCGCGGTGCTGCTCCATCTGCTGCCGCAAGGTCCCCAACGTCACGCCCGTAGCCCCCAACTCAGGCACATTCGGCGGTGGAGGCGGAGGCGGTTCGGCTAGCAGATTCTCCAAAACCCATTTGCCACGTTTCACGGGCGAAGTGCGCGTCGGATTCGAGGTCAGCAACAGAATACTGCCATGCATCAACATACCGCGGCGTTTGCCCTGTAAGTCGACTTTTTGAAATTCATCACCACTAACACCTTCGATGCCATAATGTTTCGCTAGCCGCGCGTCTACAAACGAATAATCCGCACTCAGCAACTCAAGAATGCTGCGGTTCTCTTTTAAGATGTTTGTAAACAGCAACTCCGTCTCACGCCGCATCGATTTCCGCAACTTCGCATCGAAGGCCGCGAACTTGACCGGGTCCGGCGACAGCGCTTCCAAGTCGCGAAGTTGCAGCCACTGCCCCGCGAAATTCTCAACCAACGCGAGCGATTTCGGATCCGCCAACATGCGATCCACTTCCGCGTTCAATTGCTCAGTCGTATGCAGTTTCTTTTCACCAGCTAACTGCATCAGACGCTCGTCTGGCATACTACTCCACAAAAAGTAACTCAACCGCGATGCCAACTCGAAATCATTCAGCGGTCGGACGCCGTCCACAAAATCTGCCGGATCATCGTCTTCAACGCGATAGAGGAAATGCGGCGAGGCCAACACCGCCGTCAAGGTTGCTTGAATGATCTCTTCCTTCGACGCGTTCGCTTCCCAAGCCGCACGCATCAAGTTAACCAACCGCTCGGATTCTTCGGCATCCAAAGGTCTTCGAAAGGCCCGCATCGCAAAGCTGCTCGCATTCGCTCGAGCCACTTCGACCACTTCGTCCAGATTCTTTTCATCACTCGCTTTTTGAGGGAACACTTGGTTCAAGGCTGCCTCATTCTTAACCACTGCCGTTGCAATTTGATTGGCGGCGTCCAAATACTTTTCCATCAAGATCGGTGGCAGGGATAAGACGTCACCGATGTTATCAAAACCATTGCCAACATCGTCCGACGGAAAGTCTTTTGCCAACTGCAAATCCAAACCGGTCAAGTCGCGAACGGTATGGTTGTACTCAGTTTTATTCAGTCGCCGCATCGTCACGCGCCCTGGACGACTCGCCGCGCCGCAGTCGAACTCGCGCAGCCGCTGCTCGATCCACTCGATCGTCTTCACACGATCGGCACCCTCAGGTTGCTCAGCGTCCGCCGGAGGCATCTGCTGTTCTTTGAGCACCAAGATGATCTTGTCGACCAGTTCGATATGATTCTCAAGATTGCCATCACCCGAAAGAAAGTCGACGCGCACGCCACCCTCGGCTTTGTCACCCGTATGGCAGTCGTAGCAGTATTTTGTCAAAGTCTGCTGAGCTTGAGCCGCCACGTCGCTGGTGTCAATTGCATAGGCTCGTGGCCAGCAGACTCCCCAAAAAGCGAGTGTTGACGCGACAAGCATGATTTGCAGTTTGGGTAATGACAAATGCATTGAACGGGTAGGAGTTCTAGAGCTGCGGAGGGTGGGAGCCGAGGATTTGGCTGCATGGGAGGGACCCTCTATTGTACGCGATAGGCACGCTCCTTCCTAATCCATTTTCCATCCTGGTAAATAACCATTTCGTTAGCCTTTGGTAGCATCTGCTGAGGCGGACAATTCACCGTCTCGGAGATCCGCTGGTACGTGCAAAATTTCCAGCTGCCTTTCGCCTTACGGGGTCCTATTTCCGACCATAAATCTGTTTTAATGCCAAGAATGTCGCAATCGCTCGTTTGTCTTTGTTTGCGTTCCGGCGTATTATTCCAAATGGAGACGACAATCGTTTTGGCATAGACCTGCGTTGTCATGGGAACAGTAATCTGTGCTGGCTCGTGAATGGAAGCAATCCTCAATTTCTGAGCTTCTGAACTCTTAGCTCGCCTGCATTGGATTTTACCCCTACGACCCGCTGCACCGTTCAACTTGCCGTTGTCGCCGTCTAGTAAATAAATCGCGTCGATTAAGGATGCGAAGGAGTCTGAGATGTTGAAGAGTGTTTTTAATAGGCCCATTCTGTTTGCCGTAATCCTAGCGACTAGCGTAGCGCTGGCATCGAGCAATGCCTTTGCACAGCACGGAGGTGGACACGGAGGCGGTGGACACGCAGGTGGTGGACATGTGGGAGGTGGACACGTGGGAGGAATGGGCGGCGGAAGCATGCACCACGGTGGATCACACTATGGTGGATCACATTACGGTGGATCTCATTATGGCGGATATGGCGGCGGCTTGGGTGGGATCAGCCTAGGATACGGTGGTTACGGCTTGGGCGGCTACAGCGGATTCGGTGGCTACGGCGGTTTAGGCTATAGCAGCCTCGCACTCGGCTATGGCGGATATGGAAACTACGGGAACAGCGGCTATTCATCGTATTCCGGTTATGGCAGCTACGCCCCGCAGTACTATTCAGCTCGGCCGACCGCCAGCGTCTACATCGCGCCCACTTATGGATACGCCCAACCTCAAGTGTACAACGTCCAAAGGTACTCCACTCAAATGCCCACTCAGGTCAATCCATCAGCCCCAGGCTCCGACCTGCGTCCCGGCATGGTTCTTCCCGATGGTGCTATTGTGACTTCGGTTGGACCAATCCACTAAGTTACCTGATCGCCATCCGTTGTTTTGCGCCGATGCGTTTAACCGGGACCCAGCGATGGCTACCGGTTAAACGAACCGCCAAAAAACTGCAGAGCAATGAAAAAATCGCAGATCGCAGATCTCAAATCGCAGATCTCAAATATCACATTGCAGATCTCAAATCTCACATTGCAGATCCTCCATGGTTGATCGCTACTTCTATCTTCAGTGAAATCGTATTCAAGCACGGCGGTCCTCGGGACTACGTCGATTTCTCAACAAACGCTTTCAACCCCTCCGTGAACAACTGATTCCAGCCTGATCGTAGCGACTCAGCCGTGCGTTCTGTCACGTGACCATACAAAGAATCGCGAATGGTTAGCCGCGTTCCGCCCGCTTCCTCAACCAACCGCAGCGACAGCATCGTCGTTGCAGGCCCGCCGTAATCGGCTGAACAATAGCCCACCAAGTCCAGTGACTCTCCAGGCGCGATCGCCAACACAGAATACCACAGCAACTCGTTAGCCCCATTCTGTTCGTACAGTCGACCGCCTGCCCGCGGCTCGAGTGTCACTAGTGAATCTGCGCCCAGCATATGAAAGTCCGGCAGCCACCACGCCCCGAGCTGATCGGTTAGCCCGCGCCAAACTCGAGCCCTCGCGGCTGCAATGGTAATTGACAATTCATATTGAACACAACGAACTTCCATCGTTTTCGTTTCTGACATCGTTTACCTCAGTTTTTTGCAATGTGTTAAGCGTGACCAGAAACCAGCGCGGTGACGCCATGCCCACCTCTCGACTTACATCGTGCATCAACGTTCGCTCAGCCCTCGTTTTCGCTTTGGCTTTACCGACTTGATCGGATCCGCCTCTACGAGATCTTTTAACCGGTTCATGGCTGACGCCAGCGGCCTCACATGCCCGTTCACCCACCGCTGGCAGACTCGCTCAATCGGCACCGGATTTAATGTATTCCAGCGAACGCGGCCCTCTCGTCGAACCGTTACCAAATCCGCGGCAACCAACACCTCTAAATGCTTCATCACCCCAGTACGACAGAGTTCCGGAAATCGTTCTACGAGGTCTCCGGTCTTCAGCGACCCTTCCGCCAGCGCATCCAACATCGCCCGCCGAATCGGATCCGCTAACGCTCGCCAAACAAGTGTGTCTTCGGTACTATTCATGTCACTTAATAGTGACATATCGGTGCAAAGTCGTCAAGTACTTGTCGGGCCAGTTTTGAAACACAGAGGGTCGGAGGACACAGAGAATGTTTCCACCTAACGCTAAATGAGTTCCAGACTGAAAACGGCATCGACTAGCTCGGGACGTAACAGGTTGTGGAGTTGCTGAGTTGTGGCGGTCGCTGCGGTTGAAGGAACCATCGGCTTGACGACCGCGATGGGTAAGGTGGAGTTGACAACCCAGTTCTGTTGCGTTGTCGCGCGGAACGAAACACCTTGTCCGCTGCCCGCATTGGCCAATGTACTCTTGGTCGCAAGGATCGACTGACTGGCGATGGTCGTTGTGGTCCGTGGTTGCAACGCCGTGTATGCGGCCATGTTCACGTACGACATCTGCACTGCCGTCAAGACATTGCTTACCGACACGGTGTACTGGCCGACATCGCCGTAATCGCCTAGGCTGCGGACCATGACATAGTAAGTGCCTCCAACCGGCAAATTGGAAACATTGATGATCGACTTGGTTGGGCTGGCGAAAGTGGCATTCGCCACCTTGCCGCTGCCAGACCAGAGCTGAATGTAGGGGAGCAGGTTCGGGCCAAATTTGGCTGCATTCACTACGATCTGAACCGCACCACCCGGCGCTGTGAACTTGAAGAAGTCTTTGTCATTCGGCTGGTTGATAATCCCCTTGCCGGTCAGTGGATTCAGGATCGAATAAGCGGTGCCTTGGCGTACAAGCGGGTCAGCCGTGGCCAGCGTGTTTCCGTGATCGTCGCCACGGAAGCCAAAACCGTTGGTCGTTCCGCCGATCACAGCCATATCATCTTGCCAGAGGTTCGCCCCTTGGTCGGATGGCAAAAAAGCCCAAGTCGTCCGGTCGTCTGCCAAATTGTTGCCCATAATGGGAGTCCAGTTGGACGAGCCCGGATCGTATTCATCGACGAGTCTCCTCTGGGCGTCGTAAGTGGAATGATGGAGCAGTCCAAACGAGTGCCCCGCCTCGTGTGTAATCGTATTGGCCAACGCTCCTGGCCCGTTCATCGATCGCCCTTCGCCATCCTTCACACCGGCTTTTGCCCAAGCCACCAAGTCGAAGGCGAATACGATGTTCGGTTGGTCATCCTGGAACGAGCCGATCGAGCTGATTCCGGAGGCGTTCAGGTGTAGCCAGTCGTTGTTATCGCCACCGATGGCAACTTGAAGTGCTTTGCCATTGTCGAAGCCGCCATAATAATCGGTGCTGACATTGATGTTGAACGGAGCGTAGTCTTCGGCCACGCGAGTCCAAACCTCTTTGATCACGGCTTGCTCGGCGGCGTTGAAGTTGGTCTTGTTGCCATCCATATCCCAAACGGGTGTCGAAACATTGGTGAAAGTTTGACCGCTAGTGGACCAACTGCTCAGAAAGTTTCCGTCGAAGTCGAGATAGATGGTTGCCGGAGCGCCGGGTAGGCTATCGAGCATCGGCAAACCCATTTGTTGGTCAATCTGTTGCTGCGACATCGGCGCGAACGTCCCCGTATTCGCCAACGTGGCGAAGTGCGCGAGGGGCAACGGTGTAACGCTGAACATCAACCGCGGGTCCAATGTTTCCAATTGAGGACGCCGCCGCAAGGCGGGTATCCGGTTGCGAGAGTGGTCGTTGCCGGAGAGGGTCAGACCCCTTTTCGAACAGGCTCTTAGAAGCTGAGAGATGAACGGAAACATGTTCAATTTCCTTGCGATGGATGGTTTTGCTTGGGGCCAGGACTGGTTGCCCTAACTAACACGCATAGCGAAAACCCGCGTCGGATGTTACAAGTCACCGGAATTTTTGGCTCCGGGACTTTCTTCATCACAAGGACGATCGAATCCGACCAGCGCCGCGAGCCGCAGGCTTATAACCGGCGGCTCGTTGCGATGGTAGTCTTGTAGATGGCGAGTCTGTCTGAAGGTCTAAATCCTGCCAAACTCTTGGGCGAACGAGGCATCGAGAGCATCCAGTAAGTCGTTAGACGTTGGCTTGCTATCGGTTGGCAGGTCGCTGGACCATCTCTTTCCTGTAGGCGTGAATTCCAGCAGCAATCCCGCGATTGCACTGTCAACCGCGGAATTGGTCGCGTCGACAGCCAGCGACAAGTTGCGCTGGTATCCGCGGACTCGCATAGGGTCATCTGCATCCACACGATCCGTGCGTGAATTGCTCAAGTGTGCCACTGGTGCTGGTACGGCGACAGGCGGAGCGGCTGGCGTAACTGACGTAGCGAAGATGGCCTCGGCGTGCAGTCCAGAGCCGTTATTTGCTTCCCCGGCCGTTTGGAGATCCGCAAGCAGCATCGTGCGGCGGGCCGCTGCGGTTGAGAGTTCAGGGTACATCACGGATGTGATAACCGTGCTGTGGCCCAAGCCCACGCTATGACCGATTTCATGAGTAATCACGGTTTGGAAATCATATTGTCCCGACCCAATCGAGTTTACATTGGCTCCTGCATACCAATTCCAACCATCGATGATGGTGATCTCACCGGCTGAAGTTGTCACGCCGAGCACTCCGTTTGCCATGCCGCCCAAGACGCTGGTCGCACGACTATTGAGCACGATGTTGGCATTGAGGCCAATGGATGAGTCAAAGACCAGATCGAAAGTCGAAACCGTTTTTTTCTCCCCCCATCCAGCACAGAGTGTAATGCTTGAGTCGGCGGTGATCGATGCTGGCGTAGCAAACGACCCGCCCATTCGCTGGCTATCGGGGTGGTTCTACCGGTGTTGCAAGTCGTGATTGAATTGAAATCCAATCCAATTCTCGTGACACACTACTTTAACGCGCGGCGTACGCGCGTCTAATTCCGCTTTCGCGTTCGATAACGCGGTGGAGAGCCAAGCTGGGAGGTAGCTCGTTGCATGAATCAATCCGCCGATCGCAATCGGATCAAGCCCTGTCAGGCTCACGTCAGGTAACTGTATCCATAACACTGCATCTTCTGCCGTCGGAAAAGTTGGCAACGGCTTGAGCCCCTTCTGATAGACAGATTTCGGCAGAATTGGCTCTTCATTGACGGTTGGTTTTTGCGTCAACAGAATCTCAATGAATTCGGTCCTGCTACAGATTGATACCTTGTAGTGCTTACGCGAAAACGCATCGAGCGTCGATAGCCGCTGGGCCAATTTCCGATTTAGGGAAGCCAGTCGGGTTTCGAACTCCGCGTCTATATGTTGCTGCAGTTCGTTGACGGTCAGTTGCCGCGCGATCGCTTGTGCCTCTGGTAGACTCTCCGCAGCTCGGCGAGCCGCGACCCGACTTACCACGCGGCCACGTAAGCCGGGCGCAGTGCTGCCAATACCTGTAATCTGTACACGCGTCGTCGCGCAAATGATCGCAGGTTGCGTTGATAGCTGGCGACCATCGAACAGTATTCGCTTTTCCGCCGTGTAAGTGGAATCTGACGTAGAATTGATGACGGCAGGGCCATTAACTCCACAAGTTTTCGATGTCACGGTACCGGAAATGAAACATACTAATTCAACACCATTCGCATGGTCTCGCAATTCACTTCGCACCTCGCCCTTGCAAACGGCTGTGCCTTTAGCATGCGTCCCCAGGACTATGTGGTCAACTTGTGACGAATGTTGAAAACTTTCGTTGGCGTCCGCAGTAATCAGTGTGGAGGGAATACGTAGACAGGCCAGTCGTGGGTCGCGAGCTAACTCGTCCGGTGCGCTGGTCGCTGATTCGACGGGTGTGGCCTCATGCGGTGTAGGTACGACGATTAACTCTTGAGAAATAGCAACGAACGGATTGACAGTGATCAAGCCTATGATCAAGCATGTGTTGCAAAAAAACTGATGGTGACGGAGCATGATTAACGTTTGGCTTTTTGGAAGTAGACAAGAACTCCACGGAAAAACTAGCAAGTGAGTGGCCGCTTCGTCTCGACTCGCTCAGACTTTCAGCTCGCCTTGCTCCATCAAGTCCGGTTGCTGGCCGGTAACCGCTGCCATGCCAAGTTTGAAAAGCGTGACAAGCTTGTTGCTCTTCGGATCCCAGTAATAGACATTTTTGGGCGTCACGCTGATGGCGGTTAGATTGGGATCGCCAAGGCCCTTAAACCAGGCATCGTCAGCTTGGCTGTATAAGTCGCTTAAGACTTTCTTGTCTGTGGAAACCATCGCGCTTCCATATACATTTAAAAACTGCATCGATCCAGCATTTGAGTAAATCAGATGTACATCGGCCTGTTTTTTTATGTTTTGATTGTGAAGGCTATCGGCTCCACTCAAAAACCAAATGCGGCCAAGTTCGTCTACCTTCTTGGTACTCATGGGGACCATGTGAATCGGTAAGTCCGAGAGTGCGGTAGCCAGCATTGCAAAGTCAATACCTTGCGCCAATTGTCGTAACTTTTCGATAGCTGCGGCATTAATTAATTCTATTCCCATGTTATCACCGCTCATTCTTGTGTTGGCCGAGGCTTTTTCCGTGGCGAGATTCGCCAGAATTCCTTAGCTTAGGATTTCGGGTGAAGTTCCCTACGCACTTATTAGCAAACGGTATGCCTTCCCCAGGAATGAAGCCCAGGCCGCTAGAAAGGTTCACGTTACTCGTAATAGGTCATTAGCGAGTAGTGAAAGTCGCCGATGATGGTCACATCGGCCCCTGTTTGGCGGACTACCGATCAGGGGGAACGGTTTGCGTTCGATCGGCGAATTTCCATCGCTTCGTTGACGTCGTGTGGTGCGAGCCGACGGAGCGGCTCGCCTATCGCCGGGCAACCGCCTAGATTGGCGGAGAGACCACAGAAGAATTCGACACGAAAGCAAAAATACTCCGAAGGAGTTATGGCTTTTCGCCCAAGGTTGCGAAGCGGAGCGAGCTACCCTGGGTGTTAAATGGATACTGGCACTCGTGGTTCATCGTCGCACTTTCGAGTGGCCGAGAGTGTTTCAACTTGCTCACGAGACTCCGGGAATTCATGCCGTGCCGCCAGACTCTCAGAGTAGGTCGGATGGCTATCAAACCAGCTAGGTTTGGTTCCGCGAATTATTTCAGACAATTGCTGCTGGGCACCTGCCTGAGTCCATGCGTAACTGAACGCTTCTCCTCGCAACTTCGCGCATTAAAAGCCCAGCAATGGCAATATCGGCTCGTTGGAATTAACTCAACCGCTCGTCGCCAATACCTTGTCGGTTAACCGAAGCCGCATTGTTAGCGCACCAGAATTCACCTTCGAACTCGCTTGCACAAATTCATGGCGCGACCGCAGCGTCATCGTCTGCTGCATGGCTATCCACTCGCCGCCGCGACGCCGCGAGGGATGTTTTACTCGGACTCGATCGCTGCTTTGCTGGCCGAGAGTCGATGGCAAACCCTCAATGAATTGCCGCTCGTGGCGGCTTTCAACGACAACAGAGCGGGACATATGTAAGCAACTCCGGAGGATGACGAACACTTGCATGTCGATCCCGTGCAGCGGCAGTCCGGCATTCTGGGCAGAACCGCTCAACGCTCTGACCAACGGGTCGTTTGTGGTTGCCGCCGCGTTTGCCCTGCAACTCGCGATTCGCCGCCGCGCGTTGACAGCTAGCACGCTGGCGCTGATTGCGCTTGCGGGAGTTATCGGTTGTGGAAGCTTCTTGTTTCATACGATACCGACGCCGCTCACCAAGTGGTTGGACATCATTCCAATCACGCTCTTCCAAATTATCTTCACGTGGCTTATCTCGGGCAAATTACTATCAACCAATCGCTGGCTCTCAGCCGGCATTGTGATCGCTTTGGTCTGGGCGTCGTTCGCCTTGATGCCCTTCCATCAGCCCATCAACGGCTCTTTGTTTTACCTGCCATCGCTGGTGGGCATGTTAGCCTATGGAGGTTTGTGGGCCCAAAGAAGCAGTTCCGAACCTTTTTTGCTCATGGGAGCAGCCTGCTGCTTTGCGACTGCTATCACTGCCCGGTCCATCGACTGGCTTGTGCCATGGCCCTTCGGTACTCACTGCCTCTGGCATTTGCTGAACGGCATGGTGGTCTATGCGGCTCTGAGGAGTTGGATCGTTGCCACCACCGCTAACGAGCGGTTCCTGCCGATTAGTCACCATCCGCAATCGGGTCGTAATTGAAGTGGACGCAAGTCAACTAGAAATACTCTAAGTAACGCGGCACAATGGGCTTCGCCCGAGGTGCCCTAAAGACCTGTTTGCTGAAAAAAGTGGGATTCGCATTCAAGATAGCGCTTCGCCCTCGCGTAAACCGCACCTAAAGAATTGGGAGTGCGTTCACTGCCGCTACTTGTTACTCGTGCAACGGAGCTCGCAAATGATGTTTTCTGTTTGGAACCCGCATCTGTCTCAAGTTACAGCACGCCCCAGCAAACTAGCAAAAAAACTTGCATTATGCGTGCCGCTAACAATCTTCGCGCTCACTTCATTGAGCAACGTGTGCCTAAGTCAAACGCAAGAATCCGAAGTGGCAACCAAGGCGGAGTTGCTGCGGGAGCCTACACTCATATCGGCAAATGGCAGGCCCTTTGGAGTCGGCCAAGTTGAATTGCCTCTCGCGCTCGCAATGGAACAGGGTTGGCATTCCGATCAGAGCGTGGAAGTTACTAGTGCGGACGGCAAAATCTGGCTGACCACCTGCGCGCAATCGGCTACCGCAGAGCCTCGCGCGGGGGTCGAGCTGGGCGACGCGAATCCGAGCTATGACCGGCTGCGCATCCTTTTCCTCCACAACGACGAAAGTCTTTCAACAGTTGAAGTGCGCATATCGGGAAAGCCTGGCTTGACCGTTCGTTCTGCCGACGCTGCCGCTCCGCAAGCCAAGCTGATGCAGCGCTGGTGGGAGGCGCTAGGCCATCAGCAAAAGGATGTCGCACCGCCGATCCGCGAAATGTCGGACGATTTGTTGTTCGCGATTGGCCATCATTTGGGAATGCCACCCAGGCCTCGACGCGCTTCGCCGAAGGAGGCTGCTAGCCAGCTAGAGCAGCAGTTCGAGCGTACGCTGGGCATGCTGCTCGGCTTTGAATCCGTCCGTCTGGCCATGATGATCGACGATATCGGAGCACCTGCTGGGTCTGCTCCGGCGATTCATTCATTGCCCGTCGCGGTGAACGTCGCGGGCCAACGCCTCCCTAGCGATTGGGTTTCCAAAGAGATCGAGCCCATCGCCTCCATGGTGCCAAATGATTGTTTCTACGTCCGTTGTGGTTCGATCAATAATTATTTGTGGCTACGACAATTCTTGATCGGTTGGGGTGGTTCGCTCGACGAGATCGTAACCCATCCCACCTTGAACACCGATGTGCGGAGCCGCCTTGAAGATCAACTTGGCATCGACTCCCAAGCCTCGCTGGATGCGGAACCGTTGGTCAGTGACATGGCCGTTATCGGCTCAGATGTGTTCTTCAGCGAAGGTGCGGGGATTGGAATTCTGCTCGAAGCCAAGCCGGGCGAAGAGCGGAAACTGGAAGCAATTCTTCAACACCAACGCCTCGCAAAGGCCAAACTGCTGGGCGCTATGCAACATTCGGAAACCCTGGCGAACCACCAAGTTTCCTACTTCCACACCGCCGACAATCGCATGCGCTCATTCCTCGTCCGGCACGGTCGTTTCTTGTTGGTAACAAACTCGCAGGCATTGTTAACTTCGATTCTCAGTCCCCAAGCCGCCGCCCGCTCGTTAGCAAGCCTGCAAGAGTATCGCTATGCGCTCGCCTCCAAGCAACTGCTTTCGCGGGCAGGTATCACCATC
>JANLQO010000159.1:0-8368 GCA_031367855.1 Planctomycetia bacterium | reverse complement strand
TTTTTGTCGGCGTGCCGCCCCGCTCCTCGTCGAAACCAGCTAAAATGATTGCATTTGATCAAGCTATGCGGGCGTGTCGCAGCGCGACTCGGCCACGTTTGCCAAAAAAATCACAGCCTCTCCGAGGCGGACAATTCAGCGTCTCCGAGAGACGCTGCTACATGGAGTATCGCCCTCTGCCGACCGCCTTACGCCTCCAGCACTAAATCGGTTGTCGGCCGGGCCACACAAGTCAGGCACTCGCCGCTTGCGAGTTCAACACCTATTTGTCGGTCATACTGAACTTGACCGGAACTCAATTTCACTCGACAAATGCCACACACACCGCTTAAGCAACCGCTGGGTAGTTCGATCTGATTGGCTTTCGCAAGCTCCCAAATGCTCTGATCGGGATCGCACCATTGGGTTTCAGCGCTACTCAGTGCAAAGCGGATCGTATGAGTTTTGGAATCGGATGGTTCTGAAAGTGGCTGTGCGGAGTGCGAGCCAAATGATTCCCAGTGGATGCGCTCGGGTGGGATGCCGCTGGCGACCAGTTGCTCTCGCGTTTGCTCCATCCATAGGTCGGGGCCACACATATAAAAATCGGCGTCGGGATCGTCAGCCAATTTGGCGGCAGTGAATCCGTCAAGTTTTCCAGCCAGGAATTGGCCTGGTAGTTCGGAGGACAGCGTTTCAATTTCATCGGCATCCGCTTGGCTGAAAAACGTGTAGGTTTGCAACGACTCGACGTCATTTTGCCAGGCGTGAATAATGCGACCAAGAGGCCAATGTTCCTTATCCTTGGCTTGATACAGCAAGGTGACTTTGCGTTCAGTGGTAACTTCCAAGGACCAGCGAAGAATGCTGGCCAACGGCGTAATCCCAACTCCGGCTGCGATGAGTACGAGGTCTCGTGTTGATTCGGCTGGCAGGTAGAACTGGCCACTTGGCCCGCCGATAAACAAGCAGTCGCCCTGGCCAATCGTTCGGTGCAGCCAACCACTCAAGCCACCCGTATTAAAGCGAGTTGGAGCCTCGCTGGCGTCTTGTTGTTTAACTGTGATGCGCCAAAAGCGAGCGTCTGGTGAACTGGATAATGAGTAGCAGCGGGTGGCTTGATAAGCGCCCGCAACGGCTGGGCGAACCATTACATACTGGCCTGGCCGGAAATCCGGAAGCGGCTGGCCATAGGGATCGACCAAGTAAAACGAACGACAGTCGGCGGACTCTTGGACCACGTCCGCAACTTCGAGTATGCGCCATGGAATCGCGGCTGTTGCTGAGGTGGTGCTGCCCAGCTGTGAAGTCAACCGAGCGACTTGCGATGAATGCGACAATTGTGACTGACGCTGACGCAATATTTCACCGCATTGCGATCGGTGGGTACGCCATCGAAGCACCGTGATCGAAAACTGTGCAACATGCGCGGATAGCACAGCGATCATGGCAACTGGCAGCCACCAATTCTCTATCATTTACCCCTCCGAATGATCTGGCTAGAATTCCAAAACCTAGCTCATAAATCGTGCGTGACGGGAATATGTAGGAAATAAATGCTCTAATCCGTTGACAATTCCAGCAAACAAGCCTAATTTCCCCCCTCGACGGAATTTTAGGTGAAATGTGTTCGAGCTCCGATGACGATGGGTAAACTCCACATGCAGTTACGTTTGAGTAACACCGGATTACGACGTTATGAGTGAACCCGTGCCCCCAGTGCTCACCAGTGACGACAAAATGGCTCTTTGCGAACGCCAGATCGGCTACGCATTCAAAGACCCGACTCTACTTTTGGCCGCTCTCACCCATGCTTCTGGTGCAAGCAATCGCCTCGCATCCAATGAACGGCTTGAGTTTCTGGGCGATTCCATTCTAGGTTTCGCGATTTGCGCTTGGCTTTTTAACCGACATCCAGAATACCAAGAAGGCGAATTGACACAGATAAAATCCGCGGTGGTGAGTCGTCGCACTTGTGCAAAAGTCAGTCGCAGGTTGGGGCTCGAAGCGTGCTTGATCATCGGTCGCGGTATGCAGCAGTCGACCGGAGTTCCGAAGAGCTTACTGTCAGATGTTTACGAGGCAGTGATCGCGGCGATCTATTTGGACGGCGGATGGGATCCAGCCTGCGAGTTCATTATTCGCACTTTGGCGGACGAATTGTCCATCGCGGTACAAGGACATTCGATTGGTAATTACAAGTCCGCTCTGCAACAGTTGGCTCAGAAAAATCATGGCGCAGCACCTTGCTATCGCTTAGTTCACGAGCAGGGACCGGACCATAGCAAGAGTTTCAAGATCGCGGCTGAAGTCAATGGTCGCCAATTCACCGCTGCGTGGGGCCGCAACAAGAAGGACGCCGAGCAGCGGGCTGCAGGCAATGCTCTGGCGGAACTTCGTGGCGAAATCCCACCCTATCTCGATGTGTAATAGGCTTAAATTAATGCGCTTGCTATTCCAAAGTTTCCAGGTCGATCGACGCAGAATTTAGCAGCGTCGCCAGCTCTGCAATCGTGCTCACTTGCATTTTGTTAAATACGGCTTGGCGGCGTCGATCAACGGTCCTCATGCCAATGTCCATAACAGTGGCCATGTTTTTGTTTGGCACACCCGCCAACATTTGTTTCATTACCGTTCGCTCTTCAGCGCTAAGAGTCGCAATTAAGCCTTGCACGCGACTTTCCAGCCTCTGCTTTTGGGAAAAAAGGTTGCTGGCCTCGAGCGCGCTTTGAACCGACGCAACGAGCTCCTTGCTCGAATAGGGCTTTTCCATCAGGGTGTAAGCACCCTTGCGCATCACGTTAACGACGGTCGGTACATCGGCTTTCCCGGAAAGCACGATCACAGACAGTGGACTTTGGATTTCGTTTAAGTGCTGCTGTAAACTTACGCCATCCATGCCGGGCATTTTAAGATCAGTAATGACGCAGCCTGGCTCATCTAAAGTCGCATCGCTAAGAAAGTGCTCAGCTGATAAGTAGCACTTGGGTTCGTAACCAAAGTGGTTGAGCACGGCTTTTACAGATGCAAGGATAGACTCTTCATCGTCAACGACAAACAAGTTACCAGTACTCACTTTTCTCTCTCCAGTCTATCTACACACCCACGGGACCCGTTCAAGTATAGCATTTTGCCCAACTTATGGGTGAGCGGCTTCGACAAAACAACTCCTTTGGCAAGAACATTTCGGGGGCGACATGAACTAGGTTGACAGATCCCATCCTGTCGACTCTTCCGGAGCGTCAGCTGCTACTTGTTCATCGAGTTGGCGGAGCTCCTCAAGCCAAACGCGAATGTCATGTTCGTATTCGCTTGCAAGATCGCCGAAGACCAGTTGACGGTGAAACTGCGCAGCCCCATCCTCCAACAACTCAGCTGCCTCCGCACTTGGAAAACGGCGCGTCGGATCCGGGGTAACAAACCGCCTGCAGAGATTCATTAATAAATTGTTGCAAACCACATCGGGTGGCAAGAGCTTATGTAATTCGCTCGGCAATCGCCGTTTCGCCTCAAGCAACTCGCCAAAATCCAGATCGCTTGAAAAGCAGGGCCGACCAGCCAGCATTTCGATCAGCACATAGCCCAAACTGGCTAAATCGCTGCGTGGCGTCGAGCAGGATCCTTCAAGAACCTCCGGGGCAGCATAGGCCGGCGTACAAGCTCGCGTGGGTGGCAAATTATCCAACTCAAACGCCGAGCCGAAGTCGATTAACTTCGCATTGCCTGTGCGTTTCAGCATGATATTCGACGGCTTGATGTCACCATGCACGATCCGCTCACGATGCAACGCGGCAAGCGCCGCTAGGCAATCTCGCACGATTGCCACCGCCACTCCCGCCTTGAATCGGCATTGCTCGGGTCCAAAGGTCGCTATGACACTGTCGATATATTCCCAGCGCTTGGGTTGCGATCGGTCGCGAACCATGGCCAATCGAACGGGATTCATCAGTTCGCGTAAATCGTATCCGTCGATCCACTCCATGATCATCACGCGAATGCTATCGCGATCAACGAAATCTTGCACATCCAGCACGTTATCTTGCTGAATCATGGCGACCCGCGATGCCACTCGCGCTAGGCGTTCCATCGATTTGACATAGGCCGAAACGCTAGAAAAACGCTCCGGCGAAAAGACCTTCATCGCGACTGGCAATGTAAAACCATCCGCTCCTTTGCGCCGACTGAGGTAGACTACACCCTGTCCCCCGCTACCCAATTCGCGCTCCAAACGGTGGTAAGTAGTCCACTGCACTTTCCCAGTGCTAATCAGCGTCTGGTAGCGTTCAAAGAGTGTGTTGGGTAGTGGAGAAGGTTGATCCAAAACGCCCCGCGTTTTCTCCTCATTAAGCATCGTTGTCGTATGCATTCCGCCTCCTGCATTCTGTTCCCGCCAAGAACAACGTCAGTATTTCACTCAAACTATAACCGCGCACGCCCCTTCAGCCAACTCGACTGATTCGCATTGCATGCAACTCCACTGCGCGACGGCGTCAAGCTTAAGTACTTCCCTGTGATCGGCTTACAGGCTGCAACTGGTTTGTAGCCATAGTATCTGGATGTGGGAAACCGAGTCCCTTATCGACCAAATTCAACAACGACTCTCCTCGTAGGAAACGCCCAAGATTTTCGCAAGCCAATCGAGTCGAATCGTCCACTCGACTAGCCGCCTGCGCCCCGACATGCGGAGTGATGAGCACATTGGGCAATTCCCAGAGAGGACTTTCGGTCGGCAAGGGTTCGACGTCGGTCACATCCACACCTGCACCAGCCAACTTTCCACTTTTCAAAGCGGCGATCAGCGCGAACTCGTCAACGCACTGCCCGCGGGCTACGTTGATCAAGTAACTGCCGTGCGGCATAGTCTCAAAAACCGTGACATCAATCAGCTTCTCCGTGTTCGCATTGAGCGGCAAACACAAAATCAAAATGTCACTTTGAGCTGCCAAATCGTGTAGCCGATCGGCGGGCCACAATTGCTCAACAGTCGCTGGTTTGCGAACCGGATAATAATCTGTAGCCTTCACGGTCACTTGAAATGGCACCAGCAGCTCCGCCAGCCGCCTTCCATTGCCACCGAAACCAACAATTCCCACGCGTTTCCCCCGCAAGTCATCGGTTGGGCGTCTCACAAACTCTTTCTTCAGTGACTGTCTAAAAAATGTGGGAAGGCCTCGCAGCAATCCCAAGAGCAGAGCCAACGTCTGCTCACCCACTTGATTGGCGAACAAACCCGAAGCGCTACAAACCGTGATCGGCGAGTCGATGACACTCGGTACCAAGCAATGATCCAGCCCGGCGGCCGAACTTTGGATCAACTTCAAACGTCCTTGTTTGACTACCGCATCCCAATCGACCGGGACTTTGGCATGGCCCACAAAGATGTCCGCATCAAAAATCGCCCTCCCGATCCCCTCTTGTCCAGCGTTGATGATCTTCGTGGGAGAGGTGGCGACCTGCGTGGCGGCCTGAATCCACTGGACATGACGATCTTCAACTGGATAACACAAAACGATGTTCATAAGGCGTTTCAATCCGAGAATCGATCTTCCAGGCTGGTTCGCAAACGACAAGTCCAGTGTAACATGATGAATCCAATTTCCGGATGACCCGATCGTTATGAATTCCAATCCGACCGCTCTCAAGCTCGAGTCCTCCCAGCCGTCTGCCGCGACCGCTGCATCCAGCCCGAGTTCCGAAACGTATAGCTCAATTTCGCAGTGGTGGCGCAGCCCCTGGGGTCCTGGTCCGCTCATTGGCTTGGCATTGCCGCTGATGATGTCCGCCGGTTTTATGTCGCTGACCTTGTTTACCGATCGCACCCTGCTGTATTGGCAAAGCGAAACTGCCGCATCTGCAGCAATGGGAGCTGGCGCACTTTATTGGACCATTGGTTGCCTACCGATGGGACTGCTCGGTTACCTCAGCACCTTCGTGTCGCAGTATCGCGGCTCTGGCCAACCCCATCGAGTCGGTGTTGCTTACCAGCATGCCTCGGCGATCGCTTGGATGTTCGTACCAGTTTACATTTTCTTGATTCTGATCGCGCCGTGGTTCTTCATATCAGCCGGTCACGCGCCGGAGTTGGTCGAACTGGAGTCCAATTACCTGCGTGTTGTATTAGTGGGCGGCATTTCTGTGCTTTTCTACAGTGTCCAAAGCGGTCTGTTGACTGGCCAGGGGCGTACCGGCATTGTTCTAGCGGTCGATGCGCTGGCAACCGTGGTAAATCTTGTGCTCAGCATCCTATTGATCTTCGGCCTTGGTCCGATTCCCGCGCTGGGAGTCATCGGAGCTGCAGCCGGAACATCCGTTTCTTTCTGGATGAAGCTGCCCATAATGAATTGGGTTATCAGGCGAGATCATCGCATGCGCGCAACCTACGCAATTGGCATGTCCAAGCCATGGGAACGCGACATGTTCCGCCGCTTGGTCGTTTTCGGTACGCCCGCTGGCTTGCAGATGCTCGCGGAGGCCGGTTGTTTCTCCATCATTATGTTACAAGTCGGTGGCCTGGGTCAGTTGCCGATGGCCGCCACAACCCTGGCCCTTGGACTGAATGTGTTGGCGTTCGTTCCCATGATTGGTCTGGGCATTGGTGTTGGCGTCCTCGTCGGTCAACATGTTACCGAAGGTCGCATCGATCTCGCGCGGCGTACGGTCTGGTGCGCTCTGACATTGTCGATGATCTACACCAGTTTCTTTGCGGTCACGCTGGGCCTGTTTCCGCAAACTATGGCGTCGCTTTACGCCCTCGGCACGCCAACCGAACGCTTTTCCATCATGGAGCCAATGCTCGTGCCGTTATTGCAAGTCATCGCCTTCTACTGTGTGCTTGACGGCATCCAAATCGTATTTGTAGGGGCGATCAAAGGTGCCGGCGATACTTGGTTTGTGTTGCTGGCAACGTTCTTCGTTTCCGGCGGCTCAGTCATCGTAGGCTTGATCCTGCAAGCGTACTTAGGAGGTAGCCTGATGCTCTGGTGGTACGTCATCGCTGGCTGGGTCACCGCTATGGCACTTGCCTTCTGGCTACGTTACGTTCAAGGAGCTTGGGAAAGCAAGCGCGTGATCGAAAACGTAGGGTAAGCTGCCCAGCCGGCCAACAGTCGCATTGAGCTAGCGGCAATCATCCCACAACATCATCAACCTTAATTAAGAATTACACCATGCAGTATCGACAACTCGGCCCATCCGACCTCAAACTCAGCACTATCGGTTTTGGTTCCTGGGCCATCGGCGGCGGCAATTGGAAGTTCGGCTGGGGCAATCAAGATGCCCGCGAAGCGATCGATGCGATCATCGCCGCAGTCGACCTGGGCATCAATTGGATCGACACCGCAGCCGTCTATGGCGGTGGCCAGTCCGAGGAATTGGTCGGTCAAGCGCTCAAGGAACTCGGTCCCGCGCGGCGCCCCATCGTGGCTACCAAATGCGGCCGTGTGATGCGGGACCCCGAAACGATCGACAAAGTACTCAAAAGCGAAAGTATCATCGCTGAGTGTGATGCAAGCCTCAAGCGACTTGGCGTCGACTGCATCGATCTTTATCAAATGCACTGGCCTGAGCCTGACGAAGATATCGAAGAAGGCTGGCGGACACTCGTCGAACTCAAACGCCAAGGCAAAGTCCGCGAGATCGGTGTTTCCAATCACAGCGTCGAACAGCTCAAGCGACTGCAAGCCATCCATCCTGTCTGTTCGCTGCAACCGCCTTACAGTTTGATCGTGGCCGATGCCGAACAACAATTATTGCCTTACTGCGGCGAGCAAAAGATCGGCGTGGTCACTTACAGTCCGATGTACAAAGGGCTGCTCTCTGGCAAATTCACCGCCGACCGAGCCACCGCGCTCCCTGAAAGCGATCATCGTTCACGCGATCCACGCTTCCAACCGCCGCAGATCGAAAAGTATCTCCGCCTAGTCGAAGGTCTTCGCGCTATCGCAAACGAACACAACCGCACCGTAGCCGAACTTGCAATCGCCTGGGTCCTCCGCCGCCCCGAGGTCACTTCCGCCATCGTAGGCGCCCGCCGACCTTCCCAAGTTGCCGAGACGGTAAACGCCGCCGACTGGATCCTGTCACAGAAAGATGTTCAAGCCATCGATGCGATGCTCATTTGATTCGCAGCATGCTCGACGTAGCGTGCGATCCAGAGTAAAGCTAGATCTAAAATTTACGATTTGAGATTTGAGAGTTACGAGATTTGAAATGTTTTGCTCCCTCGCCCCGGTATTCCGGGGAGAGGGCTGGGGTGAGCGACCGTCTAGTAATAAGTCAAGTGGAGGAATCTTGAATTTCCTCCTCCGTTTATATTCTTGGGGGCCTGCCCCCAAACCCCCGGGATTTTTTAAGGCATGGCGCCGGTAACTCAATGTTTGATTTCGTACTG
>JANLQO010000158.1:0-32578 GCA_031367855.1 Planctomycetia bacterium | reverse complement strand
GCCAGTTGAAAGTTCGTGTCATTCCGCAGCTCGAATTGTCAGACAACTCAATCGCCCATGTGGTTGCTTAGGCTTAAAGATTAAGTCTTCGACCGTAGGTCACTCTTGCCGAGAGTGACCTCTCCGTCCTGGTAGTCGCAGTTCAACTTGGTGACTATAGTCGCGGAAGCCAATAACACACGCACGGATGGTTGCTCCAACTTCGAACTGATCCAGCAAATATCCGTCCTTTTCCATACCAATGCGTTCAATAACGCCTGCGGCATTCCCATCAACTACGACCAATAACCCAAACGGCATACAGTACAGGATACGAACCTCCAGGAAATCGCCAATGCTCAGTTTGGATTTAGTCGATTTCCAATCTTGGTCAGTCCCGTACATTTCTCAGCCTTGCTTAATAATCGGGTCAACGGTGGCGCGGGTGGCTCGCTACGCCGTAAACACTCTTGAAGTGGGTGGTACCTCCCTGGGTCTTCGAAGGGCGTGGTTGTGCATCCGGCAAATACGACCCTTTAATCAGCCCTGCCAAAACTTGCATTGTACTGCGATTTGCAGTACAATTGTTCTCGATCGTACTTCACCAAGCGGGAGAGGGAACAACATGCGGAAGAATGTATCACTGATGGTGCGACTCGATCAGGAGTCGAAGGATCTGTTGGCTGCCGCAGCGGAGTTGCGGCGTGTCAGCGTCAGTGACTATGTGCGGTCGGTGATGGTCGGACAGGCGGCGCGCGAGTTGGCGGCAGCAAATTCCCAAACGATTGCGCTTTCTGAGATTGAGCAGCTTGAATTCTGGACAGCACTTAGTCGCCCCGTAAAACTTACAAAGGCTCAAAAGGAGCTTGGCGCGACGATGCGAGGCGAAGCGTGAATGGTGTCCGCTTCCCTGACGGCTGGGCAATCGAGACGCTGTGCAAGGCTCATAACCGTCGATCATTCAATTCTGGCAACGAAGATGTCAATCGGTGGCTTAATCAATCCGCGCTGCAAAGCCAGAGCAAACACTTGAGTTCGACCAAGGTGCTCGTCGACGACCAGCGTGTATTCGTTGGCTATTACTCGCTCGCCATCTCACAAGTCGATTTTTCCGAACTGCCGCCAAAGATAGTCAAAAAATTGCCGAGGCGCCAATTACCTGTGGCCGTCTTAGCATGGCTTGGAATCGACGCCAAATATCAGGGGCGAGGGTTGGGCAAGCGCCTCTTGGCTACCGCGCTTCGCGACTGCTACGATGCCAGCCAATCATTCGCTTTCATAGCCGTCCTACTCGATTGCATTGACTTACCCGCCAAGGCGTTTTACGAGCAATTTCATTTCGATGAACTGCCCGGTTACCCCATGAGGCAGTTCATCTCGTTCCAAATGCTTGAAAAACTGATGAAGGCTGCCTGATAGTCAGCTCTCAAGTGCCTCCGCCGCCATGGCATCTCCTAACGAAGCGCGGACGTCTCGCCGGCGTCTCGCCCGCTTGCGGCACCCGGTGATTTGCAACTTATGGGGGCGAAAAACACTGAATGGGAAATGTCAAATGGGGAATAATGAAAAAGGTAATTGTTTCGCGCTGCCGGCTTGGATTTCCCAGTCCTCAAAACATTCGGTGAAACGCTCAATGAAGTTCGCGAGGAATCGTACAGATAACTAAATGGAGACGGCTACGACGAGATACTCTAAGATCGAGCCCATCCAGTCCCACTAAATCACTTCACGAGACCCTTATGCACTACCTTTTACTATACGAAGTCGTTGACGATTATGTGGCAAAGCGAGCACCGTTTCGCGACCAGCATTTAGCGCTGGCGAGTGCAGCAGTGCAACAAGGGGAATTACTTTTAGGCGGCGCGCTTGCGGAACCTGCCGATGGTGCGGTGCTATTGTTTCGCTCTCAGGCCTCCGCAGAAGGGTTTGCTAACGCTGATCCGTATGTTCACAATGGACTAATCACTAAGTGGACCGTACGCCAGTGGAACACGGTGGCTGGCAGCCTATTGAATTCGGTTACGGAAGTTTCAAAGTAACGTCACGCTTTGACAATGATTATCGCAGCGAAGGTCCAACGCCATGGTCGCATCATTCGGCAAAAAGCTCTTCTTTGCGAGCAGCTTGATCGTTTCTATTCTTACCTCAGGATCCGCGGAGGAACCGTTTCCCGGAGGCTGGACCACCGCTTCACCACGTGAAGAGATTCGTCCTAGTTTTTCGTTTGAGGCAACGGGTGGTCCCGATAAGACCGGCAGCCTCATCATTGCGCATGATGCCCGCGAGGGATTGGACGGTCATTTCCAAAAGGAGTTTGATGTCGAAGGCGGACAGAGCTACCAATTTAAGGCGCTTCGCAAGACGGTCAATGTAAAATCGCCGCGCCGCAGTGCTTTGGTCCGAGTTCTTTGGCAAGACGCGCATGGTCAAATGGTCCCCGCCGATGTGCCTGCTTGGCAAGTCAAGCAACTGGGCCATACGCCAACGGCCGAACCCGACCACCCTGTCGACGGTGCGACTAATGATCATGGCTGGACAGAGGTAAATGGACTTTATTGTGCGCCGAGCAAAGCAACCCGAGCGATTGTTGAATTGCATTTGCAATGGGCGCCCGAAGGTCGCATTGAATGGAGTGAAGTCGACTTCAAGCAAGGTAAACCGGTGGCCAAGCGACCTGTAATTCTCGCCACCATCCATTTTAGACCGTCAGGAAAATCGCCGCGCGCCAACTGCGAAGAATATGCAAGTTTGATCGCCGATGCTGCCAAGCAACACGCCGATCTCGTCGTGCTCGGCGAGACGGTTCCCAGCGTCGGCGTGAAGAATGTGCCACACAAGTTAGCGGAAGCAGTTCCAGGGCCGACCACGGACTATTTTGGACAAATTGCAAAACAGAACCACATCCACGTGGTGCTGAGTCTGTACGAGCGCGAGGCGCACTTGGTCTACAACACAGCCGTCTTGATCGACGCAAAAGGGGCTTTGATCGGAAAATATCGCAAAGTCTGTTTGCCACACGGTGAAGTTGAGAAAGGCATCGCTCCAGGCACCGACTTTCCTGTGTTCGAAACAGCGTTTGGCAAAGTGGGTTTGATGGTTTGCTATGACGGTTTCTTTCCTGAAGTTGCCCGCGAGCTATCCAATCGCGGTGCGGAAGTGATTGCGTGGCCCGTCTGGGGGTGCAATCCACTCTTGGCTCAAGCCCGCGCATGCGAAAACCATGTTTACGTTGTCAGCAGTACTTTTATGGACTCGAACCAGCATTGGATGAACTCGGCTATCTACGATCAGACAGGCGAAGCGATCGCGATAGCCAAGGACTGGGGCACGGTTGCAATTGCCGAGGTCGATCTCAGCCAGCCCTATGTGGGCCCCTACAACCTCGGTGATTTTCATTCCATGATTCCGCGCCATCGACCGTTAGTAACAAGTGAAGTAGGCAATACGGACCTACCTATCAAAAAGTGAGTGCCAGTTACGACACTCGAGACTTCCTGCCCGCTCCCGAAGCTCGCTGCCGAAGTTTGGCAAGCGGTTGAACTGGACTAAGCGTTTCCGGAAGCAGAAGATCAAGTCGATCAAGGAGACCCAAGCCCCGTAGGAGAGCGATCACTGTCTTCAGCGTTGAAACCTCACCTTCCTCCGCCTTTTGAATAGTCCGTCGACTCACCCCAATCAAATTTGAAAGGGCGGCCTGTGTCATGTTTCGGTCCAGGCGAGCTTGCTTTAATCGGTCGCCAATTTCCCGCAGAATGGCTGCGTCGCCCATCGACTGGAAGATCATAATGGGCATTATAGTGCGCTTTAAATGGAATGCCAATGAGATAACTCGGTCGATAAAGCCTTGCGCTCTTTTGCCCTACTTCATTTCGCGTTGCAAACGCTGACGCTTGTTGGTTCACTTAATAAATAACTAGACATAGCTTAGCGCAACTCCGCGTCTTGATTATCAGTGACCGCATGAGACCATCACGCTCGTTTTTCTTCCCATTTTCGCTGCCGTCCCTGTTGGCCATAGCTGGCTGTTGCGCAGCCACAGGTTGCGACGTTCCGATTGCTAAATTCCAACCCAACACCCTATACCTCGCGCGAATAGAGAAGTCTCAAGGTGCCGATCTACTGCTAGCATCAGCGGACACGACTGCGGCGCTCGAAGACTTTTTTGGAACGCCAGATAAGCCACTTTGGCCAGATTTCTTGCAGACCGACACGGACTTGGCAAAGCTGGTCCACCCCGAGAGGCTGGAGCGGGCGGCGGGTGCGGTGCGCAGTGATCAAGCAGACCAGCATGTGGGTTTGTACCGCGAACACTGCGTGCAATGTCATGGTATCGCAGGCGATGGGCTGGGGCCGACAAGTCGTTTTTTGAATCCTTACCCACGCGATTTTCGACTGGGAAAATTCAAGTTCAAAACGACACCGATTGGTAAGAAACCGACTCGGACCGACTTGCGGCGTGTGCTCGCCGAGGGCTTGAAGGGGACGAGCATGCCGTCGTTTCGCATCTTGAAGGACGACGAGCTCGACGCCTTGGTCGACTACGTCACTTACCTGTCGGTGCGTGGTCAAGTGGAACGGCAGCTATTGACAGTTGCCGCGATAGAGCTGGATTACGAGACCGGCGATCGGATTTACGATACATCCCTGCGTGAGTCCAACCCTGATCAATTTAGAACTCAACGGGATCGAATCTCGAAAGTGGTGAACGAGGTTGCATCGCAGTGGTCGCAAGCGAATGCCGCCGTCACGAAAGTGCCCGAGCCTCCAGCGGATCATCCACTCCACCCAAACTACGGCAGTGTATCCGCCACCGACGATGACCGGCAGTCAGCGTCGGTGCTTAGGGGGAGGAAGCTGTTTCAAGGCCCTATTGCTAACTGTGCCAGCTGTCATGGCGCGATGGCAATGGGCGACGGGCAGACCAACAACTACGATGCTTGGACCAAGGACTGGACCGAAGGGATTGACCCGCAAAGCAGGGACCAGTTGCGACCATTTTTGAAACTTGGCGCACTCAAACCGCGTTTCATCTTGCCGCGAAATCTGCGCACGGGTGTCTACCGCGGTGGCTCCGAGCCGAGCGATCTGTACTTGAGAATTGTCAATGGTATCGATGGCTCGCCTATGCCCGCGACCGCGATGCAGCCGGCGAACCCGCAAGGCCTGACCGAAACCGACGTTTGGGACTTAGTGAACTTTCTGTTGAATTTACCCTACGAAGCGATTTCCAAAGACGCAGGCATTTCCGCCCCGAAACACTCCGCGAGCGCTATAACCTCAGCATTGCAAACTCAATAATACCCATGCCAGCACTAACTCAGTCATCTGAAATGCCTTACAGTCCAGCCGTTCACGGTCTGGCGGTAACATTGACATTGGCTGTATTTCCGTTGATCTGGGTGGGTGGATTGGTAACGACCTACGATGCGGGAATGGCGGTTCCGGATTGGCCAAATACCTACGGTTACAACATGTTCGCCTATCCGGCGTCAACCTGGTTGTTCGGGCCCTTCGATCTGCTTGTTGAACACAGCCATCGGTTGTTGGGCACCGTGGCCGGATTGATTTCGATCGGCTTGGTTGTTGCGGCTTGGTTCTTTGATCGTCGGTTATGGTTCAAAAGATGGGCGGTATTTGTGCTGCTTGCCGTCATCGCGCAAGGTGCGTTAGGTGGCTTTCGAGTCCTACTTGATCAGCGAAGTTTTGCCATGATTCATGGTTGCACTGGGCCGCTGTTCTTCGCCATTGCAACGGCGACTGCGGTCATGAGCTCGCGGTGGTGGATGGCTCGTGCGGCAAAAGATACAGAAACGAAATTCACGTCGCTCGCAGCGGCGCGCTTAGCGGCAGTCTTGTTGATCGCTAGCTATTGCCAACTCGTTATCGGGGCGCAATTGCGACATATCACCGCAGCCGTCGATCATCGCGTCTTTATGGCGTTCGTCCACACCCATCTGACCCTGGCTGGTTTAGTCGTTATTTTGGCGATTTGCTTGAGCATGGTCACCGGCTTGAACCGCCGGACGCCCCTGCGAGTCAGCTTTCCGGCGGTCTTGATTGCCCTGTTGGTCTTGGTTCAGGTCTCATTGGGAATCGCTACTTGGATCGTAAATTACGCTTTACCCTGGCAGGAACTGTCAGAATGGTTGGCGCGGTATACAATCTCGGCTAAGGGATATTGGGAGAGTATTATTGTGACCGCGCACATGGCCACAGGTTCATTGATAATCAGTTTGGCGACCGTCACCGCGCTCCGAGCATCGCGTTCGCGCGAGAGGGTCGTCGAGAAAGAGGTAAGCCGCAAGTGGAAACAACAACTCGCGTAACTGCGGACCGCCTGGACTCCCACTCGATGGCGATCGCTCCCGCGTCTGCGCGCGGACTATCTAGTTACATCGAATTGACGAAGCCACGCATTCTGACCATGATCCTGCTGACTGTGGTCATGGCGATGGTTGCTGCCGGAACCTCGCCCAGTCTGCAAACGGTGCTT
Source organism: Planctomycetia bacterium (assembly GCA_031367855.1). Lineage (GTDB taxonomy): Bacteria > Planctomycetota > Planctomycetia > Pirellulales > Pirellulaceae > Aureliella. Next base: position 26,106 of record JANLQO010000158.1, on the reverse strand, counting down.
CACGCCTGTATTGGAACTGCCTTAGTTGCGGCCAGCGCAAGCGTTCTAAATCAATGGCTGGAGCGTGAACGCGATGCGCTGATGATGCGGACCTGCAAGCGTCCGTTGCCCAGTGGTCGGGTCGCTTCGAGTCAGGCGGCGTGGATGGGTTGGGTGATGGTGGTGCTCGGCTCGATTTATCTGGCAGCCTTCGTGAATTTGCCTACGATGTATTGTGGGCTTGCCACTTGGGGATTGTACGTATGGGTCTACACGCCGCTAAAGATGGTTAGTTGGACGAACACCTTGGTGGGTACTTTGCCGGGAGCGTTGCCGGTCTGGATGGGGTGGACGGCAGCAGACGGATCGCTGCTTGATCCGCGCGCCTGGATACTTCTGGGCGTATTAGTTGCGTGGCAACTTCCTCACTTTATGGCGATCGCTTACATGTATCGCCAACAATACGCAGCGGCAGGATATAAAATGATCACGGTCACCGATCCAACCGGACGCGGTGCGAACTACCATGCGATTTTAGGTTCGATCGCGTGCATCGTGCTGGCTGTCCTCGCAGTGCCGCCGGTTTCCATTCTCAGCGGAATTCTGTGCATGTTGGCTGTAGCGGTTTCAGTGTGGCAGTTGCTGGCAGCGCTCCGTTTCCGTCGCCAACAAGACCTGCAGACCGCTCGCAAGATGTTGCATGTGAGTCTGATGCAACTGCCGTTGACGATGCTGTTCATTCTACTCGCCGCGCTCTATGGCTAACCGGCTTCATGACATCCAGCGAACTGCAAACAGTTACTGCAAGCGGGGACAGTGCAACGTGGCTGTATCGTACCGCTGTGTGTCTGCTGTACGCAAGCTTGATTTCGCTCTATTTGATCCTGCGCTTCGTCTGGTTTGCTGGCCGATGGCCCAACCATCGGGATGTGCAACTCGAAATTGTCTGGGCTACCCTCGGTACGCTCGCGCTCGCGGGTTCAAGCGTCGTCATTGTTTTGGCTCAACGTGCGCAGCGATTCAACCGAGTGCAAACGGCGCGGTGCTGGCTGTGGTTGACCCTGTTGCTCGGTTTCAGTTTTGCTATTTTTGAGGCCAGCGAGTATCGCCATCGATGGTTGCACAATCTCATTCCAGCGCCGTTCAGCAACGGCCTTCATGACCAGGCCGATCTGTATTATCTGTCCGCAGTGCAGCAGCGTTTGTTGCAAATTGCCACGGCCATTAACACCAGCAAAGTGCGGCAAAACCAACTGGCCGAGCAGTTGCAGAGTCTTCCACTTGAGCTGCGAAACGACCGCGCTCGCGTACAGGCTGCATGGGCGCGGTTGCAAGCGGACGAATCCCAACGCAATGAACGATTATCCGTTGTCAACCGTTTACTCAGCAGCGAAAGTAAGTGGCTAACCTCAGTTGTTGCCGCCACTGACGACTTTTCACTTCAGCGGCTGGCGATAGCCGCATTGGCTTACGATATTCATCCTCATGGAGCGTTTGCATTGCAACATCAAGATTTTCGCCAAATTGAATCCCGGCGACTTGAGGAGGCGGTTGCCAAAGCCAAACACAGGCTACTGGCCGCCGAAACTGCAGCGACCGCAAGTAGTGAGCCCGTTAAGTCGCTGCTGAGAGCCGTCGCGGAAATCAAAGCGGAACAGCAGCAACTGCAAGCGCAATTAAAATTGCTGCTAAAACAACAGCCTACCACCGAAGAACTTGAAAATGAACTAGAACAGTCAGACGACCCGCAGCGAGTCGCTCTTGAACGCCAATTGGCCGAAGTTCAGCAGCGGTTGGATGAGCGTGGTGCTAGTTTAACCGCGGCGGCAACACTGGTGACTGAGGCGGAAGATAGCGCGTCGCAACTTTCACAAGAGTTAGGCAATATTGCCGCTCGCCAAGCTGTGATCGGCGAGATTGATCGTGCGGGGCGGGGCTTGAATCGAAAACATGAGTGGCTGCAATTGCCCATCTGTATTCCGGGGGGAACCCCTTGGGCTTGGACCTATTTTATATTAACGACGTTGCATTCGGCCCATTTGGCATGCATGTTGATCGTAGTCCTCGCGACTGCGTCGTTGCCACGACAATGGAACCGCCATGGATGGTCAAGCCTAGAGCGAGTGGGTCGAAACTGGCACAGCATGGTGGTTGTTTGGTTCATACTCTTCGTATTGATTTACTTGACTTAATTGCACTCCAACCCACGAGCGTCTGTTATATCGCATGATTACTCTCACTGATTCGATCGCCTTGGATGTGCAGCACCTCAGCCATCACTACGGTGCACTGCAAGCGCTGGATGACCTAAATCTCGAAGTAACCGGCGGTAATATTTTTGCTCTGCTCGGCCCAAACGGCAGCGGCAAGAGCACCTTGTTTCGGCTGATCAGTACCATCGCTAGGATTCAGAGCGGCGATATTCGCGTCTTCGGAAACTCGCCTAAAACGGACTTGGCTGCAGTGCGTAGTTCGATCGGCATTGTCTTTCAGTCTCCCAGCCTCGATCGCAAATTGACGGTCCTTGAAAATATCCGCTGTCAAGCTGCGCTGTACGGCTTGCGCGGTGCGTCTTTGAAGTCGCGAATTGAAGAGGTCGTTCAGCAGATGGGGATCGCCGATCGGTTGACGACGATTGTTGAAAAACTCTCTGGCGGATTGAAGCGACGCGTTGAGTTGGCGAAAGGCATTTTGCATCGCCCAAAGTTATTATTGCTGGACGAACCCAGCACGGGATTGGATCCGGCCGCAAGATTGGATTTATGGCATGCGCTGGAGCAACTGCGTACGGAATTTCAAGTCACTGTTTTACTTACAACGCATCTACTCGAAGAAGCAGACAAGGCTGACCGGGTTGCTATTCTGCATCAAGGTCGCAGTGTCGCAGTCGGCTCGCCCTCGCAACTCCGCAGTGAACTGGGTGCTCAAGTGCTTAGTATCCAAACCCACGACCAGCCCGCTGTGCTAGCTTGGCTAGCATCACGCTCCATCGTAGCGCAGCAATTCGACAATCATCTGCGAGTTACAGGCTCTAGCGCAGCAACACTTGTCGCTCCGCTGGCACAAGATTTTGGCCCGCGGATTCAATCGCTAACCTTAGGTCAACCCAGTCTCGAAGACGTCTTTGTTGCGAGAACCGGGCATCAGTACTGGTAAAATCTCGGCATGACATCAAAGTCAGATTTTCGCGTAAACTATGCACAGCCCGGCTTTGTTTAAAAAAAGGGGGCTGACCCTTTGGAGGGCAGGCAAAATCCCTGGTAAAAGAATATGCCCGGAGAGGGTCAGACCCCTTTTGGGCTACAGCCTGGTGAAAATCTCCCCGAGCATGGCCGTTTCCAAGACTTTCCAGTTCACTTCGAACACGGCTTAGAACGAATACTCGAACTTCAATAGATTGCTTGAACCTCGAAATATGAGTCGACTGATATCCTTTGTCGCCCTAATTGCCATCATCATCGTCATCGGTCTGCTGTTCTATAACGTGATGGCGGGCTTTTTTGTACCGGTTTTTTTGGCTGCGGTTTTGGTGGTTGTCTTTCATCCATTGCATCGCTGGGTCCTCGAAAAAACTGGTCAGCGCGAGAAGCTAGCCGCGACGCTGACTACTTTGCTAATCATGATCTGTGTCTTGCTGCCGTTGGGTACAGTCATCACAGCAGCCAGCGTACAAGGGCTGAGATTGCTAAAAGAGGTTTTGCCTCCCGCCGAGGATGGTGCACAGAGCAATACGACTTCGGTACGCTTGCGCATCGGGTTAAATCTTGATCGCATGAGAGATTTCTTCGGCTTGCACATGGATCATGAAGAGTTCTTACGAAATGCGCAGAGAGATCTGGACCGTATTCTGCGTGAAGCGGACCAGGCTCCGACGTCAGATCCAACACCGGAAATAAGGCGGTTGGGTAAAGTGGCCGCACAGACTTTCGCAGAATTCAAAGCGGAGGTCCAATTGTCGAAAGGCGAAGCCTATGACAAGGGTTTTGACGAGCTGCTTGAAATCGCCAATTTCATCGCACTGCCGAGTGAAGGGGAGCCCAGTTTTCAGGAATTGGCGATTAAGCTATCTGAAAAATATGGAGTGCTTAAAACGGAGTTGTTAGGCGGGACTTATATGGCGTTTGCAAAGGAGGTCGCAAACCCCACCCCGAAACAGATACGCGAATCGACACAGCAGATTGTAGATTTTCTACAGCCGCGACTAGTTTCCATAACGGGCGCGACAGGGGCGTTTTTCTTGCGCACGATTGTAGGCGGTGTTGTCTTGTTAGTTTCGACGTTTTTCTTTTTGCTGGACGGGCCCAGCATGGTGAAGAACATCATGCATCTCAGTCCATTGGACGATCGATACGAAGAAGAGCTATTGCTGGAGTTCGATCGCATTAGCCGCGCGGTAGTCTTGGCGACCTTACTGTCGGCTCTGGTGCAGGGATTGACCGCAGGGATTGGCTATTATTTTGCGGGGATGGACAGCCTGCCGTTGCTGATCATGTTGACTTGCACGTTTGCACTGGTGCCGTTTGTCGGTCCGGCGGTGGTTTGGGTGCCGGTCTGTTTTTACATCGCCTTTATTGAAAACCGCCCTACGACGGCTATCGCGCTGGCTTGTTGGGGTGTTCTGGTAGTGGGAACGATTGATAACTTTGTAAAAGCTTTCGTGCTTCACGGACAGTCGCAATTGCATCCACTACTCGCGCTGCTGAGCGTCTTAGGTGGCGTTCAGACACTCGGGCCCGTGGGCATCGTGGTGGGGCCGATGGTGGTAGCTTTATTACAAACCCTGCTTAGTATTTTGCAGCGTGAGTTATTGCATTTCGAGCAACAGCGTACCCCTGAGCCATCAGTCGAACTGAAACCAACTGAATCGCTGGCTGACGATCTGGCCAGTGTGGTTAAGGAAGTAGTTGCCGCATCGGGGCCGAGTCCAGCTTCGGGGATTGGCGGCCAGAGCGAATCGGAGTCAGCGAAATCGAAGTAACGTGGCCGAGTTGCTCCGCAACTCGGAGCCACGGCCTGATGATCTGCCTTCGTTTTTCATGAGCCCAGTTTTTAGTTAGACCAGTTTTAGTTAGACCCGCCGAGTCGCGGAGCGACTCGGCCACGGTTAACCTCAGCCTCTTGGGGGAATTTGACGCGTCGGGCCACGATTGCAAGCTCCCTGGGCGCAGAATATCCGAATTATCAGCGCTCCCCGCGTGGGTAGACGTTACAATGAACAAGTTCGAAAAAGCTCCTTTGGCTCGCATTATTTTCCTTGTTTCGGGTGAGGCTCATCACGCGCAACGGTAGTGATTTGCCTAGTGCTGGTTCTAATTGAAAGTTCTATCGTTCATATGACGCAGACTAGCTTGAGCTTTCAATGGACCACGGGCACGTTGTTGATTTCGATTGTGGCGCTGGCGATCGTCGGTACACTCGGAATCGTCGCGTGGCGTCGTAGCGGATTTCGGCGACAAATCATGTGGTTAGAGTTGTTGCGAACGGCGATGGTTGGTTTCGCGGTCGTGCTGCTCAATCAACCCGAATCGGTCGAGCAATTCTTGCCTGACCAACAGCCCACCGTGGTAGTACTGGGCGATGCTTCGCTGAGCATGTCAACACGCGACGTGGGCTTGAGCGATGCAACCACTGGCTCGCTGCAGTCGCGCGAGCAAGCGATCTCGGGGTTGATGCAAGAGGAAGCGTGGCGGGATGTCAGTTCACAACTGAAAGTTGTGTTGACTCCCTTCGCCGTAGGGGACTTGAATAATCAAAGCGATCTTCACGCAGCTTTGAAGCAGGCTCGCGAAGATCATCCGAACTTGCGAGCGGTTGTGATGGCATCGGACGGTGATTGGAATACCGGACCGCCGCCAGTCGAGATGGCAATGCGCATGCGTTTAGATCAAGTTCCCATTTTCGTCGTGCCGGTCGGAAGCCAATCGCGTTTGCCAGATGTCGAATTGCTGAGCTTTGACGTGCCGACGTTTGGCGTGGCTGGTAAGACCGTTCGTATTCCGTTCACCATCGAAAGTTCTCTGCCGCGCGATCACGTGGCTCAAGTTGTCATGACGACCGCTGAAGGCGCGCGCGTAACTCAGGACGTACGCATCGCTGCGATGGGACGAACCACCGATGCGATCCTTTGGAAACCGGACGCTATTGGCGATTATACCTTGACGTTGACCGTGCCCACACATGGCGAAGAACGTTTGACGGAAAACAATACCAAGACAACTCCCATTGCGATTCGCGAAGAGAAATTAAAGGTGCTGGTAATTGAGACCATGCCGCGCTGGGAGTACCGTTATCTGCGCAATGCGTTGTCTCGCGACCCCGGAGTAGAGGTTTCATGCTTGCTGTTTCATCCAGGCTTGAGCAAAGTGGGCGGTGGCAATCGCGATTACATTCAAGCCTTTCCTGATGCGCTCGAGGAGCTCTCGAAATATGATGTGGTATTCTTAGGGGATGTCGGTATCGCAGAAGGTCAATTGACTGAAGAGCAATGTCGATTGTTGAAGGGTTTGGTTGAACAGCAAGCGAGTGGGCTGGTGTTCATGCCCGGCATGCAAGGGAATCAAATCACGCTCGTCGGCTCGCCGCTCGATGCACTCCTACCTGTTGTATATGACGAATCGCAGCCGGTTGGTTGGGGTTCCCGCACGCCAAGCCACTTTGCGCTGACGGAACTCGGTCGTCGCAGTCTGCTTACCAAGCTGGCGGACACGCAGGATGACAACATGCAAGTTTGGGAGAACTTGCCTGGCTTTCAATGGCACACGGCGGTTACTCGAGCGAAAGCGGGTACCGACGTGTTAGCAGTACATCAAGAATCGGCGAACGAGTACGGTCGAGTGCCATTGTTGGTAACGCGCACCTACGGTGCCGGAAAGGTCCTGTTCATGGGAACCGATGGCGCCTGGCGTTGGCGGCGCGGAGTTGAAGATTTGTATCACTATCGCTTCTGGGGGCAGGTCGTTCGCTGGATGGCTTATCAGCGCAATATGGCTAAAGGCGAGTCGATGCGTTTCTATTATTCTCCCGAGCAGCCCCAAGTTCGCCAAACAGTCTCGCTTAGTGTGAACGTGATGGAGAAAAGCGGCGAGCCGCTGAGCAAGGGGCAAGTGTCTGCGCGTATCGCGGCGCCGTCAGGTCGCGTCGAGACCGTTTCGCTGACGAGTAGCGGTGATGAATGGGGGGCGTTTTCAGGTGCTTTTACGCCACATGAAGCCGGTCCCCACCAAGTCACAGTCCGTTGCAAGGAGAACGCGGCGGAACTGGAAACAAAGTTATTTGTCCAGGGAGCGACGCTGGAACGGGTCGGCAAACCGGCTCGACCGGAGGTTTTGGAGGAATTGGCCCGCGTTTCCAAGGGAAAAGTCCTTCAAAACGTGGAAGTTGAAGAAATTGTAAGGGCCATAAGTGAATTGCCGACGCCCCAAGCCAAAATTCGTAGAGTTCAACTATGGAGTCACCCGCTCGTTGCCGCTACGCTTATTACTATGCTGGGGATGTTTTGGGTCATGCGCAAAATGGCGGGAATGATTTAGGTAAAATAAACGCTGCTTTGGCGCGAATGGGATTTCTAGGGTTGGCGAGTAAACTTCGAAAACGTTTGAAACAACCGCGTCGAAAAACAACTAAAGGAACGATCGATGAGTGCAGTACCTCAGAGTGATGAACGCGGTTTGGCGGAACGATTGAGCGTGCCGAACTCGTTGCGCGAGCAACTGCAGCAATTCCGCAGTCGCGTGTGGTCGACGAAGATGCTCGAGTCGCTAGCGTTCGCTGTGGCCGGAGTGCTCATTGCATTTCTCGTTGTCTTCACGGTCGATCGTTTCCTCGATACCCCCCAGATAATTCGCTTTGGAGTTTTCATCGGGACCCTTGCTTGTTGGTTAGCAATTCCTTGGGCCTTCCATCGTTGGGTCTGGCGTCACCGGCGACTGGATCAATTGGCCAAGTTGCTGCGCGTCCGCGAGCCGAATATCGGCGATCAACTGCTGAGCGTAATCGAGTTAGCGGAGAGTGATCGCGAGCAAGCCCGCTCGCGTACCCTATGCGCTGCGGCGATTGCACAGGTCGCGGACGCGGCCAAGCAGCGTGACCTCAACGAGGCCGCACCCCATTCACGCGTCAAGGCTTGGTCCATGGTCGTTGTCGGTTCAGCCGCTGCTGCTTTGGCTCTGGTCGCATTTTCACCCGCCGCTACTGGCAACGCGTGGGCGCGATTAATGACGCCATGGCGCGACACGCCGCGCTATACTTTCACCACCCTACAACCTATCGCATCGCACATCGTTGTTCCCCATGGCGAGGCGATCACGTTGCCCGTGAAGTTAGATCATAACAGCCGCTGGCAACCGAACTCCGGCGCCCTCTCCATTGCCGGCCTACCTGCAATTAAAGTTGACCGAACGGATGAAGGCTACGCGTTTGCCGTTCCACCCCAAACGCAAACCGTGATCGCCCAACTGAACATTGGAGACTTTACACAAGCGATCGAGATCGAACCAAAGATGCGCCCCGAGTTGATCGAGGCCATGGCGCAGGTCAAATTGCCTGACTATCTACAGTTGTCAGAGCCCGTTGATCGCGACGTTCGTGGCGGCACGCTAGCCGTCGTCGACGGTAGCACTGCGACGGTTCAAGCAGTCGCCTCGCGCGAACTCGAATCTGCCACAATTAACAATCAAGCGGTCGTTGTCCAGGCGGCGAAGTTCGCTTCGGAACAAGTAGCGGTGGCTGAGAAAAACGACAAATTGAAACTCCAGTGGCGCGATAAAGATGGATTGGCGGGTCGCGAACCGTTTGATTTGTCGGTCACACCCATTGTCGATGAGGCGCCATCGATCGCCTCACAAGAACTTCCCCGGCAAGCCGTCATACTCGATAGCGAGCAGATTAACTTCAGCGCTCTCGGTGCCGATGATTTCGGCGTGAAAAGCATCGGTATTTCTTGGCGAGGACTCGATGACAAGCTGTTAGAAAAACCGGCTAAGGGTGAGAAGCTGCTGCGAGCTGGCGGGCCAGATCAATCATCGATTCAAGCGCCTGCTACATTTTCGGCAAAGCAACTTGGTATCGATCCTCAGCCGATCGAAGTTCGCTTGTGGGTCGAAGATTATTTGCCCAATCGACAGCGGGTCTATTCGCCTCCCCACATTTTGTTTGTGCTGACGCCTGAAGAGCACGCCGTGTGGATCACAGATCAATTGAGCAAGTGGCATCGAGCGTCGCTGGATGTTCGCGACCGCGAAATGCAATTGCATGAAACCAACAAGAAGCTGCGTTCGATGACACTAGAACAATTGGCTGACGAAGAACTGCGCGAGCAACTGAGAACTCAGGCCGGTGCAGAAGCCAACAACGGTCGACGTTTGGCTGGACTATCGAAAGCAGGCGAACAACTACTCCGTCAAGCGGCTCGCAATCCAGAGATCGGTGTGGGGCACTTAGATCGTTGGGCTGAAATGCTTCAAATTTTGAACGATATTTCGTCCAATCGTATGCCGAGTGTTTCTGATCTATTGGGCAAAGCTGCAGCCGAAACGAAACTCGCGCGAGCTGGACAGAGCGGAAAAGCGAAGCCTGCGGGTCCGTCGGCTGGACAGAATAGGAACGCGGCGGGCGGCGCAGGCAAACCGGCTGACGAATCCAAAATGGTAGCCTCGGACAAGCCAAAGATGCCGTCAATTTCTGATATGGAATCGTCGCAGCAGCCGCCTGATGATCAAGCGGTTGAAGGCGAAGCCGCCAAGAAAAAATACGATGGCAGCCGTTTGACGCTCCCCAAAACGACACTGGCTGGCCCCGCCAAACCCAAACCGAAGCAAGAGGAAGAAGAGAAAACGGAAGACGAATCGACAGTCGATCAAGCCGTTTATGAACAAGCCGATTTGTTGGCTGAGTTCGAGAAGATTGCGGACGAATTGAACACGTTGCTTGCGAATATGGAAGGCAGCACGCTCGTCAAACGCTTGAAGTCTGCCTCGCGCGAGCAGAACCAGGTGGCCGAACGTATCGGCAGTCGAATCGACGCCCTGTTCGGTCAAGTTGCGAATGTTGAGAAAACCGATAGTCAGTTATTGAAAGACTTGTCGGACATCGAACAGAAGAGCAGCCTAACCGTTTCGTACATCATGGACGATATGCAAAGCTACTTCGAACGCCGTCGCATGAATCAATTCAAAGTGGTGCTCGATGACATGCGTAAATCAGAAGTCACCGATGCGATGAAGTTAATCAGCGAAGAGCTGCCCAAGGAGCACGGCATGTCAATTGCGCAAGCGGAATACTGGTCCGATACGCTCGATCGTTGGGCTGAGGATTTGGTTGACCCCGCCTGCAGCGGTCAGTGCCCCGGTTGCAAAACGTCAGATGCCTTGCCTCCGTCGTTAATTCTCGAAGTGCTGCAGGTTCTTGAAGGCGAAGTCAATTTGCGCGAGGCGACGCGTGTCGCCGAGCAGGCGAAGGCTGGATTGGTCGCGGAAAAGCACTTGGAAGAAGCTACGAAGCTCAGCGAAACACAACATACATTGAAGGAGCGGACCAGTGGAGTCGTGACCAAGATTCAAGAGTTGCCTGACGGTGACAAGCGATTCCCGAAAGAGATCGCATTGCTCAGCCAAGTCAGCGACGTGATGTTCGATGCCGAGAAGACCCTGGCACTGCCCCAAACTGGATCGCCAGCCATCGCAGCGGAGACCGAAGCCATTGAATTATTGCTGCAATGCAAACGCATCAATCCCAATGGTGGCGGAGGTGGCGGAACGTCACCCGGTGGTGGCGGAAGTGGCACCACCCAAGATTCGGCGCTAGCCTTGCTGGGTACGGGACTGAATCAAAACGAGAAGCGCGAGCACCGCGATGTCTCGCAAGCCACGGGCGAAACCGGACGCGTGATGCCCGAGGAATTCCGAGCTGGTTTGGACGAGTATTTTAATCGACTAGAAAACGGACTTTAGCCTTTTACCGAGCGGCACAGCATAGCTTCGCCCTCCCCAACTCAAAGTCTTAAACTGGACGGAGGACTAGGTTGGAGTTGCATCCGGCGGCCGAAATAGACAAGGAGCGGGACATGTCGAGAGCAGTTGATCGAGTTCGCGTGCTGATTCTCCAAATCGCAATTTGGGCTCTTGTGCTTGTTTCAGCCAGCGCGGCTCAAGCCCAAGTTCCTGACGATCCCCAACCTGTCGAAGGCCGGGCTGCTGTCGACGTCGTGCAGGTAGTTGGGGCTGCGGTTGTTGAAGAAGGGGTAGAATTCGCTGGTGAAGCCGTGCAAATGTTTGCGATGGGCATGGCGGGCGATCCCCAGGGGTCGAAGTTGCAATCTCGAGTTGCGGTGGATAATGCGTTGGTACGCCGAGTTTGCAAGCCAGACGCGGAACAAATGAAGAAGTTAAATGAGCTTGATGCCAAGTGGATTAAAGGCAAGGCCGTTGCGGTCAAACAGGCTGGTAATCTGGCAGCAGGCGTCCTGAGAGTGTTTGCGCCCGGTGTGGGTGGCGCGCAGCAACCGGACAATCCCGCGGAGGCCGCCAGGCGTGTTACGGCTGCTTACAAGATCAAGTTGGCAGAAATACTCACGCCGGAACAGCTTGCTGAATACGAGAAGCACGTTAAAGAGCGCGATGCGTTTCGCCGACAAGCAAACGCCGAGTGTATTGTGGCCATCCTCGACGATCGTTTGAGTCTCAAGGATGCTCAACGCAAGGAACTGGTCAATTCGCTTACGGAGTGGTCGGGGATTCAGAGAGTACAAGCGATTTTTTACTTTCAAAATCAATCGTACATTCCCAATCTACCGGCTCCAACGCTTAAAGCATTGACGCCAACCCAACGCAAAATTCTAGACGGAATGCAGAAGGCGGATTTCGCGGTTGAAATGTTCGACGATGGTCAAGAAGCGATTTTTATCACGCAGTAAGCGGGCAGCAATGAAAACACACCCACGCCAGCTTAAGCATGTCTTCCTATTGCCACCGTTTGTGCTGGCGTGCTTGATCGTGTTACAAGTTGCAGCGAATTCTGCGTTGGCCCAACAGCAGGACTGGATTCAATCGTGGTTATTCAACGGCCGCACTGAAGCCAACATCCGACTCGGTCTTCAGAATCAAGCAGAACAGAAACTGGATCAATTGAAAGAACACTGTCGACTCTCCGCAGAGCAGGCGATCAAACTGAAGCTCGCAGCGGCCGGGGACGTGAATCGGTTCTTTCATGAAGTTGCCCAAGCCCGCAAGGCAACCAAGGGACTCGATCAGCAGAACCAAAACGCGGTGCAGGAAGCCTGGGCCGTCGTCAGTCCGCTCACAACACGACTTAATGCGGGGTTGTACGACGAAAAATCGTTATTTAACAAAGTCATGTGCAGCACACTGGATGCGGACCAGGTGGAAGAATATAAGCGTTTGTTCGCGGAACAATTGGAACGCCGCCACCATGCAATGGTTTTGACCACAGTGAGTACAATTGAAGACAGCCTGCCGCTGGTTGCCGATCAGCGCGCTAAGCTCATCGAATTGCTCGACGCCCAAAAAATCAAGGCCATTCAGCAACAGGGAATGGAGAGTTACGTTGGTTACGCGAAACTTGCCAAAGTTCCCGTGGCAGAGCTTGAGAAATTGTTTGACCAAGAGCAAATGAAGGCGTTGAAGACACTCAGAGACCGATACGCACCCATTGTGCAAATGTTTGACCGATGATTTATCCCTGCCTATGAGATTCGCGACGATGCCATATCGATTGATGACTTGCAAATTGTCGCTCATTGCAGCGGCGATTGTACTTATGTGCGCGTTTGAGGCGGGCGCCCAACAGCAAACGGCGAATATCGACGAACCGGCTGGTTTGCAAGGCGTGGCTGTGCCGCAAGGCGACGTAGTCCCGCGCGAAGTGCGCGAGATGACCGAGCGAGGTTTGAAGTACTTGGTTGATACGCAAAGCGATGCCGGAACATGGACAGGCGGCGAGCAGGGTCCTGGTACAACGGGGCTAGGCTTGTTGGCTTTCTTAGCTTCCGGGGAAGACCCGAATTTCGGACCGTACAGTTCGGCAATTCGCAAAGCGATCCGCAGTATCATCCGCTCGCAAGACAAATCGACTGGCTACATGGGCAACAGTATGTACCACCATGGCTTCGCAATGTTAGCGCTCGCGGAAGCCTATGGAACCGTCGATGAAACGGACCTCTGGACCGATGGCGCGACCACCGATCGGCAACGTAGCCTCGGCGAAGCCCTCGAGTTGGGTGTTCGCTGTGCAATTACATCGCAATCTAAGAACCCCTACAGCGCGTGGCGTTACTCACCGAGCGCTCGCGATGCGGACACGTCCGTGGCAGGGGCTGTATTGATGGGCTTGCTGGCAGCTCGCAACGCCGGGATCGAAGTCCCTGACAAAGCGATCGATAAAGCGGTGCAGTATTTCACGTCGATGACCGGTTCCAATGGTATCGTCGGGTACTCGGGCGGCTTGAGCGGCTTCGGTGAATCGATCGCACGGTCCTCTATCGCTTGTCTGGTCTTTAGTATTGCTAAACGCAAAGACCTGAAACAATACACCGCAGTTGAAAAGTATGTGACCTCGAACTTGAACGAAACATCGAGCTATCCTGAATACTCGCGATACTACCAGGCGCAAGCCCTCTTCCAAGCCGATTTGCAGGCGTGGGAAAAATGGAATCGGTCGCTGATTCGACAACTCAAAGCGGTTCAGAATGCCGACGGCAGCTTTCAAGGACAACTTGGTTTACCCAACAGCACGTCGATGGCGCTGTTGGCACTCGCGCTAAATTACAAGTTTCTACCGATCTATGAGCGATAACTTGCGAGCTAAAAATATGGATTCAATGCGACTTTGGGGTGCATCGGTTGCCTGTGCTGTGCTAGGGCTGTCGAGTTTCGTTTCCGCCGAGACGCAGGTTCGTGTACGACTTAAAGACGGGGGCTTTGTGGCTGGTTCAATGGCCGATAAGGCAGCCGACGCCAGCATCGCGATCAATTGCTCCGCCTTCAAGTCACCGATAGAGTTGGAGGTAGCTTCGATTCGATCGATCGATCAACTCGATCGCAACCAACCCAGCGAACCGAGCAAGCAGACTTTTATTCTTGCAGGCGGCAACTCGATTTCTGGCGAACTCACAAAACTGGATGACAAGACCGTCACGGTAAAATCGCCTGGGCTGGGTGAAGTCACTTTTCCCCGTGAATTGCTACGGGAATTTAGCGACTCGAGCTTCGCCGGTCGATTGGTTTATAGCGGACCTCGTACGGGCGTGGATTGGCGGAGTACTGAGAAGCCCGAGGACTGGTCCTTTGAAGCCGGCTCGATATCAACTTCAAAAGCAGGTGCTTGCATCGTCGGCGATGTAAATCTACCTGACAAATGTGAAGTGCGTTTCGCTTTGTCTTGGACCCGTACACCGGACTTCGTACTCTCACTCGGCTGTAGCAAAGATTCAAAGGGAGGCGATAGCGACGCCGCCGTGCGATTGGAGATTTGGGACGGCGATTTGGCAATGGTACGCGAAGTCGGCGGAAATGCAGACGTCGCACTCATTGCGGACTACACAGGTGAGAATAACCGGTTGAATTTAATTGTTTACCTCGACCAAGCGGCTGGGCTGGCCGTCGTATCTACATTGAACGGCAAACTGCTTGAACGCCTCGAACTGAAATCGGAAAAGGCTAAAACGGGCCGCTATGTGAAACTCTCCAACCATGGTCAAGAGAATTACCAATCGGTCTTTCGATTGGAACGTTTCGAAGTCCGCGAATGGGATGGGCACCTGCCAGATGGGAACGGCAAGGACCAAGGTCAGATCACTAGCACTAAGGGCGAAGCCATCGACGGCACGCTCGGTAATCTCAATGCAGAAACCGGCGAAGTTCAAATTCTACATGGCGATAAGGAACCCACCAATGTGAAAATCACGGATATCCGTCGAGTACTATTGGGTGGCTCCGCAACAGTGGAAGAAAAGCCTGCACCGCCACCCGTTCAAGATAAGCCCGTTCAAGATAAGCCAATTGAGGAGCCGAAACCTAATCAAGCGATTGAAGTGGAGTTGAGTGATCGCAGTCGATTGTCCGGAAAATGGCTAGAATCTGAAGCCGGAATCGTTACCTTCGACGTCGCGGGAATTGGCCCGCTGCACTTCGACGTGAACGACGTTGTCGGTTTGGTTGGAACGGCAGATCCCTACAAGAATTCGAACGCACCCTCTGACGAGGCTAACCCCAAGGGACGTTTACTCACGACGACTTGCGAGTTACCCGGCGTGATGGCCAGTCATGAAGACGCTGGCACCAAGACGTTTCTCTGGCATGCGGAATCGGCTACTGCACCTGTGGCCCTCTCCGAATCCAGCTCTGGCAAGGTGGAATTTGGTCCAACCACTACCAAAGTGACAAATACTGCCCGCGCAAAAGCTACCGCTGAAGTGCAGGCTCAAGCGTTGGTGCCCTTGATCAAGCAGCGTGCCAGCACCGCAACTCGTGCCGCCTCAAGCCCACGAGCGCGGCGCATGACCATTGGGCTCGAGTTTCGCACCGGCGACGTAGTTGAAGGGATGGTTAAAGCGGTTGACGAGAAAGGAGTTACTTTTGTCTCCGAAAGCACTCAGACGACCTTTGTGCCGAACTCCAACATGGAGTCGATTACCTTGCGGCCTAGTCGCGATGCTGTCAATGAGACGCCACAAAAACTGGAACGTTTGATGATCGTTCCACGCTCGATGAAAGCAGATCCGCCGACGCATTTGCTTATTTCAACCAGTGGCGATTACCTGCGGGGCCGCCTGGTAAGTCTTAACGAATCGAAAACGACCATCGAAGTGAGGCTGGAGAACATCGAATTGCCAACGGAGCAAATCGCTCAGATCTATTGGTTGCATGATCGACAATGGGACAAGCCCGCCAAAGCTGACCAAGCAGCCAAAGAGCCACAAGACAAACCCGTTGATCAGCCCGCGATTGAAAACGAATCGCAGGAATTTCAGGTCCACGCAATTCGCAAGGATAGTCGTGGAATTACGTTTGTTCCCAAAGGCATGAGAAACGGCAAGTTGCTCGGAAAGAGCTTTTTGCTGGGCGATTGCGAGCAGACGCTAACGGATTTACAGATGATTTTGTTTGGACGCGACGTTGGTGCTCAAGCTCGCGCCTTAAAAAAAGAACTCTGGAAACTCTCGCTAGCGCAATTGCCCAAGGTTTATCAGGAGGGCGAAGGCGGAGCATCCGCGGAAAGCCAATCACCGTTGGTCGGCAAACCCGCACCGGATTTTAAACTTAAAGCGCTTGACAACAGCTCGTATCAGCTTTCGAAGTACGTTGGCAAAGTTGTTGTGCTCGACTTCTGGGCCAGTTGGTGTGGTCCCTGCATGAAGACTATGCCTGAAGTCGACCGAGTTGTGAAAGAGATCGGCGGCAATCAAGTGGAATTGGTAGCCATAAATTTACAAGAAGGCAAGGAACGTATTAACACAGCGGTCGCGAGACTAGCGATTGCCGCCACTGTTTTGCTCGACGTCGATGGCGAGGTGGCTCAGTTGTATCAAGCCAACGCCATACCGCAGACCGTTATTATCGATCGCACGGGAGTTGTCACACACCTCTTCGTTGGTGGCGGTAACAAGTTCGTCGAGGAATTCTCCACTGCACTCAAATCAACGCTTGAGACGAAATAGCCCCGAGCCAGTGTGCCGGCACGCTCTCTGCGCGATTGAATTCATGAATAGTTTGCGCGACGCTCCGCCGTTAGTTTAATATAGCGCACAGTCGAAGTCAGAAATAAAGAATCACGCCAGTCGAGCGGCCTGGCACACCTGATGGGAGCCTTGTTGATGCCTAGAGAATTGCTTTGTTGCGCGGTGTTACTATTCGGTACAACCGGATTGTATGCAGAAGAAGCGAAGCGTCCAAACGTATTGTTTATGATCGCAGACGACTTGAACAATTTGTTGGGCTGCTATGATGATCCGTTGGCAAAGACGCCGAATATCGATCGACTAGCGGCTAGGGGGGTAGTATTCAACAAAGCGTACTGCGCGTTTCCACTGTGCGGTCCAAGCCGCAACTCCATGCTCACGGGGCTCTACCCGAATAGCACGGGCGTTCAAGCCAATTCGCAGATCTTCCGACAAACGATTCCCACTCAGGTGAGTCTACCGCAGGCTTTTCGCCAGTCCGGCTATTTTGCGGCCCGCGTTGGCAAACTGTACCACTACAACGTCCCCAACTCGATTGGTACTGACGGCCACGATGACCCAGGCTCATGGGAGGTCGAATGCAATCCAGCCGGCGTTGATCGACTGGAAGAACAACCGTCGATTATAACGCTGACCCCCAATCAATTTGGCGGTACACTCAGTTGGTTTGCTTCACCCAAAAGTGATGAACACCATACTGATGCCAAGCTAGCGTCCGACGCGGAATGGATTCTCGAGCGATGCGCGAAACGCAAAGATCGACCGTTTTTCTTGGCTGTGGGCTTCTTCCGACCGCACACGCCCTACGTGGCGCCTAAGGAGCCCTACTTCGGACTGCATCCGGAAGCTTCCATGCCTGTGGTAACTGGCGTCAAGGAAGATCAAGCGGATATTCCAGAGGCCGGACTGGGCAGTTACAAGAAAGAGCAAGACAAACTAACCGATCCGCTGCGGCGCCAGGCTCGCCAAGCTTACAACGCGAGCATCAGTTTTATGGACGCACAGGTTGGGCGAGTGGTCGATACGCTCGATCGCTTGGGGTTATCCGACAACACGATCATCGTTTTCACCAGCGATCATGGTTACCACGTGGGCGAACATGGTCTGTGGCAAAAACAAAGTCTCTTCGAAGAGAGTGCCCGAGTACCATTACTAGTCGTTGCACCTGGGAGATCAAAGGCAGGCAGTCGCAGCGAGTCGCTTATTTCTCATGTCGATTTGTTTCCGACGCTGGCCGAATTATGTAGTGTCGCCAAACCGGCGAATCTTCAAGGACAAAGCCTGGTGGCAATGTTGAATGATCCCGGGCAAGTCGGTCGAGGTTGGGCGCTAACACAAGTCGTCCGCGGCGGAAAATTCAATCGCGCCGGAGCGAGTGCAGCCGTCGCCGATGAAGGTACTCAGTTTTTCGGATATAGCCTCCGCACCGCTCGCTGGCGTTATACCGAATGGGGCGAAGGCGAATATGGTCGCGAGTTGTACGATCACAACGCTGATCCGAGGGAAATAACGAACTTGGCGGATATTTCAGAACACGCCAAGACGGTCGCCGAATTGTCCGCACAGATGAAATCGGCAGTGAAGACGACGCTGCCCATGGATGGCAAGATACCCCAGATAAAGGCTCAAACCTGGGCTCCTAATCTCACCGATCCCTAGGCTGCGCGACCAGCAGTAGAGCCTAACTCCCTTTGTCATCATCGACCGCCACCTTAACTTGCGGGTGGATCAAACGCTCGTTAGAATGTTTGCATGAAGGCATTTGCGAAAGGAGAAGGCAAAATTACGCAGCCAAATATTGCACAAAAATCAGTTGCAGAAGCTGTGGGGACATTCCTCTTGGTGTTCTTCGGGTGTGGCTCCGTACATACCGCAGTCCTGCTGGGTGCGCAGAATGGTGTCTGGCAGGTTGCCATCGTTTGGGGGATTGCCATCGCGCTGGCCATCTTTGCTGTGGATGCAATTAGTGGAGCACACATCAATCCCGCGATGACCATTGCGTTCGCCGCTTGGGGTAGACATCCTTGGAAACATGTTCTTCCCTATATTGCTTCACAGTTAACGGGAGCGATCGCAGCTGCAGCAGTTCTCTTCTGCCTTTTTTCCGGATTCATCAGCAGCAAAGAACAAGAAAAATCGGTCCGTCGTGGTGATCCAGGAAGTATTGTCACAGCCATGTGTTACGGCGAGTACTTTCCAAACCCGGGCTCCAGCGCTTCGGCGCTAGGTAAATTCGATGTTGCTGCATACGACGAACTGAAATCACGTTTTGGTCATTCACAAGCATGGTTTGCCGAATTTCTCGGAACGATGATTTTGTCTGTTATCGTCTTTGCATTGACCGATGCAAGAAACTCGAATCGCCCCCAATCCAACCTTGCGCCTGTATTCATCGGCCTGACTGTTTCTGTTTTGATTTCTGTCTTAGCACCGCTTACTCAGGCCGGATTCAATCCGGCGCGAGATTTTGGTCCACGACTTTTCGCCTATTTTGCTGGCTGGGGATCGGTTGCAATCCCCGGATTGTCGGATCCAGGATGGCTTACGGTCTATATCATCGCGCCGATTCTCGGAGCCATCGTCGGTGGAGGGTTCTATCAATACGTAATTCGTCCAGCCTACCCGGTCATAGAAGTTGCAAAATGAAGACTTACCCTTTCCTGCCATGCATGATGGCAGGAGTGATGAGCATGGTATGCGAGTTCGGATTGGCGCAAGGCGTCGAGTCGCTGGATCCCGATTCTCCCTACCGAGCGGTGCGCCATAGTCCAGTTACCTACGATGTGGATTTTTCCGTTGTCGTGACACCTCCCTACAAAGCCAAAAAACTTCAAGTCTGGCTTCCAATCCCTGTCAGCGATTTTGGACAAGAAGTGTCGGAAAGCAAACTTACATCCTTTCCGATGCAAGTTGAACCAAAAATAGCTAATGAATCAGCCTACGGGAATCGCTTTGCTTACTTCGAGTTTGCTTCGGCTCAAGGCGCTCAGATCATCCGACATCAATTTCAAGTCAAGGTATACGAGATGCGCTGGAATCTCGATCCTGCCGAAGTTAGACAAGTAACGGCTTGGCCGGCAAGTTTTGATAAGTACCAAAAGGGTGATTCCCAATCGATCCTAGTTGATGATCGATTCACAAAACTACTTGACGAGATCATTCCAACGCGATCGACTCCGTTCCAAGATCTCGGAAACGTGATGACTTGGGTACAAGACAACGTGGAGTACGACCATATAGATGCTTCTCTCAGGGCCGACGCCGCGCAGGTGCTCACTAAGCGACGCGGGCATTGCAGTGATTATCACAGCTTTTGTGCTTCACTGGGCCGTGCGATGGGTGTTCCAACGCGTGTTACTTACGGAATCAATGCGTTCCCGAAGAACTCTCCCTCGCATTGCAAGCTGGAAGCATACATGGCACCCTATGGATGGGTGAGTTTTGATGTTTCCGAAACACAAAAGCTAGTAGGCGAAATCAACCAGTCGCAAGAACTCGGGGTGGCTGAGAAGTCCGAATTGGTGCAGTTGGCCTTGGCCCGAATGCGCAGCGGCTTTCGAGACAACACCTGGTTTCTACAAACCAAAGGGACTGATTACGAACTGGTTCCCAAGGCGAGCAAGCGTGTGCCTGTGGTTCGTACTGCCTATATAGAAGCCGACGGAATACCACTGGCCGAACCCGACCCTGCGAACAAAAACCAAAAATCTTTCGCTTGGATGACCGTACATGAGTACAAAGCAGACAGGAAAGTAACCTATCCATTTACCGACTTGAACTCTTTGAAAACGAACAAGGACAAGAATTAATGTCAATTAATCCGCGTTTCATCATGATCGGTGGCTTTCTTGGCGCTGGGAAAACCACAACCATTGGTCGACTTGCCAAGCATTATCAGTCGCAAGGTAAACGAGTCGCTATTGTTACGAACGATCAAGCGACCGATTTGGTCGACACCAATCTGCTACGTTCCCAGGGATTTGATGTGGGCGAAGTTGCGGGTTCGTGCTTTTGCTGCAATTTCAATGAGCTCACACGAACTGTGGAGCGTCTGGGTGCTGAACAGCGACCGGACATAGTTATTGCCGAACCCGTTGGTAGTTGCACAGACCTAGTTGCCACCGTGATTCGGCCGCTGCAGCAGATCTATGCACAACCATTCGATATCGCTCCCTATGGAGTGATTCTAAAGCCGAGTCATGGCTTGAAGATATTGCGTCGAACCGGCAAAGGTGGTTTCTCTCCGCAAGCCGAGTACATCTTCCGCAAGCAAATTGAAGAAGCCGATTTCGTCATCTTGAATCGAATTGATGAACTGACCGAAGAAGCAATTTCAGAGCTGGTTGATTTGGTTGAACTCAATTTTCCAGGACTGCCCTGCATTCGCATGTCGGCGATCACTGGCCAAGGGTTTGATGTCTTCCGGGAGTATTTGGAACTCGAAGGCGAGTTTGGAACGCGAACGATGGATGTTGACTACGACGTCTATGCAGAGGGGGAGGCGGAGTTGGGGTGGCTGAACGCACAGGTGAGTTTGAAACCCCAAGTTCCGTTCTCGCTGGACGCATTGGTTGTGCGATTGCTGGAGCGAGTCAATTTGTCGTTGAATGCACATGCTGCTGAAATCGCCCATTTGAAGGCGATCGGAATGGCAGAAGGCAACTTCGCAGTTGCTAACATGGTAAGTAGTTCGTCGCTACCTAAACTGTCCATTGGCTGTGGGGCTGATGTCAATTCAGCGGACTTGGTGATTAATGCCAGAGTTGCGGTGGATCCCGAGTTGCTCACGGAATCGATTAAAACAACTCTTCATTCAGTATGCGTCGAATTTGGAATCGAAGAGTCTATTAATACTCTTCAGTGTTTCCGCCCTGGTCGCCCTGTGCCAACGCATCGACTGGCCAGAGCCAATTAGGATTTAAACCAGACAGGGGAGCTCCGCGGGATTATAAACTTAACAAACCGGGTGTAAGTCCAGAAATACTGCTGTCAAAATCCCATCCGGGTTAAGATCAGGTGGGCATCACGGAAGGGAAGGGAAAAATGGAAGTAGCGCTGCTCGGAGATTCCATACTTGACAATGGTGCCTACGTGTCAGACGGTCGAGATGTGTTTGCGCACCTGCGAGCGATTCTGCCCAGCGACGTTGGGCTGGAACTGCTGGCGCGCGATGGAGCTCTAATCGACTCGGTGCACACACAATTGAACAACATTCGATCGAGAACTACCCACCTGGTAATCTCGGTCGGCGGCAACAACGCACTTAAGACCATGGACCTCTTGGCTTGTCGCGTAGGTACGGTAGCTGAAGCACTGGACCATTTATCAGCGACGGCTGATCGCTTCCGCCAAAGCTACGATCGAATGATGCGTGCGGTTGTGGACAGCGGGCGGTCGGCAGCGGTATGCACAATCTACTATCCGAGGTACGATGCCCCTGCGTTGCAAAGACGCGCGGTCGCGGCACTTTCGCACTTTAACAATGTAATCGTGCTCGCGGCGTCAAAAGCAAGGCTCCCGATCTTGGATTTACGGCAGGTGTGTGCGACGGCGGCCGACTACGCGAATTGGATCGAGCCGTCGGATGTTGGCGGCCGACGCATAGCTGACTCCATCGCGCGCATGCTAGCCCAACACGACTTTGCCGGCAGTGCTTGCCAACTCTACGTGTGATTCGCTCGAATGCCTGCCCCCGGATAAAGCGACAAAGCAACCGCAACTTTGAGCTGGCCTGCCAGCTGCAAGAACGATACGGGCAAGTATTCGCCCTGCACCGCAACGTTGCCGTCGCCCAGTCCGCAATCTAAGCCGAAATCCAGCTGACATTCGTTGACAGTCGGCAACGCAGTAAGATGCGCAAGGTCGTTTTGGAATCGCATCAGAAATGCCTCTGCATCTCTTAGTTGGCCTCGCAAGTCACCGTCCACTTCGCTTACGTCACAGCAGAAGCCGCTGTGTTCCCACATCCGGGAAGCGCGCGAACCAGTTTCCGCCATTGCTTCACCGCGATGCCACACCGTGTATGCGTGTAGCGTCGCGACTTGAAGAAAGGCGTCAGGATCAAAGAATTTTCCGGCAACTCGGAGTACACATCCCGGCATCATCAGTTCGAAATCCCAAATACATTCGATGAATTCTCAAAACAACGTCAATCACGGCTGCAATTTTCAAAAAACAACAGCAACGCGGCAACCAGTTCACCGCTTCGGCGAACCAATGCGCCATGCAAGCGGTTTAGATGCAAGCAGCCTCGCAGAGCAATCCAGTACAGCGAACTTCGTTCGCCGAAAACAAAGAAAAGCGATCAGGAAGAAAGTTGGGTTGTCGCTTGTCACACAGAAGACCAACGTAGCGATAGCGGCTTCCTTGAACAAAGGATTAGATTCTGGCTAGACCAATCTCGGTCAACACCACGCCTCCTGTCACTCATTCCGCAGCCGATGCTCCTTCGTCTCCGTCACCGCAGAATCTAATCCTTGAAATGTTCGCCTCGTTAGACATTGCGGCTAAGTTTGCATCGGCAGTTAAGTTGGATTCGTTTGATCCGCAAGTGGGACACGATGATTCCCGTGTTCCATTATATCTCTCAGCGCACTGACCGCACAGTCGAGGCTGGCGCGCGTATGCGATGAATTTTGGAATGCTCGTAGTTCTTTCGAATTCTGCGATTTCAAAACAGTCAGGGCAGTGAATCGAAGCGCCAATCTCAGGAGATTCAGAAAACGTAGTCCATCGAGACTGAATGTCTGCCAGTCGATATGGATGCTCGCAGTTGGGGCAAGCCAATCCTGCAGATTCCCAATATTTGTCGTCAGACATCCTAGAGCGAGATCCTGACCAACCGCCCAACCAAGCCGAAATCACCACGATCAAAAGCGCTATGCCTAGTGCAACGGTTAGTGACATGCCTAGTGCCAATGTTGCTAGAACTCCTGTCTCTGGTCGACGAACGACACGCATCAGCGGGCCGGCGCGATACGCGTTGATTTCAAAACGGACCCGACTGCCGGCTTATTGTAATCCGCATATCCTAACAGCTGGCCTGAGAGGGAGCCACTACCGTAGAGCTCAGAACGAAGGCCAACAGAAACAACGTGCGGCGAAATTTTTGCGAATGATGGTTATCACTCTCCAGTTCGTTCTTTACTGGCTCGTCGCTACTCGCGCAGCCACTGGTTGTTTGGCTCGACTTTTCGGTCCGTTTTGCGGCCAAGATCCAAGCTCGGTTGCCGCTTATGACGCTCGCTCGGTTACTCTCGCTTTTGTACTGTTTGTCCAGCTTACTGACGAATTCCGCCGGCCGCCGCACCAAGTCCTCGTGGACCCACGTGACGACTTAACGGAGACCTTCGCAGCCAGCTGGGCGACTTTGGGTAAAACGAATTCTCAGATGACGTTTCCTATGACTCTCAATAAGCACTTCGCCGTCCAAAGTCCTACAAACAGTTTTTGTTTCTCTCCCCATTTCATGAGGCTCAACATGCCACCCAAAAAGAAGTCATCCACTACTCCGCAAAGCAGTTCTACAGAATCGCTGAGCCATTGCCTGTTCGTTGGCATCGATTGGGCCGACGCCGAACACGCTTATGCGATGCGCGATCCCAACGGCAAACTGCATCAAGGCACTTTCGCTCAGAAACCTGAGGCTATCGCTGAGCTGCTTGCGAGTTGGGATAAGCTCTATCCCGGAGTTTCCATCGTCATCTGCATCGAGACCAAACGCGGTGCCTTGATCAACGCTTTGCTTGAGTACAAGCATCTGCAGATCTATTGCGTTAATCCCAATCAACTGGCCAACTACCGCAAGTCATTCGCCCATGGCGGTGGCAAGAGCGATCCAGTCGGTGCAGTTCTCATCATGCAGTTTCTGGAAAACTATCGGCACAGACTTCGCCCGCTGCAACATGACTCTGCAATCACTCGCGAGCTCGCCTTGCTGGCTCAGCATCGGCGCGAATTGGTCAATCAACGCGTCAAACTCTCACAGCAGTTGATCGATATCCTAAAGTGCTACTTCGCAGCGATTTTATTGCTAAAACCAGCAAAAATATATGCCGATTGGGTCGTGCATCTGATTATCAAATGGCCCACGCTGCAGAAGCTGCAAGCCGCTCGCAAAGACTCGCAACGCAAGTTTCTTCACGGCCATGGTGCCAAGAAAAAAATCGAAGAACGCATCGAACTGATCAGCCAGGCTAAGCCACTTTCGAGCGAAGACGTTCTATTGCGAACCAGCGCACTGCGTGCCAAGGCCATGTGTCAACAGTTGGCTGTACTCAACGCAGCCATCTCGAACTATCAATGCCAGATCAAGGCCTTGCTGAAGACGCATGCCGACTATCGAATCGTAAAATCTTTACCGTGTGGTGATATCGGCCGCGCTAGAATTCTGGCCGCGCTGGGCGATGACCGCAGTCGTTATCAGTCAGCTTGTCAGCTAGCCACTGTCACTGGTATCGCTCCGTTGACCGAGCAAAGCGGTAAGCAGCGATTCGTACACAGCCGCTGGGCTTGTTCTCACTTCCTGCGTCAGACATTTCACGAGTTCGCTCGTGTGAGCATACCGCGTTGTCTTTGGGCCGAGGCTACTACAAGCTACAGATCGAACGCGGCAAGACCGCTCAGATGGCACTTCGCGCCCTGGCCTTTAAGTGGATCAGAATCATCTACCGTTGTTGGCAAGCTGCCGCGCCCTACCAAGAGGAACAATACGTCGCCCGGCTGCTTCAATCCAGCTCGCCACTGGCCAAGCGGCTAACAGAATCCTCCGCGACTTAAGCATCCAACGCCGACCAAGA
Source organism: Planctomycetia bacterium (assembly GCA_031367855.1). Classification (GTDB taxonomy): domain Bacteria; phylum Planctomycetota; class Planctomycetia; order Pirellulales; family Pirellulaceae; genus Aureliella. Next base: position 639 of record JANLQO010000158.1, on the reverse strand, counting down.
GTGTTTACGCCATACCGACGGTCAGACAATGACCTGCTGACACGTCATTGGGAATTCGTTTCAATTGAACGCCAGCAATAAAACCGACCAGCAACTGGATTTTGAAAATGAACACCATCGACAATAAAGTTTACAACTGTGGAATACTCGTCAAAACCAACAAGAAAACTTGTCAGAAATCTGAAGCCATTTTTCCAAAACCTATTGACACGATGACTCAGATGTCTCCGTTGCATGCGATAGTTATTTGGCGTTTTCGTATTGCGCTCGAAGTTCGTCGAGACCAGTATCGCTGATGAGGACTTTAGTGCAACCAGACTCGTTGAGTATCCATCGCCAAAGTTCGTAGTCGCGATGATCCCGCGCGCATTCCATTTCACCCGACCAACGCACATCGTCGGCCTTCCATCCTGAAATCTTCATGTGCAATGTTCCATCGTCATCATACGAATGCCATTCGCGCCAATACCACGTCGTATCTGTGGGTTTTTCGTAGCACTGTTGCCACCACAGCGGTGGATTGTCAATATTCTGTTGTTTCGTGATGTGTAGCGGATCGCCCTTGCAGTTGAGCGAGAATGCAGTGCCGTCTTCGTTGAACGCGACCACCATGTTTGCTCCGCACGCTGGACACGGTGT
>JANLQO010000122.1:0-16971 GCA_031367855.1 Planctomycetia bacterium | reverse complement strand
GCACGAACGGTTCGAAGATGAACTCCGCTTCCTGCCATGCTTCTGTTACCTACCTCACGAATTTGACTCGATTTCCACCACCAAACTTTGGAACGCGTTGTTTTTCGCGAAATCCGATAAATTCGATTCGACCTTGCCTTGCCAGAACCGCTAAGAAGGAATTGACGTCGCTCGGCCATATTAGAGGGGACCGAAGCGAGTTCGACCAAAGCTCGTCGTACGCGACGATTCCGCCAGACTTTAGAAGATCAAGCATTCGTAGCGAATTAGATGCTAGGTAGCGTTCACGAAGCCCATCAAAGTATTCATTATTGTGCAGGACTTCAGCGGGGAACAAATCAATTTGGCCTTTGGATTCACGCTTTCGTTTCGCCGCCATCGCACGTGCCGTTTCCATGTCAGCCATCGCCTTTCGTTCAGCATCCTTAAAAACTTCGATGCCGCGATGATGACGAGTGAGATACACGAGATGGAAGTGGCGTCGGGATTTCTCGGGGTGCAAAACTAGTGAAGAACTCGCAAAACTGTAATTCCCAACCTCCTGAACTTGTTTAACATACTCGTTAAGGAGCAGGTTATCGTGATCTTCACCTCCGACACCATCAAACCTTCTTGCAATATTGGGTTCGCCATAAAGATCGTCGATGGCCTTCTGAATGCCAGGTTGTGGATGGTCTGCGAACCTCCGAATGAACTCAAGCATAAAGGTGATCAATACTTCACCTGGCTGTTGTCGCAGTAGAGGCGCAATGATTTCGAGCGGAATGCTCCAGCCTTTTGGGTCAATGAGAAAAAAAGGGAATGTGTTGCGATCCGCAGCCACAAAGGCGATTATGTCATTTACAGAGTCTTCAAATCTGGCATTGATAGTGTGGATCTCAACGTCGTCTACGGCGCTGGCGAATGAAGCCAGCTTGCCATAAGCGTCCGGATCCTTTTCGATAAACAAACATCGAAGTCGGATGTTCCTCCCAAGCTCTCGTTTGGCCGCCTTCAGTTGATTGATCGCAATAGAAAAGGAGGTATCTGACAGATCGGCAGACCGTTCGGCCCACGGTCCCGAGTAACAATCAACATAGGTGATTGATTCATTCCACGAGCCGATTATGTAGGCGAATCGCTGCAAGTAGCGATCAAGTACTCGATGCTTTACGAGAGTTTGCTCGCGGCCGTCGTAGAGATCATCCAGTTCGCTCATGCTGCTTAGTTCAGTACCTGAAGTTCACTAATCTCCTCAATCCAGTTGAGGCGTTCGCTTTCGTCCATTACTCGAAGTTTGGCTGGAATGGGTGGCATTTCGTCGTAGGTACGTCCGTCTAGCAGACGCCCAGCCTCTTTCTTGCGTACGCCACCCCATTGCTTGAAGAAGAATGGAATCTTCTTGCGAGCACATATGTCACGAATCTCTAAAACCCAACTCTTATCAATTGGTCGAGCTCCCGGGCCGCTCTCGCCGCCGACAATTACCCAATCGATGCCGTTTATCTCAAAGTTACCTAGTCGCTCCAATAGTGGTTCAACCGACAGAAACTTTACTGTGGCTTTAGACTTTCGGAGCAAGTCAACACGTGGAATTCCATGTTTCTTATTTTCGACGCTAACCCCCCCACCAGATGTGTTGTTCGCTAGCGACAAATCGCAAGCTGTCTTCTAGCATCCGTTTAAGGCGATCAGCGCGTTTTGTTAGCACTTGAAACGTATGCCAATTTGCAAGTTTCATGGTCTTCGCAACGGCGACAATAAAGTCATCTGGAACATCTGGATGAAATAGATCGCTCATTGAGTTAACGAATATTTGCTTCGATTGCTTCCATCTCAGGGGCTCGGCGAGTTTCTCCGGAACGAGTCGGAGGTCGAATCCTTGTTCGTAAGGATGGCCTGGTACGCCGCGAAAACGTTCAGCAAACGTCTTCGCATAGCACTTGGCACAGCCTGGACTAATCTGAGTGCATCCACGAACAGGATTCCAAGTTGCGTCAGTCCATTCGATGTTTGACTGTTGGCTCATAACGTACCTCTTACCATGTGTGATTGGGTGAAAGTTCTTCCTTGAACGTAGGACACCGCATTGCTGCGATTGTCGCCAATTTCTTGCAATCTTGATAGATCAAGCCACGAAGGATCCTCAACTACGAGTTGCTAGCATTCGAGCATTGTCAGTTTACGCCACGCTATTCGCTGCTCATCCCATCGGAGCATGGCTGCAATTGGTCGCAAACGCTTCTCGTGTATATCGGGCTTGCCTTTCCTGGCTGGAAGATTGAGTAAGGCTTCCTGAATGTCTGGAGCGAGTTGGTTGAGAGCCATGATCTGGCTCATTCGTGGCTGCGTAACGTGTCCACGCCGAGCTAACTCGATCATGTCCGACGCTTCTCCGGTACGAATCATCTCGTTGAAGCGAATCGCCAGTGCCATCAGCCTGGAGATGCGAGGTACCTTAGAGGTCGGTCTTGGTCGTGGTGGTTCAGCGTTGGGATCGATTGGACGAATTGCAATGCGACCTCGTGAAGCGATGCTAACATTCAGTTTGCGTTTGATGGTGACCATTAAACCTCCTCAGTTTGTTGTTCAAGCAACTCAATGCCGCTTGCGTGGAATGAAATTGCAAGCGTGCAGTCGCTTTGATCGAACTCGACCTTCGACACCAGCAACGCCAAAAGTTGTGATTGCTCACGAGTAGTCAGCGCCTCCCATATACGATCAAAGTCGATAAAGGCTTCTTCGATCTCCTGCGTTGATAACTCTTGTTTTTCCAGATCCAGCAGTTGGCGGTTCACTTTGGCAAGCTTGTGTTCCGCTTCTTCAATCCGCTCTTGAACATCGGCTATTCGGTAGACGATCGAATTGTTTGGTTGTTGGTCGAGGGCCAATTGCTGAACTTCACCGTGATCGCGATTGAGTTGGCGTGTGAGCTGAGTCTGTTGCGACTCAAGTTCCTTCTTGCCTTTTTGCGTGGCGTCCATCGCCTGGCGAATAATCTCGTCACGAAGCTGAGTTTCTCACGAGATCGATCGAACTTGGTCGACCACAGCCGCTTCTATCTCGCCGGCTGGGAGAGACGGATGATCTCGGCGACAGATCGAAAGCGAACGGTCGCCGGATCGCTGGCAAGTTCGTCGTCGGTGGGAAGAGAGTTGAGAGAATAAGTGTCGATGGTTCTGCCTCCATGAAAAGACCTTGGTGGGAACCAAAGTGGCATCCCTCCCAGATCTATCTATGCAATTCAGCCGACGCACGTCCCATTACCCGTTGGGAAATTTCGCAACTTGGGACCACCCAGTGAGCCAGATCAATGAACCAAAAGAAACCCGAGTCAGACAGACGGTTTATAACCCAGAGTCGTTAACCCGGCGGTTTTCAAAACCCAGAGACTCTGAGAGTATTTGTCTCTGGTTGGCCCCAGAGAGCGGCTGTTTTCGAGAGAGTCGCGACCGGAATATGAGTCTCTGGAGAGTGATCGAGACCCGGAAGATTGCAGGAAAACACGAAAAAAGCCGGTGTTTTGCGTATCTGCAAGACGCCGGCTTATTCGAATAACCTACTGTGGTCAGTTTCCTAACCTATCAGAGAAGTTGCGGGAGCCGGATTCGAACCGACGACCTCGAGGTTATGAGCCTCGCGAGCTACCGGGCTGCTCCATCCCGCGAGTTAAATAGTACTGATGGACGGCTCGGCGTCTAGGGCTGGGAAGCGATTTTTTATAAATCTGTCGTGCAACGCTGTGGATGCGAGGGATTTTCCTGACGCGGGGCTTTTGCAATTACTCCTTTTTCTTTCGTGCGCCACTGGCGCTGGCAGCACCGCCCGTGGCGCATCAGCATCTGAACAGCGCAATTTGCAAACGCGCGGCAACGTCGGCAAGCGAAAGAGGCAAGTATTCGACGCTCGTGAGCGCGGTAAACTGCTAAGCCCGCAATTGCTCTTCGACGTAGCGTTTGAATTCACGCATGTCGTTTGGCGGGCTATCAGCGATGATTACCGGGCCGTCCTGATCGGCTGGGCGCAGACCGTGGCTGCCTCGAATCAAGTTCGGATCGAGAGGAATCACGTCCATGCGATAACGCATGCCGAGTTTCTTTTGAGCCAATCGCAGGGCGGCGCGCGTCGGCGAAGTCATGAAGAGTTCGCAAGGGTCGTAGCCCGGTTTACGGTGTATGTCGACCGTCCGCGCAAAATCCGGCGCGTGGACGTCGTTAAGCCAGTAATAATAGGCGAACCAGGCGTTTGGCTTGGCCAGAGCGATGAGTTCGCCGCTGCGCGGATGGTCAAGCTCTACGTCGCCAGGCGCAACCACTGCGTCGACGCCTGGCAGCGACTCGACGAGTCTTTTCACCTGAGGAATATCCCGCTCATCGGAAACGTAGATATGTGCCAACTGATGGTCGACGACAGCGAACGCGCGCGAGTCCATCGACATCAACATTTCGCCGTAGGGCCCATCGCGAACCACCAGCAAGCCGGCTGAGCGCAGCGCACGGTTGATGAGCACCGGTTGATCGACGGGCACGAGTCCATATTCCGACACCACAATCGTTTTGGCACCGATGTCGTTAGCTGCATCAATGACCAAGCCTGCGCATGTATCCACTTCGGCAACGCGCGCGAGGTCGTGCGTCGGAAAGCGCTGGAAGTCGTAGTCGAGATGTGGCAAGTAGACCATCGTCAGCTGGGGTGCGTTCTGGCGGAGCACGACGGAGGCGGCTCTCGCGATCCAATCGCTACTCGACAATCCGGCTTTGGGCCCCCAAAATCCGTGAAACGGAAACTCGCCTAGTTGCTGCGTCAATCGACAGTCGGTTTCATCGAGAATGCCGAACGCTTTGGATCCGTCGCAGCCGTAGTGGGGTTTGGGCGTTACATACCACTGAACTTGAGCACCTTGATTGAACCACCAGAAAAGTTTGGCTGTCTGTACGCCTTCATAGAATTTTGCGCCTTGGATCAATCGATTCGATTGCTGCCAAAAGCGGATTTCGCCCGTGTCGCGAAAGTACCATCCGTTGCCGACGATACCGTGTTCACGCGGCGCAAGGCCAGTTAACATCGTCGCTTGGGAAGTGCAAGTGACGGCAGGCAGGGGACTTCGCCACGGCAGGGGCCTGCCCATTTGCAGCAGGCGCGGTGCATGCGCGGCCAGTTTCGGTGTCAGGCCAACAACGTTGAGGATACATAGTTTGCTCACCGGTTGCTCACCGTTTGCTCATGGCCAGTTCAAACGCGTCTATTCACCGAGCGGTTTCCAGGTAAAGCCCAGCCCCGGTTCACTCATTAATTCGGTTGGGACAGTGCCATAACGCACGCGGAACATCGGCGTATACTGCCTCATGTAAGCCGCATTACCGGCAGGACAGTATTGCCGACCGTTGCCTTCAATCGCGGTGACCGTTGGCAAGCGGCTGGCCAAGGACGCAGAGTGGAGAAACGAGCCACCGATGCAGGTAAGATCTTGAACGCAAATAAACATTTTGTAGTGAGTGCCGGCGGCGGCCATCAACAACGATTCCGTTTGTCCTTTGCAAGCTTTGAGCGCGAGGCCAGTGTAACCGCGTTGCCTTGCCAGGTTGAGCGTCTCGATATCGGTGAGCGATTCGTCGATTACGACTGGACGCAGGCGAGCGATGCGATGGACGGTCATCTCGCCCCGAACTCGCAGATCGCGCGGCGTGGGTTGTTCCATGTATTGTAAGCGATCGAACGAAGCGCGGCTGAGTCGTTCGATACGTTCAAGCAGATCGATGACGTAATCTTCGTTCGGGCATTGCTCATTGAAATCGAACGACAGTTTCCATTGTCGCTCAGGAGCCACCATTTCGCAGATCCGCGTTACTTCGACAATACGTCCAACGTCCCAATCAATGTTGTTGCCGGCCAATTTGAGTTTCAAGTGACTAACGCCATCTGTCTTAAGCCATTCCTCGAGCGACTCTGGATATCCGTCGTTCAGTCGAGTGCGAATATCCACATCGCTGAGCGGGTCCAGCGCGCCGATCAGGTGATATAGCGACAAAGTTGGTCGGGGCTTGGGCGATAGAAATTGGCTTGGGTACATCTGCGCGAACTCTGGACCGAGATAGGCGCTCAAGTCTTGGTTCAGGTACTCTTCGGTCATGCATTCGAAACTGTTCTTACCTATCGAGCGACCAAACGCATCGTGAATCGCCGCATCGAGTGGACTGGCCGCTACCATCGCCGCCAATTTTGGAATCGGCTCGCCGAGTTTGTACTCCTCTAACATGGCAGCGGAAACTTTATCGCGCAAGCGTCCGATTTCGTGCGCGATCTGCAGGGGGTCGCCACGCAGTTGAGCGCCTTCAACTTCCACTGCTAAGCGATCCGCCAATTCCAGCATGACTTTAAGCGTCATTTTTCCGGGAATTTTGCTTGGCCAAGCCCAAGCGTTGCCCATCGTCATCTCGCCGATACCGATGATTTTCTTGCGGCTACCAGAGGTCTGGACCGCGACTTCGGTTCGTAGGACACAAACGTCCTCCACGACTCTGCCCCCAAATTTCATCGGTTGGCGGTAAAGATAGGTTTGAGTCGAGTTGGTGACTTTTTTGATGTGAATGTCAGTCGCTTTGGCCATCGCATTATTTGTTTCTATTGCTATGCGCGTGTTTTCAGAGCGGATAACGTAGCATAATCCGAGGTTCGGCGGCAGTAGGTTGGTCCCGGCTGGTTGGGTGCGCGAGGGGAGGGAATTCCGTCACTTGCTACGTCCAACTGATAGATTGAATCTCTTCAAGTGAAGTGATGCCAGCGCGCACCTTTGATAGTGCATCGCTCGTCAAGCTTGGAATGCCAGCGCTGCGGAGTGCGTTGCGGAGTACGATTTCCGACTGATGCGAGGCAACGCTATCGAGCAATCCATTGGCGAACAGCACTGTTTCGAATACCCCGCAACGCCCCATGTAGCCAGAATTTTGGCACTGATCACAACCGAACTTGTAGTAGACTCGTTCGGGTACTTGAATGCCGTGAGTCACAAAGTGTTCGGCTTCCTGCGGCGTGGGCTCGCGTGACGCGCGACAACTGCGGCATAATCTGCGGACCAGCCGTTGATTGACCACACCGACTAAATTGCCAATCAACGAGCGGTCATCTATTGCCAAGTCTCGTAGGGCTGTGATCGTCGCTGCCGCATCGCGGGTGTGCATTGAACTGAGAACCAATCGTCCCGCATTGGCAGCGCTCATGGCGATCGCGGCCGCTTCCGCATCGCGCACCTCACCGATCAAAACAATGTCGGGGTCCATGCGCAGCATCGTTTTCAAGCCGCTGGTCATGGTCACGCCGTGAGATTCGTCGACTGACATTTGTCTCACAAATGGTACGTTGAATTCAACGGGATCTTCGATCGCAAGGATATTCAAATTGCGTTTACGAAACGCAGCTAACATGGAGTAAACCGTAGTTGTTTTTCCCGATCCCGTCGGGCCCGTAATCAACACCAAGCCGCGAGCGTCGCCAATGAGCTTGTTCATGATCGATAGTGAATATTCCGACAGCCCCAGTTTGTCGACGTCCAAATCGATTCGGTCAGGAGCGAAAATTCTCAATGAGACCGCTTCGCCACCCGCGACCAGCGCAGACGTTAGCCGGACTTCCAAATTCGTGGTGTTTTCCGGAAAATGAAGCCGCCCCTCGCGAGGCTTGAAAGGCTGCGATTGATCCAATCGAGCTAAAACATGCAGCTGATGTACCAAATGCTCTGCGACGTTTTTGCTTAACACACAATATTGCGAAAGTTGACCATCGACCCGAAACCGCACTTCGTATTCTTCTGCTGAAATCGGATCGATGTGAACATCCGTTGCGCGCAGACTGTTGGCTCTTGTAATCAGATCGACCGCCGGAATTTCGGTGATTTTCGCGCGCTTGTAATTTTCATCCGCCTCAGACAATCGGGGTCGATCGGGACTGAGGTCCGTGCGTATAACCATTACGGGTCGCGAAACGCTCGTGATGACGCGTTCAACATTTTTTCCCAGAGGTTGGTGCGAAAAACCGTTGCGCCCACGAGTTCCCATAACGATCAAATCGATGCCTTCGCTGTGCGAGTATTCACCCAGTTGCTCTGCAATCGAACCTCGCAGCACACGTCGTCGAATGTCCAGCGAGTTCTCCTGACTCGGCAACAAAGTGGTCAGCAGTTGTTCCTCTGCTTTGAGTAATGACGCATCATTCGAGTTGGCGTCAACCACGTGTACCAAGTGAATTTTCGCGTCGAATTGTCGTCCCAAGCCACACGCGTGATCGAGGGCGACTTCACTGTTCTTGCTGAAATCAATGGGTACCAGAATGCTGCGGATTGCCACAAGAATCCTCCAAAAAAATGCGCAGAGGAGCAGTTGTTGTCGCTCTTATTTAATTACATCCGCTAGAAGAAATCAATCGTCTTACTGCGCTAGCCTAAACCATTGAGCGCAAACTTCCGCGTGTGCACAATCGCACATTCGAGTCAGCTTTGGCTCACAATTTAGTTCGCAGGCTGATGAGAGGCGGGAACGGTTGAGGACAGCGTTGAGGACAGCGTTGAGGACAGCCGTTCTACACACGTTCCAGCTTCGTGACTCTTCCTGTCGCTACCCATTCCGCTACGAAGATGTTTCCTTCGCGATCAAAACATGCGTCATGCGGATGCACGAACTTGCCATCGAGCCACTTGGTTTCATCGCCACGAATGTCCTTTCCAGCTGCAACGCGGTCAACGTCCGCTCCGAGCTGAGCGACAACTTTGTTCTGTTTATCCAGAATCGAAACACGCGCGGCAAGCTCAGGGACGAGCATCAAGTCGCCATGGGTGTCGACATTGGCTGGTAGGCCAAAGCCTTCAATCGTGTCAATGTAGCTGCCGTCCAGCTTGAAACGCTGCAAAGTATGGTGCGCGCGATCGGTGACCACCAATACTGGCTCGGTGTTTCGATCATCGATCCAGAGTCCGTGGGGTGTGTTGAATGTGCCTTCGCCCGGCCCTTCACCGCCGAAGCAACTTAGCCATTTTCCGCTAGCATCATAACGATGAATCTGAAAGGCACCGTAGCCGTCGGCAAGGAAGAAGCCACCATCTTTGAGAAACGCAAAATTGGTCGGCATGAATCGATCGCGGCCCCAGACCTTTTTGGGCGCGTCCGCTTCGCCTGCCGCGTATTTGCCGCTTGCCATGGGCGCGTACTGCTGCCACACGATGTCGCCCTTCAACGACATTTTCGCAAAGCTCTTCACCTGCTGATAGGCGGAAACATAGAGGAACTCGTCCGACCCCTCTTGGCGCACTTCAATACCATGTCCCCCACCTTGAAATTGCGAACCGAAAGCGCGAATAAACTTACCCGCCGCATCAAAAACGAAGATCGACGGATGATCTTTCAAGTTTTCCAGTCCCTCGTGGATCACGTACAGATTCTGAGCTTTATCGATGGCGACGTTGTGCGTTGTTTGCCAAGTATATTTGTCGGGAAGCTGCGGCCATTGATGGCGCACACGATATTTGTAGTCCCCCTCGCCCGTGAAAACTTCGGCCTGCGTCTTACTGGCGGTGACGATGCGCGGCGCGGCCAGGCAAGCGGCAGCTGCCGTGGTTATGCCGACGAACTGGCGCCGACCCAGGCCGCGCGACTGGTTGCTTGATTGGTGGGACATGTTATTTCTCGCAAAAAAAATGAAGAGCCTACCCTACTCATACTGATCCGCCATCGATAAAACCAACGTGCAAATCGTGTATGCCGTGGCAATCATAATAGCAAACTTCAACCGATAAGTCGCAACCCATGAAAGCGCTCGTAAAAAGCAAGTCCGAACCTGGTCTTTGGCTAGAGGACATTCCGGAGCCGAAAGTGGGCATAAACGATGTACTGATCCAAGTCGACCGGACAGGTATTTGTGGTACTGACATGCACATTTACAAGTGGGATGCTTGGGCTTCGAAGACTATCCCTGTGCCTATGGCCGTGGGACACGAATTCGTGGGCGAAGTGCTGGAAGTTGGTTCGAACGTCAACGATTTTCATCCCGGCGAAATCGTTAGCGGAGAGGGGCATGTCGTCTGCGGTCGCTGTCGCAACTGTTTGGCGGGTAGGCGGCATTTATGTGCGGTGACGAAAGGCATCGGTGTCAATCGGCCTGGTGCTTTCGCAGAGTACATTGCGCTGCCGATGACAAACGTGTGGCACCACCACCAAGACGTCGATCGCGACGTCGCATCCATCTTTGATCCGTTCGGCAATGCTGTTCACACCGCTTTGTCGTTTCCGGTGCTAGGCGAAGATGTACTCATTACCGGCGCAGGTCCGATCGGTTGCATGGCCGCGGCGATTGCTAATTTCGCTGGCGCTCGATTCGTCGTCGTGACCGATGTGAATCCATGGCGGCTCGACTTAGCCAAACGCATGGGGGCCACTCTAGCCGTCGATGTACGCGAGCAAAACTTGCATGACGTTCAGAAGACGTTGGGCATGACCGAGGGATTTGATATTGGTTTGGAGATGTCCGGAAATCCCGATGCGTTCCGCAGTATGCTCGACAACATGGCGCACGGTGGGAAGATTGCCATGCTGGGGATTCCCACGGAGCAAATTGCGATCGACTGGAATCAAGTTGTCTTTAACATGCTGACCATCAAAGGCATTTATGGTCGCGAGATGTACGAGACGTGGTACAAGATGACGGTTATGTTGCAATCCGGTTTGGACATCAGCCCCGTCATCACCCATCGCTATCACTACACCGAATTCGAAACCGCTTTCCAAGACATGGCGACCGGCAACACGGGTAAGTGCATTTTGAATTGGCGCTAAGTGGCGTAAGCTTCCAGCTTGCGATGCTGCAAAACAGTTCTGTGAAGTACTTGGCAAGCAGGATGCTTATCCCACTTCATTCAAGCACGAAAATGTTCGCGTTCTTACGTTGACTAGCGATCTGGCCGATGAGTTGCTCGCAGTCGCCGTTCGGGTCACCCAGTAAGGTTGCCAAGCGAGTGCGAATCGAGTCGGACGCTTTGCCGTTCCAAATTTGCAGGGCCAAGTCGACTTGAGCTTTGCGAAGGTCGTCAGGTGCAATGGCATCAAACTTGAGCTCACTAAAGCCATCTAGCTTGTGAAGTGCCCGAATGGCCAGTTGGCGAACGGTTGCATAGTCGTCTTCGAGTCCCACGATCAAAATACGCGCCCGCCACTCGGTTCCCGATTGATTGAAGTTGCTCACATCGCCTAGCTGCTCGATGGCCAAAGCACGCTGCAACGCATGCCCAGACAACGCGTGTGCCACCACTAGCGAGACGTTGTGATTCGAGCCTGGCAGCGCATGGAGGTTCTTTCCCGTCCAATCGGCCAACGTTTTGTGAGTCCACTGGAGCGACTTCTCGACATGGCACTGATTGCATGCGTTGGGCACACCATGCTCGGCGGTCGTGAAGCTATTGGGGTTGGAAATGCGATGGCTTCGGACGCGTTTGAGCAACGAGTACGCTTGAAAAGGCATGTGGCAGTTGTAGCACAAGCTTCCGCCGGATTCGGATTCATGATGCGTATGCGCGAGCAGGGCGGCTGTTTCCGAAAACTCCTTGTGGCAGTGTGTGCAGGCTTGGTTTTGATGCGCATTGGAAAACCCCGCAGAGTCTCCGAATAGCAATTGATCATTGGCTTCGGTGCCGTGCATCCCATGACATGAAGCGCATGTCATCTCGCCGTGCTGGTAGCAGGCTGAAAGCAAAACGCCCTGATACTCGAGAGCGGTGGTGCGTGGAGTGCCATCGGGCCAGAAGTACTTGCCTTGCTTGGATTCGTCGAATTGAGCCGCGCCGTCAAGCGTAGGATGATCGTAGCGTTTTGGATAATTTTCATCTCTCACGTCAAAAAAGTCACCATCCACCAAGCATGCTCGATCGAATTCCGCTTTGGCGATCATTTTTCCATGACAGCGCGCGCAGACTAGCACGGCGCGTTCTTTCGAGAGTTTTGAAGGATTGACGATCAATTGATTGACGGATGCGGCGTCGAGTTGTGTATCCGGATCGGACTTGACCTTGGCTAATTCGCGTTGTAACTCCGCATGGTTCTTGCCCGGTCCGTGACATGCTTCGCAGGCGATCCCAAGCTCCTTGACGGTGGAGTTCCAGGTGAAGCTCGCCCCACCGGCACTGCCACCGACCTGCTTCAAGCCGGGCGAGGGGCCCGTATTATGACAAAAAATGCAGCCGTTGTTCCAAAGCTTGGACATATGATAAAGGCTAACATCGGCCTTCGTCATGAAGCTCGCCCCACGCGTAATCCACTGCTTTTCAGTGATATCCCACACCAAAGGTATCGTCTGAAACGAACCATCTTGTCCGCGTGTCAAATAGACTTGCTGGTGATGCGAACCGATGACGCGATCGACGGAGAATGTTAGCGGTGGCGGCTGTGCAGATTGTCGCGGATCACGGCCCGCTTTTAGTTCTTGCTCGACCCACTGGGGATGCGGCAGCGTAATATAGTATTTGCCGTTTTCAGTGTAGGGCTGGCAAAGGTAGCCTGCCACAGTTCGCATCTCGCCATCAAACTGACCTCGGATAGTCGTTGAATTTGCTTCTTGGGTCATCGTACGATGGTAGGATGCATGCCATGTCTCATACTCCTTCGCATGGCAATCACGACATGAACTTGAAGTCACGTAATCATTTGCAGTCCTATTTACTATATTGCGTAGAACCTCGTGTAAATTCTCCCTGTCGCTCTGCTGCTCGCGGTCGTTTAACTTGCTTGCAGAACGTACATCTTCAGCAGCGGCACTTACAGCAGAATTCGCTGATTGGGAAGTGTTGCAGCCTGTCGATAGCAAGCATGCGAGCCACAGGCAACTGAATGCGGTCAGAATGCGAATATTAGGAAAAAAAGCCATAAGTGCAGCTTCATCCGAATCGAGATTTAGGCAAATTAAAATGGCAAGCCTGTACCCTACGGTCGCATTATTTATTATTACCCACATTCTGGACTCTGTCGCGTACTCACACTCAATGAACTGCCGGCCTACTCGAAAATGTGTTTGCGGTGCATAATTGTTGTCATGGAAAAGCAGAGAAATTCATCTTCGAAAGATTCATTCGACTATGGCAGTCGACCCGCTATTGTTTGCCAGGACTTAAAGAAAACGTATCCGGGAAAGCCAGTCGTAGAAGCGGTACGTGGTTTAAACCTCGAAGTTAAACGTGGCGAGTGCTTTGGCTTGTTGGGTCCAAATGGCGCCGGCAAAACGACTACGATCGAAATTCTAGAGGGTCTGATACGCGCAAGTTCGGGTACGGTTGAAGTCCTGGGTCGAAATTGGACCACAGATGCCGAAGCGATTCGCCAGCGCATAGGAGTTTCATTGCAAGAAACTCAACTTTCAGAGAAGCTGACTGTTCGCGAAACGTTGGCACTGTTTCGTAGTTTCTATGCCACAGGTATCGGCGTCGAATCGGCGATGCAATCGGTTTCGCTCGAAGAAAAACAGAATGCTCGCATCGCGCAACTTTCCGGCGGTCAAAAACAACGCTTGGCTGTCGCGACGGCGCTGGTGGGAGATCCCGAACTACTATTTCTAGACGAACCGACCACCGGGCTTGATCCATCGTCGCGCCGCCAATTGTGGGATATAATTCGAACCTTTCGCGAAGCAGGGAAAACGATTTTATTGACGACTCACTACATGGACGAAGCGGAACGGTTGTGCGATCGAGTTGGCATCGTCGATCAGGGTCGCGTGATCGCATTGGGAACGCCACGCGAGTTGATTGCGAGTGTAGGCGGTGATCATGTGGTCGAGTTCTCCGTTCGAGCGGAACAGAACGCGCTCATTGACGCGCAGCGTTTGACGCAGTTAGTGGATGTGACTTCTGTGCGCGACGAAAGCGATCGCTGGTCGTTAAATTCTAGACAGGCACACCACACAATTCCGGCACTGCTCGAGTACTTGGATGCGTGCGGACTTAGCCTGGCCGGACTGACCACTCGCCAAGCCAGCCTAGAAGATGTGTTTGTGAAGTTGACGGGACGCAACTTGCTTGAGGAACGACTGTTATGAGGAAATCTCCGGTCGATCCGCAAGTTGCATCGAAACTATCACGGCATCCGATTTATCACATGACGATGGCTAGAATCTTGGAATTCCTGCGACAACCGGACGCCGTTTTCTGGAGCTACTTTTTTCCTGTGCTCATGGTCTTGGCTCTCGGACTCGCTTTTAGCCGACGTCAAGAATCAACCGTCATGATTGACATTGTTGATAAAGAATTTTACGCAACGATTCAGGCTGCTCTTACCCATCAGCCACGATTCAAAATTCACAATACGACGGAAGCGGATTCGAGGATTCGACTGCGAACCGGTCGAGCGGATTTATTGATTGAACCGCAAGCTGATGGCCAAGGTTACACCTATGTTTTCGATCCGCTTCGGCCCGAGAGTGCTGCGGCGAGGGCGTTGGTAGATGATAGTTTGCAACGCTCGTCCGGTCGCAAAGATCCTGTCGCCGTAAGTGATCGCGCGATCGATGATGCGGGAAGTCGTTATGTCGATTTTCTCGTTCCCGGGATTCTGGGCATGAATCTCATGGGTGGAGGACTGTGGGGTGTGGGGTTCGCGATTGTGCAGATGCGAATTCGCAAGGTGCTCAAACGCCTGGTGGCAACGCCAATGAAGAAGAGTCATTTCTTGTGGTCGGTACTGGCAAGTCGCCTGGTGTTTCTCGTCCCCGCCGTCGTTATCATTCTCGGCTTCAGTTGGTTGACATTTGGCGTAGTAGTGCGGGGCAACCTGCTATCGGTGTTCGTGGTCATCTTGCTCGGATCCTTAACATTTTCCGGCATTGGATTGCTCGTCGCGTGCCGCGCAAATTCCGTCGAGATGGTTTCGGGTTTGATGAACTTGGTGATGTTACCGATGTGGTTATTTTCCGGCATTTTCTTTTCTACAGACCGATTTCCTGCCGCGATCCAGCCCATCGTGCAAGCACTGCCGCTGACGCCGCTGATCGGTGCCTTGCGTGCGATCACCTTGGAGGGCGCAGGCTTGTTCGAGCCCGCTCAGTTGCTGCGATTATCGATCATGACTACCTGGGCCCTTGTTAGCTTTATCGTCGCGTTGAAGTTGTTTCGTTGGACCTGATTGGCAGTGAGTACAATGTAAGGTAAGACACGCCGAAAAATCTTGGGTGGGACATGAAGAGTTTAAACAGCTGTAAGAACTACCAGGAGTCGTGGGGAGACCGTCGCTCGTTGCTGCGTATTGGTTCGCTCGGGTTAGCCGGTTTGACTTTGCCACGATTGCTGAGCGAATCAGCGGTGGCGGCGGACGTGGAGCGGCGCGAGAAGCTTAAAATTCGGGCGAAGAACGTCATTTTTCTGCATCAGCATGGCGGGCCGAGCCACATCGATACCTTTGATATGAAGCCCGGCGCGCCGACTGGAATTCGAGGTGAATTCAATCCGATTTCGTCTTCCGTTCCGGGTTTGCAAGTGTGTGAGCACTTACCGCGCTGGGCTCAGTCGCTCGACCTGTGGGGTCAGGTGCGTTCCGTCCATCACAAGATGAAGAATCACAACTCGGCGGGGTATTACTGTTTGACAGGCAAAGCGCCACCGACCGATGACCAACGTTTGCGGGATTCGCTTGAATTGTATCCGGCTTACGGCTCGGTTGTTTCGAAAATGTTGGGGCCAATTCAGCCCGGGATGCCGCCGTTCGTTTCCTTTCCCCATGTGGTCCGTGATGGCTCGGTAACGCCGGGACAGCAGGCAAGTTTCTTGGGCAAGAGTTTTGATCCGTTTTTCTTCGGTTCCGACCCAAACGCTGGAGCGTTTGCGTTGCCAGAATTGGAATTACCTGCGTCAGTGGATTTGGCGAGGCTCGAGAGACGCCGTCAATTGCTGGACGTCGTCGACGCGCAACTCGCCTTGAAAGAGAGTTCAACCATCGCCCAGGGGCTCAATGCGTTCCAGCAGCAAGCATTATCGATCCTCTCGGCGCCAGGATTGAAGCAAGCCCTTGACATATCGCGTGAGCCTGATTGGCTGCGCGACGCTTATGGCCGCACAACTTACGGCCAATCGTGTTTGCTTGCCCGGCGTTTGATCGAAGCGGGGACTCGCTTCGTCACGGTCTATTACGCAAGTGGAATTGGCGGCAAGGGGAGCGAAGGTTGGGATACACATCAAGACAACTTTACAGATCTCAAGAATCGTTTGCTACCAACCACCGATCAAACTGTGCCCACGCTGATTGCCGATTTGCGAAGTCGCGGATTATTGGATGAAACGCTAGTGATATGGATGGGTGAATTCGGTAGAGGTCCAAAGATCGGGGATCGCGATGGCAAAGGCCGCAATCATTGGCCTGAGTGTTACACTGTTCTGATGGCTGGTGGAGGTGTAGTAGGCGGTTCCGTCTACGGTAAAAGCGATGCTCAAGGTGCGTATCCAGCTGCCGATCCCGTTCGACCTGAGGACATCGCCGCCACGCTGTATTGGGCGCTGGGGATCGATCCACAAACGGAAGTTACCGATACACAATCGCGGCCGCTGCCGATAAGTTCGGGAAAGGCAATCTCGCAGTTGTTCGGTTAACCGTCCTGCCCAAAATGGGCTGCGTCATACGGTGTAGCCACCAGAACAGGAGAATCGACCGAGGACAAAGCGGTGCGACAAAGATGCAACTACCTTGAAAACTTCACAAGTATGGGTAGCATACGCTCCTACGAATCGGCGAGGAGCATTCAAGTTTGGTGGCGAGCGAAGCTAGAAAAAGTGTTTTTCGTTGCCAAATAGGAATCGGACCGCCCTGTATTCAGGAACTTAAGGCCCTATTCAGTTTAGCATCAGTTATCCATTGTTTTGGGCAGCCGATGTTTTTGGCAACCACGTTGAAGGTTTGCAGTTCATGATTTTTGACTTGTTAGCGGAAGCTGAGCTTTCGTCCAATTTTGCTTCCCTTTTCACGCTAGCATCGCTCCAAATTG
>JANLQO010000106.1:0-32844 GCA_031367855.1 Planctomycetia bacterium | reverse complement strand
GCAAGGCAGCGACGTGGTGGTGTCGGTGACGGACACGGGCATCGGCATCCCCGCCGACAAGCTGCCGACCATCTTCGAGATGTTCTCGCAGGTCGAGGGGGCGTTGTCCCGATCGCAGGGCGGGCTGGGCATCGGCTTGTGTCTGGTGAAGCGGCTCGTGGAGATGCACGGCGGAAGCATCGAGGCCAAGAGCGGCGGGCCGGGCCGGGGCAGCGAGTTCGTAGTCCGCCTGCCGATCGTCGTGGAGCAAACCTACACGCGCCCCGCGAGCCACGACGGCGAGGGGGCCAAGTCGATCTCCAACCTCCGCATCCTGGTGGTGGACGACAACCGGGACGCCGCCCAGACCTTGGCGATGCTCCTCACGGCGATGGGCAACAACGTCCACACCGCCCACGACGGCGAAGAGGCCGTGGCAGCGGCAGGGAAATTTCGGCCCGATGTCGTGTTGTGCGACATCGGCCTGCCGAAACTGAACGGTTACGAGGCTTGCCGCCGGATGAAGGAACAGGCGTGGGACAAGAATATGATCCTCATCGCTGTGACGGGGTGGGGGCAAGACGAGGACCGGCGGCGGTCAGAGGAAGCTGGGTTTGATCACCACCTAGTCAAGCCAGTTGACTTAAATAATCTTAGTAATCTCTTGCTCGGTGATCCCAAGTTATCACATACGCCGTCTGGAAAAAGCGGTCCATTGCGAGTGCTTATCGTAGACGATATGCGTGATGCGAGGCATATGCTCTCGACGTTGTTAAAGGCATCTGGCCACGATGTTCAAACTGCGGCTGACGGCCTCACTGCACTTTCTGTGGCATTAGACTTTCAGCCAAATGTGGTTTTGATGGACAACAGCATGCCAGGGATGAGCGGTCTTGAAGTGGCCAAGCAAATGCGACTTGAGCCCAAGCTTAAAGACGCCATGCTGATTGCGCTAACGGGGCATGGTGACGAGGCCGATCGCCAGCGGTCACTTGAAGCTGGTTTCGACCACCATTTGGTCAAGCCGCCCGACATCAGCGTGATACGTGAATTATTAGGGAGTATCCGATGATTTCTATGCGAATGCGTGAAGTGGATCGGTTAGTCAACTTAGCGATGATGCTGCCTTTCTTGCAAAGAAACTCCGCTCCAGTCGAATCCTAAAGCGATCACAACTTGGGCAGTGAAACCAGCAGCGGAATTCCAGCTAGCAATGTATTTTTCATGAAAATCGTTGGTAGATCAGCAGTCCGTGCCCAGTGGCAGCGATTGCTCCGTGTCCCAACGCAACCCACGTCGGCGGTCGCGGAATTCCAAGTAGGCGAATCGTTGCTAGTCCAAATCACCAAGTGCCGCTACGACGAGGACGATTGTTGCAGTTTGCATGTTGATTAATTCCTTAGTTGTTTAACTGTTGCAAGCATCCATCTTCCCGACGCACCCAGGACAAACTCACAATTTCTTGCGTGGATCATTGTCCAACTGCTTGATCGAGAGCTTTGCAGCAAATCACATACCATCCCACTTTCCGGGCCTCGAACATCGTAATGCAGTGGGATGACTGGCTGGGTGCGAAACGGCACGTGCTTTGCATCGCTGGGCGATGGAACATCCGCTGATCTACGCCAACTAAAAGGAAATGAAGATGAGATCTCTGTTTGCACTGTCGTCTCTATTTACAATGACATTCTTGACGTTCATGACGCAGCTTCAAGCCGCTCCGAAGGACGAGAAAAGTCTGTATGACCGGCTGGGCGGTGCCTTCGCCATCGCTGCGGTCATTGACCATTTTAGCGACGCGATCGTGCAAAACCCGATCGTTGGAAAGACTTCGCAGAATCCAGCGCTCAGGGAATGGCACACCAAGAACCTCGACAGGCTTCCGGGTCTCAAGTTCATGCGCACCCTGTGGGTCTGCGAGGTCACGGGCGGGCCGTTTAAATTCTCGGCAACCAAGCCGGGTAAAACTCATTTGGGCCTTGAGGAAGCGCATCGTGACCTCAAGATCTCGCCAGAGGAATTCGACGAGGTGGCTGCCGAGCTGGGGCGCAGCCTCGACTTCGCCAAAGTTCCTGCGGCTGAGAAAGGAGAAGTCCTCGCGGCCTTCGCAGCGCATAAGAAAGAGGTAACGGCTGGCTCAATGAGGAAGTGATAGTCCATTCAAACCAATAAAACACGATGCGGCCCAACGAGGTGTTGAACCGGAAAATTCCGTCTTCGGTGCGCGCGAACTGAACCGGGGGGGCTATGGACATTGACCTACCCGGGTCTCAAGTTCATGCGCACCGTGTGGGTCTGCGAGGTCACGGGCGGGCCGTTTAAATTCTCGGCAACCAAGCCGGGTAAAACTCACTTGGGTCTTGAGGAAGCGCATCGTGACCTCAAGATCTCTCCATTGTCGCGGTTCCATTTTTCACGTCCTGCAAACTTATCTATGTTCAATTTGCATTACGCCAGTTTTTTCGTGCACGGGGGACGCCAGGCTTTGGTGTAACAGTGCCAGCTTGAAACCATATGTCTTCTGCCGTAATGCAAGGTAGTCGTTCGCATGATCGCGACGAACGAGTGAAACGCCACCGGACATGGGATGCACTTGTCGAAACGCGCAATATCGAATGAACATCGGCATTGCTATGCTCGTCGCTGATGTCGAAATCGACTGTTGCCGACTTGAATGCAACTGACCAACGTTAACGAGCGTGTGTCGCAACGAGAAAAACTTGCGGTAACATGCAAACAATAGCTTGGATAATTGTTTAGGCGTCAGCGTAGGATGACGCCATACCAAACTGGTTGTATCGAAGCGATCGAGGTTCGGCTCGGAAATCAAGCCTTGTGACAAGAAGTCGTCGTATTGTTCGGTACCAGGAATGGGACAAAGGATGGAAAAGGATGCCCACATCGGTGCTAGCTCCCGAAGCAGATTCAGGTGTTGGTTAACGGATAGTCGCGTGTCTTGCGGAAACCCGATGATGTTAGAGAAATGGCAATTCACGCCACACTCGCAACCAAGCCTGTGTAAAAAATGTCGCGACGTTTTGCTGGCGGCTTTCGAACTTGGGCGATTGGGTTGTAAATAAAGTAGCCTTCCTCGGTAGCCCAGTTGAACGCTCTTTTCACGACGCCCATGGCATCGTTTTTGGTGGTTGAACTCCAATTCTTGTCCTCGAACCATTTGGTAAGGTGCAGTTTGCGCACTTGCCCCACTTTTAGTCGTTTCCCTGTGGATTCGACGAATGATTTTAGATAGTGGAGATGCTTTGCGTAGGTACTTGGTTTTTTGTTGTTTTGAGACCAATCCAAATACGTCTGGGTAAGCTGATAGACCGTGCTCGAATCGGAACGGAGATCGTCCTTCCGGCCCATCAACTCATAGAACTTATCGAACGCTTCCGTCTTGTTTTTCCCGAGCGCAATCTGCTTCCCGTTGATCGAGCAATACCAGCTTTTGGTCTGTTGTCGGAAATAGGGCTTACTCTGGCGTGGCATGGCTTGTTCCGCGTTACGTGCATTGATTCGTGCATTTGTCTGAATCAATAGTCGCGGAGCAAATCCAAAAAGCAAATAAACCCTGCAATTCCTTTGGGAATTGCAGGGTTTATTGGAGTCGGGCTGGCGGGATTTGAACCCACGACCTCTACCACCCCAAGGTAGCACGCTAGCCAGGCTGCGCTACAGCCCGATGGTGTAAATTGTAGCCGGGTTTTCTACAATCACAACGCCGCTTGGCTGACTCCGCCTAGTTTGCTCCGTTTGCTCGGGCCGCATGGACGTGCGAAACCTGAATTTTGCAGGCTTATGTGCGTCGCTGCTGAAGCAGCGCGGATGTTGAGCAGAGGGGCTTTGGGAACTATCATGATGCCAACTCTCGTCCGCCAGTCCGCTTTTCCAATTTCAGGATTCCATGTTCAGGCCAGTTCGTACTGATTCTTACCTATGCAGATGATCAATAGACTCCTTTTCGGCAAGTGTCTTCGACGATTCAAGACGCTCCATGGACCGCGAACCAACCGGCGTGCGGCGTCGTTTGAAGGCCTAGAAACGCGAAGGTTCACATAGAAATATCGTAGCTGGCAATTTGCTCGGTTTAACAAGCGTGGGTGATTCAGCCCTGGCAAATGGCCACAGTGGTCTATGGATTACCGGTGGTTCCACTGAGAATCTTGTGGGAACCAACGATGATGGATCGCGCGACGAAGTTGAAAGAAACGTTATTACTGGAAACAGTTTTCAAGGCGTCGCCATCACACATTTAGGTACCGACCGCAATGTTGTGGCAGGAAATTACATTGGTACTGACAAATCAGGCACCATGAGGCTTGGCAACGAAACCGGTGTACTACTGTCGGCGGGTGCCCGCGCAAACATCATCGGTGCCACCAAGATTGCGCTCGGTGGTAGCGCCGCAGGGAACCTGATCTCCGGCAGTAGGCTCAACGGAATACGCCTGATAGACGCAGGCACTAGGCTAAATGAGATTCGCGGTAACAGAATCGGATTGAGCGCCAACGGTCAAAACGCGTTGGCGAATGATTGGGCAGGAATCACGATTGAGCAAGCTGCGTCGTCAAACATCATTGGCGGAATAGGCTTAGGGCAGGCCAATTTCATCGGCGGAAACAAGCGAAACGGCTTGTGCATCGTTTCTGGAGCCGATGCGAACAGCGTGAACGGTAATTTCATCGGGTTAGCCCCTGATAACGTTATTCCCGTCCCCAACGGATTGACAGGTATTACCAATGACGACAGCTCAAACAATTCGATTGGCGTCATTTCGGCTAATTCGATCGCGCACCATCAACAAGCGGGAATTGCCGTTACCGGTGGTTTGTCGCGCGGCAACCAGCTGTCGAAGAATTTGCTTTATCAGAATCTTGGCTTCTGAATGCCGGACGCAGCAAATCCGTTTACGAACTGTCTCAACCAACGAATGGCTGGAAGCTGTTTGCCGATGTGAACAATGATGAAGTCATTTCTCCGATCGACGCGTTATTAGTGATCAATCAATTGAATAGTCGAGCGAGTGCGGAAGGTGAAGCGGCGCTGTCAGACGTCGAAAGTGAATCGCGACAATTCGAATTCATGTTTGATGTTGCGCTACAGGATTTTGAGGTCAACCGGATTTCGCGTACACGTCGATTTGGGTAATCCTGCCGTGGGTTGCTCCTGCCGGGTGCGAGTATTGATTAAGTGGTGCTGTGGAGGGCTGCGGCGGCATTTTGCGTGAGTTTGTTGTCGGGATCGCGAGAACTGCGAAGTTTATAGACGCTGGCAGCTAAACAGCGGTGGCGCCAAGCGGGACTGACGTGGTAGAAATCCTCGAGAACCGCAGAACTGAATTTGTAGTCGTGCGAGTCGGTTCCTTTCTGAAAGATCAAGAGTCGCGCGGCGTCCATGAACGGGGCAATATCGCCGCCGTTTTGCAAGTAGCCGAAGGTACGAGCGCAAGCGGCAGAGGCGTCTCTGCCTATCGAATCGAAGATGGCAGCAATCGTGTCGGTTTTGTCGTCGGTTGAGCCGGGGGAAGGGTCGAGTGGCGCGAGCTGGTCGATGCGTTGGTCGCCGACGTTGCCGCGGCTGGTCATTTCTGCGCGAAACAGCGGTAAGAAGGCTGCGTTTTGCAACAAGATCAACTTGCGAGTCTCCTCATTGCCACAAGTATCAAAAGCAAAACGCATCGCGTTGGTGGTAGTCAAGGTATGAAGGGAAACGATGCCGGGCTGTCGCATGAGCATCTCGCTGGCAGCGGCGAACATGCCGTCCCAAATCGATTGCGGAGCGATGCCGCGATTAAGTTGCTGGACGACGAGTGCACTTGTCTCTTGATAAGTTCCTGATCGAATCGCGGCTAGCGTCTCCGTAGTGGCGGCGTCGTCAAGTGTGCCATCGAGCCAACCGTCTCGGATCTCGGTCACTCGCTTGGCATTCTCGCGGCCGGGACGATCGGCGAGTTCATCCCGAGTGGGAGGGATACCGGAGCCATCATAGTTGAGCATCGCGTAGGCGAGGCTTCGGAGTATTGGTTCGGAGTGGCGCCAGCCAATCGTTTGCAAAGTTCGCCAGGCGTTTGCAACAAAGATGGCTTTATGTCCGATCGAGCGGAAATCGCGAATGCCGTAACGAATGAATTGATCGAAGATGCGTGCCGCTCCGACGGTGCGCGCCAGGCCGGCGGCGGCGGTGTCTGCAGCGGCTTCGTCCCAGGCATCCATGGCTGAAATGAATTGCGTTTCGGCTTTGGCAGCGCTCGGGATTCTGCCTTCGTCGACTGGCGACATGGTCCAGTTGTTCTCGCGTTCATCCTGAGCTTGCGAAGATTTGAAGTTGTCGATGGCCCACAGAATCGGCAGCCAACGGTGTTCGTCGGGCGAAGCGATACTGGCCAAGTGCGCGGAGTTGACGACCAGCACGCTATGGAATTTGAAACCGACGCTGGGACGAGGTTGAACGTTGCGAATGCCCGCTAGCTGGAGCGCAGCGAGCAGCTGTTGGTAGCTTAATCCACTGTGGATTTTCTTGACACAGACTCCTACGACGTCTTCTCGCGGTGTCGATTCCAGCAGTCGTACGAGAGGTTCGATGTCCGCGGCGAATTGTACGGTAAGAGTTTTAGATTGGGCGTCTTGCGAGGATACTCTTGGCAGTGCCGCCCAGGGTAATCCACCGGCGATGGACCCGATCGCAGTGGCCTGAAGAAACCGTCGACGTGGTAGCTGCGGTATCATTGCAATAGGCTCCTGGAAAGGCGGTAACGGGATTGAAAGTCATTGTATCTTAAGCTTGGGGGGAGGGTGCAAGAATTTGCCAATTGAAAAGGGGAGGAGCCAAGCATGTCGCAAATGTCGATTAATTTTGCTAGAATCCATGTTCCCAGCTTGCTACCCACCATCAATCCCTCACGAGAGCGAAGGATAACATGTCCAATATTCTCTTGGTCGAAGACAGTGCGACTCAGGCGATGCAAATGAAGCTGTTACTTGAATCGGCGGGGCACGCTGTGACTTGTGTCGATGATGGCACTGTTGCTTTGGAGCGGTTGGCGGATGGATTCAATGAACTGGTGGTAACGGATTTGGAGTTGCCCTTATTGAGTGGCCTGGAACTGATTAAAAGGATGCAAGCTGATTTTCCGCAAATACCCGCGGTGCTGGTGACGGCTCAGGGCTCAGAGCGTTTAGCAGCGGAGGCGCTCAAGCACGGTGCGGCAGCTTATGTGCCGAAGTCCATGTTGACGGAGATGCTGTTGGGGACGGTAGAAGATGTGCTGGGTGTACTCCGGACCGATCGTAGTTATGCCGAATTGATTGATTACTTGACTGAGAATCGACTGGTGTTCGATTTGCCTTGCAAGCCTGAGTTTATAGAACCGGTCATTGACTTGACCATGCATATGGCGGCGGGTATGGAGTTGTTGAGTGGGACCGCTCGACATCGAGTGAGTACCGCACTGCGACACGTCCTGTCGAATTCGTTTTATCGAGGCAATCTTGAGCTGACGCACGCGCAATGGCAAGAGCAGTGCGATAACGCTGGGGCGTCGAACGAATTGGTCAAGCAGCGGTTGCACCAATCGCCGTACAAGAATCGCAAAGTGCATTTTGACGCGCGTTTGATGCGCGATATGTTGCGTGTGACTGTGCGCGACGAAGGGCACGGATTTGATGTGAGTAAGCTGCATCAATTGAATGCGGCTCAGGCGATGGATGGCCAAAAGGGGCGCGGTTTAGTGCTGATTCATAGTTTTATGGACAAAGTTACCTACAATGAAAAAGGGAACGAAGTCACGCTGATCAAACACTGCTCAGCCAAAGCGTAGTTATCTCGGCGATGATGGGAAACAGAGCACTCAATGTGGCAACTCATTGTTGAAGAATCCAGCGTACCATTTGGATTGCTGCCGAAGTCGTGTCTTGATCGGCATAGCGACTTAGTAATCGTCTGTTCTCGCAATGGACAGCGTTTGATCTATCTAAACCCAATTGCAAGCGATTTGCTTGGTTGGAGCGTCGAGGAATTGTCGGCCGAAAAGTGGTCGAAGCATTTGATCGAGCCTAATTCCGCAGCCTCTTTCCAGTCACTCTTGAGCTCGGAATGTGAGACGACCGAGGCTGTCCCGATTGACATGCGCGGATTGACTGGAATTACTTGTCCGGTACTGATACATACTCTGTGCCGCATGCCTGACGAGCTGATGATTGTGGGCTGTTTGCCCGATGAGGAAGAATCCGCCACGCACGTCTTTCAGCAATCGCAGGCTCGTTTTCGCTCAATTATCGATAGCTTGGGCATCAACCTCTTACTCAAAGATGCTCAGGGACGGCGAATCTATGCTAACAAAATGTATCTCGATCGTCGCAAGCTGAAGCTCTCGGAGGTGGTCGGGAAGACGGATCACGATTTGTTTTCTGCAGAGGTCGCTGATCGCTACGCCGCCGACGATCGGCACGTGCTGGCGACCGGGGCGGTGTTGCACAAGTTCGAAGAGAACATCGACGCGAACGGGCGAGGCAGCTGGATAGAGATCGTAAAGGGGCCGTTGCTAGATGCGGACGGAAGCATCAGTGGCATCCAGATTCTATTTTGGGACGCTTCGGATCGAAAGCATGCAGAGGTAGCACTTGAGCAAGAACGCTATTTGTTGTACGCACTGTTGGATAACATTCCAGATTCAATCTACTTCAAAGATAGGGAAAGTCGCTTTGTGCGCATCAGCCGGAGCATGGCTGAGAAATTTCATATCACAGATCCTGCGGCGATTATCGGCAAGACGGACGCTGATATTTTTACTTCGCAACATGCGGATCAGGCCCGACGCGATGAGCTTGAAATCATGCGCACAGGTCGACCCGTGGTGGCGTTGGTCGAACGCGAGACATGGCCCGATCAAGAAGACACTTGGTGTTCGACAACGAAGATGCCGCTGAGAGATTCGGCGGGTGTTATCGTGGGGACCTTTGGTGTCTCACGCGACATCACTGAGTTGAAACTCATCGAAGCCGAATTGCGGGTGGCGCGCGACCAAGCGGACCGAGCGAACCAATCCAAGAGTGAATTCTTAGCCAACATGAGTCACGAGATTCGGACGCCCATGAGCGGCGTAATCGGGATGGCCGAGTTGCTAGACGAAACGGCATTGGATGATCAGCAGCGATCGTTTCTGTTAATGATGCAGCAATCGGCGCATTCGTTACTGCGGATTTTGAACGACATCTTGGATTTCTCAAAAATCGAAGCGGGTAAACTGGAGGTCGAAGAGTTGCCTTTCGATTTGCGATCTTGTGTGGGACATGCGGTAAAGAGCTTGGCAGCACGCGCCTCTCAGAAGTCATTGGAATTGTTGTTGAAGATCGATCCCAACGTGCCGGATTGCGTGTTGGGGGATCCTGGTCGCCTGACGCAGATTGTTATGAATTTAGTCGGCAATGGCATTAAGTTCACGGATGCGGGCGAGGTTTCTGTACGGGTTGCACTGGGTGAAGCATCCGCGGCCAACGGGATTCGAGGCTTGCGATTTTCTGTGCGAGACACCGGTATCGGCATAGCCAAGGACAAGCAAGCGACAATTTTCGAAGCGTTCACTCAAGCGGACGCTACCATGACAAGGCGCTTTGGTGGAACAGGCTTGGGCCTAGCGATTTCGTCGCAACTGATCGAGATCATGGGGGGCAGAATTTGGGTTGAAAGCGAACCGGGGAAAGGAGCGACTTTTCATTTTGAGTTACCGCTGCGGGCTGTAACTGTTCCGCCGGGTGACACGCGACAAACGACGTTCGAATTAAGCCACAGTCGCGTGTTGGTTGTAGATGACAACCCAACCAATCTACTGATTTTGGAAGAACAGCTATCGCGGCACTGTGCGGCCTTGGCGTTGGCGCAGAATGCTGAAGTGGGTTTGGAGGCGTGGCGGAAGGCAGTTGCCTCCCATGTGCCATTCGATGTGGTCATCGTGGATCGCATGATGCCAGAGCGAGATGGCTTTGAATTCGTGGAGGCGGTGCGGAATGAGTTGAAGTTAGCCGTGAGGCCACTCGCGGAGCCGACGTTTATCATGCTGACCTCGAATAACCAAGCCAGCGATTTGGCGCGAGTGCGGGAGCTGGGGATTGCGACTTACTTGCAAAAGCCTGTTCTGCAGGCAGAGTTGATCGATGCGATGCACAAGTTGCGATCTCCGTTTCAAGAGCGAACTAAGGAGGTTCTCGGTGAGCAGCAAGTCCATAAGCGGACGCTGTCCATTCTGCTGGCTGAGGACGGCGAAGTGAATCGCGCGGTGATGGTGGAACTGCTCAAGCGTTCTGGGCATCGTGTGACCCTGGTCGAAGATGGCAGCGAGGCGGTCCAAGCTTGGCGAAAACAAACTTTCGACGCGATATTCATGGATTTACAGATGCCCACCATGGATGGAATCGAAGCCACCAAAATGATTCGTCGCGAGGAGCCTAAGAATGAGCATGTACCGATTATTGCGATCACCGCAGCGGCCATGAAAAGCGATCAGGAGCAGTGTTTGGCCGCGGGGATGGATGATTACGTCAGTAAACCCATCAATTTCGCGGCATTTCGACGGTTGCTTGCGAGGCTTGAAAGTGGGCTGGCCGCGAACGCAGTGGATGACGAAGAACATGCGGAAGGTCCGTCGGAAAGAGAGCCTGCGGGAGTTCCGATTGCTGGCCAAAACGCGATCGATTTTTGTGCGCCGTTTTCGATGCTTGCTTGCCCGTTGGATCAACAGATTTTGTTGGTACGGACGCTCCAAAAAGAGACGCATCAGCGCTTGGACGAGATTACGCAGGGCATGCGCAGCGCCGATTTGCGACTGCTCGTTCGAGCCTCCCATTCGCTGAGAAGTGCAGCTGGTTTATTCGCCGCTCAGTCTGTAGCACAGGCTGCTGCAGAGATTGAGAAAGCCGCGCGCGCAGGGAGCATGGTGAATATCGATGCCAACTTTGCAACGCTGCGCAATTCTACCGAAGTCATGCTGAGCGAGATCGATAACTGGCTGAGCGCACGCGTTGGAAACTAATTTTATTAACAGGCCTGAAATAGGCTACCTCGCCAGACGATGCTTATCCGTCGATGTGAGCTTGTAGGGGGCATAACTCGATAGCGAGGATGGAAATGTCGTCCTGCGGGCGTTGGAGTCTAAGCCACTGCTCAATCGTCAACATGAGCGCAGTAGCGCTTTCGCCCAAAGCATGCTTGCGCCCCTGATCGATCGCATCGAGCAACCGAGCGTTACCAAGCTGTACTCCATCGGCGTCCATTGCTTCCGGCACGCCATCCGAGTAGAGGTACAAACGATCGCCCATATCCAGGTAGACCGAACGCTCTTCATAGATTTCTTCGACCAAGCCAAGTGGGAATCCCTCGCTCGCCAAAATGACTGGATCATCTTTGGAGGGCAAATGCACTGGGCCGGGGTGCCCCGCAGAGACATAGCGAAACTCACCGGTCGAAGCGTCCAAAATCCCATAGACCATGGTCGTTAACTGCTCGGTCGACGCGTCGAATGGAAAGAGTCGGTTCAGGTGGGCGGCGACCTCCGCAGGTGGCGTGATCTGGAACCCGCCTCCAATATCTCTCTCGCGGATCAAAATCGAGGACGGCTCGGATGGCGGAGAGAGAAGCCGGCTCAGCGTAACCGACAGTAGCGCCGAAGCGACCCCATGGCCGCTGACGTCCAGGACGTAAAGCCCAACCTTACCATTGCCGAGTGGAATGACGTTTAAGCCATCGCCGGCCAGTTCGTCGCAGGGCCGGTAGATCCAAGCAAAATTGACGCCAGTAACGTGGGGCGCCTTGCGAGGGAGGAATGATTCCTGAATTTTTGCGGCGGCCTTAAGGTCGCGCGACATTCGGGTATTGGCATCCGCCAATCTTGCGTTCGCCTGCTCCAACTCAGCTTGCAGTCCGCGAAGTTTCAAGTGAGTCTCTACACGCGCATGCATTTCTTCCATTTGAAACGGCTTGGTAATGTAATCCACGCCGCCGACGGCAAAGGCTCTTACTTTATCGAGTTGCTCGTTAAGTGCGCTGATGAAGATGACGGGAATCTTATTAAGTTTGTCATCGGCTTTGAGGAATTTGCACACTTCGTAGCCGTTCATGTCCGGCATATTGATGTCCAGCAAAATCAGATCTGGGGGATCGCGCCCGGCCGCCAACAGCGCTAGCTTGCCGCTCGGAACGGGGCGGACTTTATAGCCGCGGTCTTTGAGCATTCCGGCCAGCACCTGGAGATTCGCGGGGGTATCATCCACCACCAAGATACTGGCGCTGTTCTTGGTTTTTTTGGAAATCATTGCAGGCTCCTATTCTCTCTTGGGTGGGCTCCAACTCACAGCCCGCGTTTCTCAGCAGTACTCCGCACTCCTCTGCCAGAGTGTGGTCGTCATCGACAAAAAAGATATATGTCATGCAGGAGTTTCCGTGCCTAACAAATCCAGAAGTTTCTGATATTCGAAGTTGTCGGCCAGGCGGCGCAGGGCTTGGGAAACTTTGGGATCGCGGGTTTCCACTTCCTGGATCTTCGCCAGCAAGAGGTCCAAATCCGCCGTGATGACAGCTTCACGCATCGAGTGGATAAGGTCGCGCGGCCAGAGAGCCAAGGACTCTTGGGTGAGATTCGCAGTTTCCATCGGAGCCTCCATGGGATCCTCGGCATATTGGTACTCAACCCCCGCGTGCGTTTGAATCTTCTGGAACAACTCTGATTCTCTGAACGGCTTGCCAATAAAATCGTCGGCACCAATCTCCATCAACTCCTGGCGATTGTCGTCCATCGCACTTGCCGTTACAGCGATGATTGCGGGGTCCGCGCCGCCGTCCATCGCCCGAATCCGGCGAATTGCCTCATGCCCGTCCATTACAGGCATGCGGAAATCCATCAGGATGACATGCGGCCGCCACTCGCCAAACTTCTGGACTGCTTCTGCTCCGTTGGTTGCAAGTTGAACTTCAAAACCGACGGAGGTGAGAAGTTGTGACAGGAGTTGGCGGTTATCCTCGATGTCGTCGGCAATCAGCACCCGGCTTGTCGTCTGCCCGGACTGAAGCCGCATCACGCGCCGAGGGTTGTCCTTTGCGTGAACGGCATTTGCTTGCCCTTCCTTTAGCGGCAATTGAATGACGAAGTCGCTACCTTTGCCCACTTCGCTGCTTACTGTGATGTCGCCGCCCATGAGGCGAATAAACTCTCGACTAATTGCTAGGCCGAGTCCCGTTCCCGTTCCGGTCTGTTGTCCGGTTTTAGTTTGCTCGAAATGCCGGAACAGCCTCTCTTGGTCGTCGGGCGAAATGCCCGGACCTGTGTCTCTAACTTCTACGCGGAGAATAGGTCCCGTGGCGGTCTCGCGGTCCGCGCGAACGCTCAAGACGATGCCGCCTTGCTCAGTGAACTTGACGGCGTTTCCGATTACATTGATAAAGACCTGTCGCAGCTTGTTGATGTCGCTCACAATGAATTGAGGAACATCGCCGATCTCCTCCACCGAGAATGCCAAGTTCTTTTCATCGGTGCGCATGCGAAACATCATCTCCAGATCTTCAAGCAGTGCGGGCAGGTCGAATGTCGAGGGGTTCAGGGTCGTACGGCCGGCCTCGATCTTGGACATTTCCAGGATGTCGTTGATCAGGGCCAGCAAGTGCTCGCCACTGCGGTTAATGGTTCCGAGGTACTGGCATTGCCGGGAGGTTAGATCCTGGTCGCGGAGCATCAGTTGCGAGAACCCCAAGATGGCATTCATCGGAGTGCGAATCTCATGTGACATGTTGGCCAGAAAGACGCTCTTGGCGCGGTTGGCTTGCTGCAACGATTGCTCGTAGCGTTTGCGCTCGGTGACATCTCGCGCTGCCGCGAACACGCCCTGCAGCTTTCGGTCGCGATCGTGAAAAGTGCTCGCATTGTACGACACCACGGTTTCTTTGCCGTCGCGAGCACGCGCCGTAAGTTCGTAGTCGGTGAGTTTGCTTTCGCCTAGCACCCGTTTGATGCCGGCTTCGGCGCGCTCCGGGTCGGTAAAGTAGTCTTTAAACGGCGCGCCAATCAACTCGTCGCGAGTGCAACCGGTGAGCGCCTCCATCTGCTTGTTCACATCAGTAATGATGCCACGTGGATCGGTAGTGATGAGCGCATCGATATTGGATTCAATCAGTGAACGCGTATAAAACTGTTGATCGCGGACACGCTGATCAAGCAACATGCGTTCGGCTTCCACCTGCTTGCGCGCGGTATTATCGGTGCCGATCAACAGGTAGCCGATAATTGCGCTTTGATCATCGCGCAAAGCTGTGACCGAGACGACCGCCGGAAAACGGCTACCGTCCTTGCGGATGTAGGTCAGCTCGTAGATGTCCTCGATGCCGCGTGCGGCTTTGAAGACCAGCGCCTCAAAGCCCGGCGTGATGGGAGTTGCAAGTTCTAAGCTCAACGCGGCGGCACGCGCGATCACTTCCTGCGGATCGGAAATGTCAGCCGGAGTGATCTTGTTCATCACTTCCGCCGCCGTGTAGCCCAGCATCCTCTCGGCCCCCACATTGAAAATCTGAATGACGCCCTTTTCATCGGTCGCGATGCTGGAAAAGTTCGCGCTGTTGAAGATTGCGTTTTGAAGCGCCCCGGCTTTAAGCAATTCTTCTTCCGCTCGCTTGCGCGCTGTCACGTCTTCCATAGCCAACACCAAGAGCTCGCCGTGGTGCCCAGCTTGAAGCTTGCGCGCATTGAGCAGCATCACCCGCCGCCCGATGAGCGGAAAGGTATGGTCGAGCTCGAAATCGTCGAAAACGGAGCTTTTGGGGACGATGTCTTCCAACAGCGTCCGCAGATCAGGGATGTCCCATTGTCCGTTGCCTAACTCGTAAATAAGACGTCCCTCGGTTTCCGCAGGCGAGACGTGGAAAGTTTGGTAGAAGGCGCGGTTGGCCGATTGTACTCGGAGCGTCGCGTCGAGAATCAGCAATGGTTCGCGCACTGTGTCGACGATATTTTGCGCGTAGTTCTGAATGTCCTCGTTCTGAACATCCTCGGTCAAGGGAGTTCGTTCCATAATTGATTCTCCGCAAAGATCTGCTGCCGCGCTCCGCGCTCACTTGCCAACGGAATCGCTGGCGGCGCTCAGGCTGCTTGCCTGCAGAGCCTTATCCCTTCGAACGGATGCTTACATCATAGCCTAAAAGTGCGAGTGCAGATGGGTCGCTAGGCCAATGAGGCAAGAGACTAAAAGGCGGCATGGAGAATGCGCACTAAGTCTTGCTCGGTTGGGCGGCGCGGATTCACGTCCATAAGGCGCTTAATTTGAAAGGCTTTTTGAGCAACGAGTGGGATTTGCTCAGCTTGCAGACCTAGGTGGCGGAGCTGAGTGCGAATGCCGATGGCTTTTTGCAGCTCGACAACACTGGCGATGGCTTGTTCAGCAATGTGTGCGGGTGATTGATCGTAGATGTCGACGCCCAGAAAGCTCGCCACTTCGGCAAGCCGCGAGGTACAATCGGGCAGATTAAATCGCATGACATGTGGCAACAGCAGCCCGTTGCCTTCTCCGTGGCTACAGTGAGTCAACGCACCGACTGGGTACTCGAGTGCGTGCACGAGCGCCACACCACTATTGGAAAACGCCATCCCGGCCAAGGTTGCAGCGAGGGCCATGTCGTCGCGGGCAGCTTGATCGGTGGGTTGTTGATAGGCTTGCACGAGTGAGCGGCCGATTAAGCGAATGGCTTCAGCGGCCAGTAAGCGTGCGAGTGGATAGCTGCCTTCGTACGCGCGCGCTTGGGGATCAACACCCACCATCTGCTGATAATCGCGATTCGTGTAGGCTTCGATGGCATGAACGAGTGCGTCGATGCCTGAGTGGGCGGTAACCTGGGGCGGGCAAGAATCCGTAAGGGTCGGATCGATGATGGCTACGACCGGGCGCAGCCAGCGGCTGAGAGTACTGACTTTGACGCCAGCACTTGGATCGGTGAGGACGGCGGAATGCGAGACTTCGCTGCCCGTTCCGGCTGTTGTTGGCAGCGCGATCAGCGGCAGGATGGGGCCGGGAATGGCATCAAAACCGAAGTAATTTGCCGGTTCGCCCGAGTGCTTGAGGACTGTGGCGGCCATTTTGGCTACATCGAGGTTGCTGCCACCGCCAATACCGATCACGCAGTCGACTTTGTGGGCGCGGCCAAATTCGATTGCGTTTTTTGCAGTATCGATTGCGGGTTCGGGGACACAAGCGTCGAAGATCTGGGGACTGAAGCCTGCGTCGCGGAGTTCAGCGATCAGCTGGCCGGCGGGTTGCAATGCGATGACCGTGGAGTCAGTAACGATCAGTGGCCGAAGAACCTCCAGCCTCTGGAGTTCTCGGGTGGTGAGTGTCGAGCTGCCACGCCCAAACTTGATGTTGCTAGCCGTAGCGAACTGCCAAACTGAATTCGTGCCAATTTGCATAAAATGCCTATTTCATCAGGGCAAGCCAGTTGCAGAAGACGGATAGTTTTAGGAATTGGGGTTTAAGGTAGAGCAACTGTTGCAGGTGCTCTGAGCCCGGAAACGATTGAGACAATCGTTCTAGATTGACCGAAACGATTGAAACAATCGTTCTACACTGGCTCAGAAACGAATGGGACAATCGTTCTACACTTGTTCGGAAACGAATGGGACTATCGTTCTACACTAATTTGGAGCCTTAAAAACATCGCGATTCGCCTATTTTTCGGGCAAATACACAACTGTTCAGAAAAAAACAAGATCGACTAGCACTTTGGCGTTGACGCCTTTGGGGTGCTCCCTTAAACTCGCTCGCTTCCAATTAACCGTGGGCTAAGCATTCAATAAGAGGATGTGATAGTTCAACGGAATTGGACTCCGCCTGTAGTTTTGAATTCTCTGTGTAAAAGAGGTTTACTGTGTCGGCTGGTTCGCATGAAGTCATTAGAATCCGAATGGAAGCCTACGATCACTCGGTGCTTGACCAAAGCGCTCA
This sequence comes from Planctomycetia bacterium, assembly GCA_031367855.1. Lineage (GTDB taxonomy): Bacteria > Planctomycetota > Planctomycetia > Pirellulales > Pirellulaceae > Aureliella. The sequence continues at coordinate 15,898 of JANLQO010000106.1, read as the reverse complement.
GGAAATCGTAGAGACTGCAAAGCGAACGCACTCTGAAGTGCATGGGCCGATTCCGTTGCCTACTCGCATTGAGCGCTATTGCGTGCTGTCAGGGCCTCACATTGACAAGAAGGCTCGTCAGCAATTCGAGATTCGAACTCACAAGCGGTTGATCGACATCAAGCAAGCAACTGCGCGCACGATTGAAGCTTTGAACAAGTTGAGCTTGCCTGCTGGTGTGGATATCAAAATTAAGGCAACTGCTCGTTAGGGCTAGTTGACTTGTCAGTGACCCGTTATTTTAGTGGCTGGTTCGCTGTTTGTATTTATTTTAAGAGTCTCGCAATATGACACGGAGGCTGGTGGGGTAATCTGGTGACAGGTCCTCTCTGGCAAGCGTTCGACGGGAAATATGAAGATGGTCAAGGGCATTCTCGGCCGAAAGGTCGGCACTACGCAAATTTTCCAGGCTGACGGTACATCCGTTCCTGTGACTGTTTTGGAAGTTGGTCCATGCCATGTTCTTCAGGTTCGAACCGTTGATCGCGATGGCTATGACGCAGTGCAGTTGGGCTTTCTTGATAAGCCGCGTCGATTGGCTGACCGAAGTGAGCGAGGTCGCATGGCTTCGATTGGTAGCAAGCGTGCCAAGAATCGGACTGCCGGTGGGGTGGTGGCGGTTGCCAAGCCGAATTGTGAGCCCAAGCAGTTTGTTCGCGAGCTACGCGGTGTGATGGATTCAGCCGAAGTGGGAGCTGCTATTACCGCTGCTGTGCTGGATGGCGTTAAGGCTGTTGATGTGACTGGAACCAGTAAGGGTTGTGGTTACTCCGGCGTTATGAAGCGCCATAATTTCAAGGGGCAGCGTGCGACGCACGGTGTTAAGAAAGTTCATCGCCACGGTGGTGGTACAGGTATGAATACTTACCCTGGCCGAACCTTCCGCGGTAAGAAGATGGCGGGGCGTTACGGTGGTGATCGCGTGACGAGTCGCAATTTGACTCTGGCCCGCGTGGATACTGAGAACAATCTAATCCTGGTCGCTGGTGCAGTGCCTGGCCCGACGGGCGGGTATGTGATTGTGCGTGAAACAAATAAAGTCGGTTAGTCAGTTTGTGATTTGATAGAACACTCTGGCGGTCGCCAAAAAAGTAAAGCGTAGGTTGGATAGCTCGATGATTACATTGCCTGTTTACAATTCGAGTGGTGCGGAAGTCGGCAAGGTCGATGTCGATCCGTCTGCCATTGCGCCGAAGATCAACAAGCAGTTGCTTCACGACGCGGTCGTTATGTACTTGGCCAATCAGCGTCAGGGAACAAAGAAGACCAAGGGTCGGGGTGAAGTTTCGGGATCGACCAAAAAATTATATCGTCAAAAGGGTACTGGTAATGCTCGTGTTGGCTCGCGACGTGCGCCTCAGCGCCGTGGCGGTGGTCATGCGATGCAAATCAAGCCGCGTTCCTTTTACTATCGGCTGCCGAAAAAAGCGATTCGCATCGCCACTAAGATGGCGATCGCTTCGAAGCTGATTGATGGTGAAGTGGTGGTGATTGACCAGTTGAGCATGGCCGCACCGAAGACCAAGGAGTTTGCTGGCGTGCTCAAGGCGTTGGGCTTAGCTGGGCAGACGACGCTGGTGACGACCAGTGATTATTCAGTCAATGTACATATGAGTGGGCGAAATATCCCGGGCGTCAGTGTGACTCGCGTGGCGGACCTGAATGCGTTAAGCCTGATTCGGCCTCGCAAGGTTTTGATGACCAAGGATGCGTTGGAATTGATCAAGTCGCAATCATCGGGTTCGACCGCGGCGGCCTAGTTGATTCGCACCGGCCAATTTGAATCAGTGCTAATTTGGATCTGGGGTTGGATGATGAGTAAAGCAGCAGTACCGACAGTTACTTTGAAGCTAGAGTCTCACCAGGTCATTTTGCGACCGTTGGTGACTGAAAAAGGCGTTCATCGGGCTGGGCGACACAATCAGTATGCGTTTGAAATTCATCCGCAAGCGACGAAGATTGATGTTCGCCGTGCGGTTGAAGAATTGTTCAATGTAGTGGTAGACAAGGTTCGCACGCAGACTCGCAAGGGTAAGACTCGACGTTTTCGGCATCGTGCCGGCGTGACGAGCGGATGGAAGAAGGCGATTGTAAAGCTCAACGCTGAGCATCGAATCGATTTCTTCTAGGCGTTGTGGTTTGCTGTAAAAGCGATGTATGACGAACTGGTTTCCAAGCGTTTAGTCAGTAGGTAAGTCAAATGGGAATACGCAAATATCGACCGACCTCCGCAGGCCGTAGAAACGCCTCGGTTAGCGATTTTGCCGAGCTGACCAAAGGCGCGGTGCCTGAGAAGTCGTTATTGCGCCCCAAGAAGAAAAAGGGCGGACGAAACAATCAAGGTAAGATCACTTGTCGTCACCGCGGTGGCGGGCATAAGCAGGCTTACCGTGTAATTGACTTCAAGCGAGACAAAGACGGCATTCCTGCAACGGTTGATTCGATCCAGTACGATCCGAACCGATCCTGTCGGATTGCGTTGCTAGTGTATGCCGATGGCGAGAAGCGCTATGTAGTTGCGCCGGATGGTTTGAAGGCTGGTCAGAAGGTCGAAAACGGACCTGATGCGGCTCCGATTGTCGGCAATTGTATGCCTTTAAAGAATATGCCAGCTGGAACCGAAGTCTTTTGTGTTGAGATGCAACCAGGTTGTGGCGGCGTTCTCTGCAGAAGTGCGGGCACGCTGGCTGTATTGATGGCTCGAGAAGCCAATTGGGCTCAATTGTCGCTGCCGAGTGGTGAAATTCGCCGTGTTCCGGGCAACTGTCGGGCTACGATTGGCCGCGCGAGCAACCCGGATCATGACGCCGTTGTGCTGGGTAAAGCCGGTCGTGTTCGATGGATGGGCCGTAGGCCTCACGTCCGTGGAACCGCCATGAATCCAATTGACCATCCGCACGGTGGTGGTGAAGGTCGAACGAAGGGTGGTCGCCATCCGGTTACGCCGCAAGGCAAGCCGACCAAAGGTGGTGGAACGCGTCGACCGCGCAAGCCGTCAAACTCGTCGATCATTCGTCGTCGCAAATCGCGCCGCTATGGTCAACTGAAACTGCGGTAGGCGTTGAAATAATTTGTAGGTGCAGAGAAGTTAGCTGGGAGATTTACTAGGTATGGGACGTTCGACAAAAAAAGGTCCGTTTGTAGACCCAAAGTTGTACGCCAAGCTCGTTAAAGCTCAGCAAGCCGGTAAAGGCAGCGAGCCGATTACGACATGGGCGCGGCGATGCACGATCGTTCCTGAGTTCGTAGGCGCGACGTTTATGGTTCATAACGGTCGGCTGCATATGAAGGTCTATGTGACGGAAGACATGGTCGGTCACAAGCTTGGTGAGTTTGCTCCGACGAGAACATTCCGCGGCCACAGCGGTAAGGGCAACAAGAAATAGTATTTGAGTCTCCAGACTCGGTTGAAGTTTCCATTTTGATTAAGGTCGCGAACAATGGCGTTCCGAGCCACTCACAAATACGCAAGAATATCGGCCCGCAAGGTACGTCCGTTGGCGGATCTGGTTCGTGGCAAGTTTGCTGATGAAGCGTTGAACATATTGAAGTACCAGCCCAATCGCGGAGCGAGAATGCTGGAGAAGGTTTTGCGAAGTGCCGTGGGCAACGCGCAAGATCCCGATCAGAACAAAGGGACGAACCTGAGTGCTGAGCGACTGGTGGTTACCGACGCTCGCATTGATGGTGGTCCAACGTTTAAGCGGATTCGTCCGCGAGCGCGAGGTATGGCGTTCGGCATTTTGCGCCGCACGGCTCATATAACCGTCGAGTTGCAATCAATTGATGACATGTAGTAGTTATTTGAGGTTTCCGCCAAAGCGGCTTTCGGAAGCGAGAATGTGATATGGGACAAAAGGTAAATCCTATCGGCTTTCGGACCGGCGTGGTCATGGGCTGGAAAAGCCGTTGGTACGCCTCCAAGCAAGAATTTGCTGAGCTGTTGGTCGAAGACCAAAGGATTCGGGACTTTATAAAGAAGCATCCCAAAAAGCAGAATTATCGGAATGCCGGGATCGACCGAATTGAGATTGAGCGAACACGAGATGAAGTTCGTGTGATGTTGTTTGTCGCTCGTCCGGGTCTGATCATCGGCAAAAAGGGTCAAGAAGTTGAGACGTTGCAGGAAGAGCTGCAATCGTTGATCGGTCGTCGGGTAAACCTCAAGATTGAGGAAGTTGCTCGGCCAGAGATACAAGCACAGTTGGTTGCCGAGGAAATCGCTCAGCAGTTAATGAAGCGTGCAAATTTCCGTCGCACGATGAAACGTGCGATTGAAACGACGATGGATGCAGGTGCTAAGGGTATCAAAGTTCAGTTGGCTGGACGATTGGGTGGAGCCGAGATGGCTCGCCGCGAGAAAGCCAATGCTGGAGCTTTGCCGTTGAGCACTATTCAGGCGAAGATTAATTACGGCTTTGCGGAAGCGTCAACGCCGCAGGGTAATATCGGGGTTCAGGTCTGGGTCAATCAAGGTTCTTACGCGGGAGACGCTAACGATGGCGCTGATGCCCAAGCGGGTAATGCATCGAAAAAGCCAAAGAGGGCGTATAAAAGGTAACGCCACCCGCGGCAACAAGGTTGTTTTTGGCGACTTTGGTTTGCAAGCAACGATGGGTGGGTGGTTGAAGGCTCGAACGATCGAGGCGGGACGTATCGCTGCACAGCAGTATGTGCGCGGTGAAGGTCGGCTGTACATTCGGGTCTTCCCAGATAAACCGATTTCGTCCAAGCCTTTGGAAACTCGAATGGGTAAGGGTAAGGGAGAGCCAGAGCACTGGGTCGCCGTTATTCGCCCTGGAACTGTTTTATACGAACTGGGTGGTGTCACTGAGCAGCAAGCGAAAGTTTGTTTTGCGCGGTTGGCTGCCAAGATGCCTGTGCCTGTGCGACTGGTTCGCCGACGCCCGGCGTAGAGATGTTATAGAGGTTTGAAATGTCGAAAATTAGCGAATTAAGAGAGATGAGTGACGAGCAGCTTGAGCTGACCGCCAAGGACTCATCAAGCCAGCTTTTTCGGTTGCGGATTCAATCGCAGACTGAGAAGTTGGACTCGCCAAGCGAAGTGCGGCGCAATCGCCGTTTGATCGCGCGAATACGTACGCTGCAAGGCGAACGATCGCGCAATGTAAAGAAGTAGTTTGAAAGTGGGTTTGCGAGTTAACTCGCGAGCTCGGTGATAGTTAAATAGTTGTGACAGATTGATAGGCCCAACATGCCAGCCAGAATTTTGATCGGAGTGGTGACCAGCGACAAGGCAGCGAAAACTCGCCGCGTTGAAATCAACCGCACCGTACGTCACGCCAAGTATGGCAAGTACATTAAGCGGCGCTCCGTTTGCCATGTACACGACGAGAACAATGAATCCGCCTCGGGCGATCTGGTGGAGATCCGCGAGAGCCGACCGTTGAGCAAGTTAAAGCGTTGGACACTGGTACGAGTTGTTGAAAAGAGCAAGGAAGTCGATATGGCTGCCCTGCGCGAGGCGCGCCGCAGCAGCACGAACGAGTTGACGACAACTTTGGATCAGTTGACGGTTGAGGCTGTTCCAGCGGCTGAATAGTAGACAGCGGGGCGAGTCCTCGCAAGATTGAATACGCATGATGGGTTTGAGATTCGAACCGACGGTTTTGGTGAAGCATGATACAACAAGAAACACGATTGGCAGTAGCTGACAACACGGGTGCACGCGAAGTGATGTGCATCAAAGTGCTCGGTGGTAGCCGTCGTCGATACGCAGGTATCGGTGATGTCATTATTTGCTCGGTCAAGAGTGTAAACTCAGCGAGTGAAATCAAGAAAAAGGCGGTAGTTCGTGCTGTGGTTGTACGTTGTAGTCACCCGACTCGACGTCCCGATGGCAGCTACATCCGTTTCGATAACAACGCAGTGGTTTTGATCGACAAGGATTCGAACCCACGCGGAACACGCATTTTCGGTGCGGTGGCCCGTGAGTTGCGTGAGCGGAACTTTATGAAGATTGTTAGCTTGGCGAACGAGGTGGTGTGATGTTGATCCGCGTAGGTGATGAAGTTTTGGTGATTCGCGGCGTCGACAAGGGCACTCGTGGCAAGGTGCTGAAGTTGGACCGCGATGGTGGACGCGTAATTGTTGAAGGCGTCAACAAGGCCTACAAGCACGTCAAGCGCAGTGCAAAAAACCCCCAAGGCGGTCGGTTAAGTAAAGAGATGGCGCTCAGCGTGAGCAACGTCATGTTGATTTGTCCGGAGACCGGCAAGCGTACTCGAGTGGGTGTGCGGTTCTTGAAGGACGGCAGCAAAGAGCGTTTTGCGAAGAAGAGCGGCGCTGCCATGGGGCAGTTGTCAGGCCCGAATGCGAAGTATGCTCAGAGCTAATCGCCATAGCGTATACGGATTGTAGATAAGTGGACTCGACCGAGGTCGGGTAGAACAGAATTTTTTGTGTTTGTACTAGGATTTTCGGCCATGGCCCCTCGCTTACAACAGCGCTACCAAGACGAAATTCGCCCGGAGTTGTCCTCGCAATTGGCTATTACCAATCCGATGGCGATTCCCAAGCTGACGAAGATTGTCGTCAACATGGGTGTAGGATCGGCGGTAGCGGATAAGAAGAATTTAGAAATCGCTTTTGACGCGATGGCAGATATAGCGGGCCAGCGTCCGATCATGACGTTGTCGCGCAAATCCATAGCGGGATTTAAGTTGAGAGAAGGAATGCCGATTGGTTGCAAAGTTACGTTGCGACGCGCTCGGATGTACGAATTTCTTGATCGCTTGATCAGTATCGTACTTCCTCGGGTGCGAGACTTTCGCGGCATCAGTCGGACGGCTTTTGATGGGCAAGGAAATTTTAGCTTGGGACTGTCGGAGCAGTTGGTATTTCCGGAGTTAAATCCGGACAAATACACCAAACCGCAAGGTATGAACATTACGATCTGCACAACAGCAAATGAGAATGATCACGCGTTGTTGTTGTTGGGTTTGATGGGCATGCCGTTCAAAGCCGGTAAGAAGGAAGACGCTGCTTAGTAAGTAGCGACGCGAGCTGGGTTTCGTAGGAACCCGGTGAGCGCACTGTGGCAGAAAACGTTCGATTTAACTAGACATTTGGATTAGCGGGGAAACCTATCCCGTGGCAAGCAAAAGCAAAATCGCAAAGGCGAATCGCACACCGAAATTTGCGGTGCGGCGTGAGAATCGTTGCAAGCTCTGTGGCCGGCCGCGTGCGGTCTATCGTAAGTTTGGTATCTGCCGTATTTGCTTCCGCAAATTGGCCGACCAAGGCTTGATTCCCGGTGTTCGCAAGGCAAGCTGGTAGTTGTAAGGGGACACTGACGCCATGATGACCGACCCTATTGCTGATATGCTCACTCGAATTCGTAACGCTGTACGTGTGGAACGACAATTTGTCGACGTTCCCCTGTCGCACGTTAAAGTTGGAGTGGCAGACGTCCTCAAACGTGAGGGCTATATTTGGGACTTCAAAGAAATTGAAGGGGATGAACCCTTTAAGAAGCTGCGCATCGAATTGAAATACGGACCTAACGGTGAACGCGTAATTCAAAGCATTCGGCGCGTGAGCAAGCCCGGACGACGGGTATTTAGTAAAAGTCGCGATTTGCGTCCGGTGCTTAACGGCTTGGGCATCTCGATCATCAGCACCAGTTCCGGTGTTGTGAGCGATCGAGAAGCGAGGCAGAAGAACATCGGCGGTGAGGTTTTGTGCGAGGTTTGTTAGCCTTGCTATTTGATCCATACATGTTAGCGGTTGGCTAAGCCATGTCACGAATTGGTAAAAAAGCTGTTCCTGTTGTCGCTGGAGTAAAAGTCCGCGTTGACGATTCAGTCGTTTCGATCGAGGGCCCTAAGGGTAAGCTTGAGTTCAAGCATCGCCCCGAGGTTTCTGTAGCAGTTGCTGATGACGGTGCTACCGTTTCAGTAACTCGTCGCAACGAAGAACGAACGTCGCGTGAACTTCACGGCCTCACTCGCGCAGTGATCAATAATATGATCTTGGGTGTCAAAGACGGTTACGAAAAGCGACTCGAAGTCGTGGGCGTCGGATTTATTTGCTCGATTCAAGGCAAGGTTTTACAACTTCGCGTTGGTTTTGCCAACGAACTGAAGAAGCCAATCCCTCCTGAGTTGGAAGTAACCTGCCCAGACCAGACGCACATCGTTGTAAAAGGTTGCGACAAGCAAAAGGTCGGACAATTTGCGGCAGAAGTGCGAGCCTTGCGAAAACCCGAACCCTACAAGGGTAAGGGCATTCGCTATCAGGGTGAAGTCGTCAAGATCAAACCTGGTAAGTCTGCGACGTAGTCGCGTTTGTAATTTTAGATAAAACTCGGTAACGGAAATAGCGGCGGGTGCCCTATGAAAATTAAAAAGATAATCAATACGCAGCGTCAGCGACGCAAATTCCGCGTTCGTAAAACGGTTCGTGGAACGGCAGAGCGACCTCGATTGAGCGTTTCTCGAACACTGAAGCACTTTGGTTGCCAAGTAATCGACGACGAAGCCGGCCGTACATTGTTCGCGGCTTCGAGTTTAGATAAAGAATTTGACGGTGCCGGTAGCAATTGCGATGCGGCGGTCAAAGTCGGACAAGTAATCGCTCAGAAGGCAAAAGCCGCTGGTGTGCTGAAAGTCTGTTTGGACCGCGGTAGTTGCAAGTACCACGGACGTGTAGCGGCGTTTGCTGATGCGGTTCGTGCGGGCGGAATTGAATTCTAAATGGTTTTGTTTTCGGTTGGTTTGATCCAACGGGTAATCGGAGTCTTTCGTCGTGGCAAACTTAAATGAGCAATCTCAAGGCGATGGTGGCATTGAGCGCGTTTTGAAGATCAAGCGCTGTGCTGCGGTCGTAAAAGGTGGACGCCGATTTAGTTTCGCTGCGCTGGTGGTGGTTGGCGACGGCAAGGGCCGCGCAGGTTACGGCTATGGCAAAGCGAACGAAGTGCCACCGAGCGTGACGAAGGCGCAAAAACAGGCGAACCATAACAATATTACGGTGCCGATCATTAACGGAACTATTCCGCATGCTGTGATCGGTCACTTTGGTGCCGCTAAAGTCATTCTACTGCCCGCTAGTCCTGGTACGGGTATTATTGCCGGCCCTGCGGTTCGGTCCGTTTGTGAGGCTGTGGGATTGAAGGATATTCTGTCGAAGAGTTTCCGTTCAAATAATCCTTCAGTGCTCGTTAAAGCCACATTTGATGCATTGAAGCAGTTGCGGACTCGCGAAGATGTTGAGCGACTGCGTGGGGTGAAGCTGTCATGAGACTTGATGAAGTAAACGTTGGAATTGTAAAAAATCGCAAACCGCGTCGGCTCGGTCGAGGTCCCGGTACGGGACAGGGCAAGACAGCTGGCCGCGGTCACAATGGTGCCAAGTCTCGTAGCGGCTACTCGCGTCATCCCGTCTTCCAAGGCGGCGATTTGCCGATGATCCGCCGGATTCCAAAGCGCGGCTTTCATAACCGGCACGCGCTTACGGTCGTAGCGGTAAATGTTGGCCGTTTGAACGAAGAATACGCTGCCGGCGAAGAGATTTCACCGAAATCTTTACAAGAAAAAGGGATCGTCAAGAAAGTTTTTGACGTGATCAAAATTCTCGGTGATGGCGAAATTGATAAGGCTCTGTCGGTTTCGGCTCATCGTTTCAGCGATTCAGCCAAGGCGAAAATTACTGCTGTAGGCGGCACGGTGACAGAGTTGAAAGCGAAACGCACTCCGAAGGAGCGCGTCGCATATTTGGCCAAGCAAGGTGCAAAGAGCTAAATCGACGCTGGTCGGCAAGGTTGGGTTCCGATGAAGCCAAGTTGCCAACTGCTGCGGGCGACGAAAGTTGGGAACCGGACCTATGATTGAAAAACTCAGAGTTATCTTCACGATACCTGAATTGCGGCAGAAAATTGTTCTGACGCTTGCGCTGCTTGCGGTCTACCGCATCGGCTATCAGATTCGTCTGCCCATGGTCCGCAGCACCGTCGGTGCTGAGGCCGGCAACGAGATGAATACCTTTCTGGAGAAGTTTAGCGTGTTTGCCGCAACCGATTTGCGTCAAGTCACGATCTTCGGGTTAGGTATCATGCCCTATATCTCTGCTTCGATTGTTTTCCAGCTTCTGGGGAGCGTTTGGAAGCCCATTGAGCAGTTGCGCAAAGAGGGCCAGACAGGGATGAAGAAGATTAACGAGTACACGCGTTATCTAACGGTGTTGCTATGTATCATCCAAAGCTGGGTGTTTCTTAAATATGTGATTATGGCCGACCCGAATGCGGTCTCGCCGCAGTTTTATGCAGCCGGTACGTCAACCTTGCACTTTGGTTGGCAAGTTACCGCAGTTGCGATCATGACTTGTGGAACTGTGTTCCTAATGTGGCTCGGCGAGCAGATTGACGAATACGGAATCGGTAACGGCATCAGCTTATTGATCATGGCCAGTATTCTAGCTCAGATGCCCAAAGCCTTGTATGGATTACGGCAGAACATGACTACCGAGTTGAGCGGCTCGTCGGGCGCGATTGGGCCAGACAAATTGATTGTTTTGGCTGCCCTTTTCGTGGCGGTGGTTTTCGGAGTCGTGTTCATTACTTTGGGGCAGCGACGGATTCAGACTCAAAGTGCAAAGCATGTTCGTGGACGGCGGGTTTACGGTGGTACCAAACAGCACTTGCCGCTTAGATTGAATCAAGCCGGTGTCATGCCGATCATTTTTGCAAGCAGTTTGCTGATGTTGCCTGGGCTGTTGTTTGGAGTGATTGCAACTTGGTTTGAGAATAGGACGGCCGTCGCCTTCTTTACTGCAATTGGTAATGCGTTCACCAATGGGCAATCGCTAACTTACGTTGTCTTGTATGTGCTGTTGATCTTTTTCTTCTGCTATTTCTGGACCTCGATTACGTTCAATCCCAAGGAAATGTCTGAGAATTTAAAAGACCATGGTACGTTTATTCCAGGTTACCGGCCTGGGAAACGCACTGCCGACTACCTTGAAAAAGTGATGGTTCGCATTACCTACGTGGGTGCAGCGTTCCTTTCGATGGTCGCCATCGTACCGATTGTTGTGCATACGCAGCTGGACGTCTCATTTTCGGTAGCATCTTTCTATGGTGGAACCGGGTTGTTGATTGCAGTGAGCGTTGCCTTTGATTTGATTCAGAAAATTGATAACCACCTGCTGATGCGGAACTACCGAGGCTTGCTCGAGGGTTAGGCGAGGGGTTAGGCGAGCCGGCGGTTGAATGGCGGCGCTGTTTTCAACAGGTTCGAGGTGGCCCATGCGATTAATTTTCATAGGGCCACCGGGTGCTGGCAAAGGAACGCAGTGCAAGCGGTTAGTTGAATGGCTGGGGGTGCCTCAGTTATCGACTGGGGTTCTGCTGCGTGAGCTGGTTGGACTGGATACGGCGGAAGCTAGGTGGATTGGGAAGCATTTGGACGCGGGAAAGCTGGCGCCCGATCATCTGGTGATGAGCATAGTTGCGAAACGATTGTCTGAACCCGATTGTGCTGCCGGATGTTTGTTTGACGGTTTTCCTCGAACGTTGGTGCAGGCTCAATTGCTGGACGAGCATTTGGCTCGAAAGCAGCAACGAGTGGATCTGGTTTTGAGTTTAAGTGTGGCGGAAACCACGTTGGTGGAGCGGCTGCAAAAGCGAGCTGCCATAGAGAACCGTTCGGACGACAGCGGTCAGACGATTGTGGAACGTCTACGAGTTTTCCGAACCCAGACGTCGCCGCTTTTAGATTACTACCAGCGACAGGGTTTATTGCACACGGTGGATGGGGAAAGGTCCGAACACGAGGTATTCGAGGAGATTCAACAGATAGTGGCGTTGCAAGCCACGGTGGATGTACCCAATTTGCGTTCGTAACGGGCGGGATTGACGCGAGAATTTGCAACCAAGCGTTGACAATTGAACGCGTTACGGCTTGTCAGACCTAGACGAACTGCGGTATACTCCTCGATTCGGTACAGCATTAGCAGTGTCCTGTGAGGACGCTGTTTGACATAAGTTTTTGATTCGTAAGTACTTAGAGATCGCAAAGGAAACCTTCATGCCGCGTCTTCTCGGTGTGGACATTCCCAATGACAAGAAGGTCGCAATATCGCTGACCTATCTGTACGGGGTTGGTGAGTATGTAGCACGCGAAGCGTGTGAAAAAACCAAAATTGATCCAAACAAAACTGCCCGCGAGTTGGATGAGGATGAGTTGAGTCGACTTTCGACTCTGTTGGAACGCGACTATACGGTCGAAGGCCCGTTGCGTCGTCAATTGAGTCAAAACATTAATCGTCTACGTGAAATCAAATGTTACCGTGGCAGCCGCCATCGCAATAGTTTGCCAGTGCGTGGACAGCGAACTCGAACGAATGCGAGAACGCGTAAGGGACCGCGCAAGACGGTTGCCGGCAAAAAGGGCGTTAAGGATTTGAGATAGTTTGTGTTGCTCGGGTGACTGCGATGTTATGGCAGTTGTGCGATTTGATGGTAGTTGGTCGGGCAAACTCAGTGTGTAAATTGAAGTTCTCGTTCGAATGGTGAAGAGGTTATTACGTGGCCAAGATCAAGCGTCGTAAGACACGTCGCAATGTCACTGTAGCGGTGGCTCATATCCGCGCGACATTCAACAATACAACCGTCACGATTACTGACACCAAAGGTGACACTTTGTGTTGGGCTAGTTCCGGTACTTGCGGATTCAAGGGAAGCCGCAAGAGCACTCCGTTCGCTGGTCAAGTGGCTGCACAACAGGCGGCTGAAAAGGCTGCCAAGTTTGGCGTTAAGGAAATCGAAGTGCGTGTGAAGGGGCCGGGATCGGGACGCGAAAGCGCCATAACCGCCCTGCAAACCGCAGGCATGACGGTCAAATTGATCGAAGATGTGACCCCGATCCCGCACAATGGATGTCGCCCTCGTAAGCGTCGCCGCGTGTAGTTTTGGTCTTGGTTAGGTTCGTTCACACTTTCTTCAATCGGGATATCGGTAATGCATATTAAGTGGCGTGGATTGGAATTACCAAGCAACGTTCAGCTTGATCACCACACCTTGTCGCCTACCTACGGCAAGTTCATAGCTGAGCCGTTCGAGCGCGGGTTCGGTACGACGGTCGGAAACAGCCTGCGTCGTGTGCTGCTTTCAAGTTTGGAAGGCAGCGCAATTACGCAAATTAAAATTCGCGGTGCTCAGCACGAATTCACGACTCTTCCAGGCATTTTGGAAGACGTTACCGAAATCGTTTTGAACGTGAAGTCGCTGGTTGTAAAGAACCACAGCGATTCGACTCGGGTAATTACCGTCGAGCGTTCGAGCGCTGGCGTAATCACGGGCGCGGATGTTGAAACCGACGCTGATGTCGAGATCATTAACAAACACCATGTTCTGGCGACGTTGACAGACAACGTCCCATTTGTGATGGAAATGGTGGTCGAGAACGGTCGCGGTTATGTTTCGGCGTCGGAACACAGCACGCGTGATCACGAGATCGGCATTATTCCCGTCGACGCCGTGTTCAGCCCGGTGTTGCGTGTCCGATACGAAGTCGAAGAGACTCGGGTTGGGCAAAAGACCAACTATGACAAGTTGAATCTTGAAATTTGGACAGACGGTTCGATTGGTCCAGAAATGGCATTGGTCGAAGCAGCCAAGATTTTCCGCAAGCATCTCAACCCGTTTGTTCAGTACACGGAACTCGGTCGTCAAGTCCATGCGACGGCTCGCGGTGGGCCTGGATCCGCTGAAGCACAGCTCGAAACGAAGCTCAATTCAGCAGTTGCTGATTTGCGTCTAAGCGTGAGAGCTGGCAATTGCCTGGAGAGCGAAGGCATTCATCAGATTCGTGAGCTGGTGCAGCGCACCGAAGATCAACTGCTAGAAATTCGCAATTTCGGTGAGACGACCTTGAACGAAGTGCGAGACAAACTTGCGACCCTCGGCTTGCATCTTGGAATGCGCTTGCCTGCGTCGCAATCATCCCGATAAAACCATATGAAATTCGCCCACACTGTTGATGAATTGATTCGACAGCGGGCTGGTTCAAATAAGATTTTAACCCTGATTATTTTGTTGAGTGTGTAGCCATGCGTCACAGAAGACACGGTCGCGTTTTAGGGCGAAGCCCAAGTCATCGTCAAGCTCTTTACCGAAATCTTGCTTCTGCTTTGTTTCTAACAGAGCGACCGGATTCAGATATCGATCCGAACGCGCCCAAGGTTAAAGGACGCATCATCACAACCTTAGCCAAGGCGAAGGAAATTCGGCCCTTGGTTGAGAAATGCATCACACTTGGCAAGAAGGGTGTTGCGGCTCAAAACAACGCAGCTCAATTCGGTACCGATGCGGATCGCAACACGGCCGCCTGGAAAGCCTGGCGTGAGGGCGATCAATACCCGAAGTGGGTACAAGCCATGAGTCCTGCCGTTCACGCGCGTCGACGCGCGCTGCAAGCCCTTGGTGACAAGCAAGCAGTTTCGATTCTGTTTCGAGAAATTGCAGTCCGCTTTGCCGATCGTCCAGGCGGATATACGCGCGTGCTGCGTTTGGCAACGCCACGGCTGGGCGATGCCGGTCCACGAGCCATTCTTGAGTTCGTAGGCAAAAACGACCGCGTTGTGAAACGCAGTGAAAAGCCTGACTTCGGCGGTGCATCAACTGAACTAGCGGCAGCAGCCGAGTAAGCTTCGTTGCATCGGTGTTGTGGGACTTTAAATAAAACTACTGCGTTCAAAATAGTGTGAAGGGATCGGAATTATGGCTAAGGGCAAGAGAAAAAAAGAAGTCGTGCACCTCGTCTGCGAGGAAAGCGGTGATTACAACTATACGCTGCGACGTCGTACCGGTGGCGAAAAACTCAAGCTCAAGAAGTTCTGCCCGCGCTTGCGAAAACATACTATTCACGTCGAGAAGAAGAAGTAGACCACCTCTCCTTTCTATTTAATCAGCCTGCCACTGCAGGCTGATTTCGTTTGCTGGCAACGCTAGCAAATCTTGCTCGCAGGACCACACTGGCTGGATTCCTTTGCACGTCAAGTTGCCCCC
Organism: Planctomycetia bacterium; assembly: GCA_031367855.1. Classification (GTDB taxonomy): domain Bacteria; phylum Planctomycetota; class Planctomycetia; order Pirellulales; family Pirellulaceae; genus Aureliella. The sequence continues at coordinate 831 of JANLQO010000106.1, read as the reverse complement.
CCTCTATTGCCAACCGTGGCTTCCTGCCACACGAGTTGTTAGCGGTGTGATAGGAAATGCTTGTGGGGAATTCTTAAGGACGTGCCACCCGTGGCAGCATTTTGCGAGAATTCGATTACTGGTTGCGATGACGCGTTAGCAAACGAACGTTTCATCCAATGGATCGTAATCCAGCTCCAGTTGACGAATGAGTTCCTCCAACTGTTTGCGGCGCTCGCGCCCTTCAACGGCTCGCGCGCGAACTTCAGCGGGTGTCCAATTGCGTTAGATATCCGCAACGCGCTGGCGAATCGTCTGTAAATCGAGCTCGATACTGGGAGCTGGTTTTTGTTTTGTGGAGAGCATGGGACACATTCCTTGTAAACGTCACGACGCCATCAGTCGCCGATCAACTGCTGTACGGGTTATAACGAATGCACGAATTGTGCCAAAGTATGCACTGGCAGTCACGAAAAAGCCTCTTAATGACGTAAGGCATTTACTGCATTGCGGTTACGGAAAATCGTTAAATCCTGATGTCTACTGAGGCTGGAGACAGGCCAGCTCCGCACAGGTCGAATCGGCGGAAAATCTTACAAAACAGCAGCGCATCGTCGCATAATGAGAATGCTCCGGCTACAACGAGGTGGAATCTTGAGCTTTTTTGAGAAACTCGTTGGGTAGCGATTTCCAGGCTGCGGGCAGGGGCGCGACGAAGCTCATGGGTTGACGAAGTGTTGGATGTTCGAGGGTTAGCTTGCAAGCGTGGAGCGCGATTCCATTGGGAAATTTGCTGGTTGCGCCGTACTTGTTATCACCGAGAATCGGATGGCCCAGGTCGGAAAGTTGCAG
>JANLQO010000083.1:0-33011 GCA_031367855.1 Planctomycetia bacterium | reverse complement strand
GCAAGCCGCAAATCGCAACCTGAGCGCAACAGGCGCAGTCATGGCTGCGTCCGCAAATGAATTGGTGCCGAATCCCGTACGCTACGATGGACCTGGAGTTGCGATTCGCTTGCCCAAGGACTCGCCTGGAGTGGTCAGTTACTTGGTAGATGAAGTCGAGAACAATGCGATTCGGCCAGGCGAACAACAAGTGCTCGATAGTAAGGGTAGCTACATCGTACGCTACTCGCGTGGTGTCACCGTCGATGGTAGTTCGTTTGGTGAGTCACGGTATACGATATCCGAAGGTCGTTATCGTTTCGAGCTTACTGAAACCGGCTGGGAACTTTATCGCGAATCAGATTTCGACCTGCCCGTCGCGCCAGCGAATCGATTGAACTTATCGGAGAGTCAGGTAGCTGGCCGCCCCGCCAAGGACGTGCGGTTCCCAGAATTCGACGCCAAATCGCGTCATATTCTTCCCACTGAGTCACTTGCAACTGAACAGCCCGTTGCTAGCGAGCCCATTGCCAGCGAAGAAGTCCTGCCTGCGCCCAAGCCGCGTTCGATTCTTGAATAACGAAAAAATCAATACGTCGGACTTGCGGCGGCAGTGTGGATTCTGTACTGACAACCGTTGATCGAAAGTTTAAAGATTGATGGAATGGATTCACTCTGGTCGGGTTGAAGGTGATCTATGTCGACGGTCGTTGGCAATTGTGTTCCGCTCGAGCGGCTTAAAGAACTCGTAGCGGACCAGGTTGAAGCGAATAAGCAGTTGATTGCCGTGTTGCTAACGATGCTCGATGAGAACGAAGAAGTTCGCGCGTGGGCAAGTGATGTGCTGGCCAGTGTGGAAGAGCCCTCCATCGAGTGGGCGCCGCAGTTAGCAGAGCTGACGCGGCATGTCAACGCGCCTGTAGCGGGTTGGGCTTGCAAATTGCTCGGCCGATTAGGTAAGGAAGCGACGCGCTATCAATCGTCGCTTGCACAAGCAGTGTCACAGCATCCAGAGAAATCTGTGCGCCAGTTGGCAGCTTTAGCGTTGAAATCGGTTCCAAATTTAAACCACGATACCGTAGTGGCCTTGAAGGCTGCCGCGTCCGATGCTGACCCGCGGCTCAGTCGCCTGGCGACTGATGCGCTGTCGGCGCAAAACGAAGCTTGATCGAAGGCCACCTGTGCGCCGCATGATGTTGCGCCACGACGGCCTGGATCGAGTTCCAGCATTGTGTTTTCATACAAACAGTTTTCCCAAAGCATGGAGGCGATGGGATGCGATCGATACCGTTTTATCCTTTGATGGTGGTCTTGCTGGTGGGCCTCGGTGGTTACTTGGGGTGCGATCCGAATAATATCGCAACTCCGGGTGGCCTTGCGCCGGCTGCGAATACTGAGAAAGCAACCGCCAGCGGTAACTTCTTGAATGTGCCCGCAAATGCGACTGTGAATGCGACAGTCGTCCCGCCACGAACGACTAGCACCATCATTATTGGCAGTTTCAACATGCAGCGGCTTGGGCCCAGCAAACTGGAAGATCCGTGGGTGATGGACCGCTTTGCCAAGATCATTCAACAATTCGATGTGATCGCACTTCAGGAAATCACCAGCAGCGATCAGCGCACATTGCCGATTCTCGTTAACCTCGTCAACAGTAGCGGCGGGCGTTATAACTATACCATCAGTCCGCGTATTGGACGCGCGTCAACTGGCTACTTCGAACAGTACGGTTATGTCTTCGATACCTCCCGCGTTCAAAGCTCGCCTGAGGTTTGCTATGTGGTTGCTGATGATGCGGACGTACTGCATCGCGAGCCCTTCTGTGGTCGATTCCAAACGATTACCCCTGGCGCTCGGCCGTTTACTTTTACGCTGATCAGCATGCATACTGACCCGGGCGAAATCAGCCACGAGCTAGATGTACTTGCCGATGTGTATCGAAGTGTGCGCCAGTACGAGTATCCCGAAGACGACATTGTTTTGCTGGGCGACCTCAATGCGCCTCCGAAGGGTCTCAAGTCCCTTGGGCAGATTCCTGACTTGGTACCCGTTATTCAGAACGTGTTCACTAACACTGTCCAAAGCAAAACGCTGGATAACATCTTGGTAGACAGGCTACAAACTCGTGAGTTCACTGGACGTGCTGGGATCATGAGCCTTGAAAAGATGTTTGGCCTGCAAACAAAAGACGCGGGTCGCATCTCGGATCACGTTCCAGTATGGGCAGAATTCACGATCACTGAACAACACAACCCCAGCGTGATGATGGGCAATAACCCCAGTAATGTACTGAGCCCCAGTAACCTAGTACGCTGAAATCTAGTACGCTGAAAACTCGCATACTAAAAAACTGTAACAACACTGCGAGCGTAAACCTCGATGTGTCCAAAAAGAAAATCAGAGACACCGGGCCATGATCGTGAGGTAAGCGCTCGGAAGTTGTGGCCTATAGCTAGGCTGCGTCCGTAGCGCCAGGGTGCGTTTCTTTCCAGTGTTGGTACGCGGGCTTTACATTGCGCATTGCCAACCACTTGCCGTGTGTCTTGGTGGTACTGGATAACAGAGTGTCAGGCGCAATGTCCCCTTTACTGATCCGTGTCAGCAACTCCATTTCACAAACAGGACCGACACGCTTTTGACGATGAAAAAATCCCTTCTTTATGAAATACCAATCTGCAGACATGGAAGTTCTCCCGTTGTTGGCCAAGGCAGAAACGATAGCAACTCGCGAGTTCCCACCTGCGCCTACCTTAAGTTGTCCGCTTTTGCGGAGCAAAAATCAAGCGAAATCTGCCGGTTTATTCGAGCATTTTCCCCATTGTTTCACCGGCACAACCCAATGGAGGTATACTTATTGGCCGCCCAAGCGGTTTCTGCCAACAAGCTTACTAAACACTTGGGAGGGAACGCAGTTTCGCTGAAGCTGGGATTAATCCGCTGTAAGGCTGGGTTGATCGGCGGCATGATCGTCATAAAGCAACGCCGCCGCATATCCCAGCAAGTCATCGCGTTTGCGACAGATCGACTGCATCGATTGGTACTCACCCATGCCAATACTCAACTCCAGCATCGTGGGCGCAATTCCCAACAGTCGATTGCCGGCGGGCATGCGAGTGTCATACGCGCGAAGCGCTTCCTCTTTGCGACCACAACGCGCTAACAAGTCGATTAAAACTTCGACCGCCACCGTACCGAATTGACTCTGGTCAACTGAGTCAGCCTTTTGCGTAAAATAGCGAATCCCCTGATCGACTTGTTGACCGAGCATCGCGCGGAAGAACGCAGCCGAGCTTGGATAAAGATCTAAGAACGGTTCCTCACCAGCATATTGGAATTGCGGGTGAAGGTGACGACCATAAATCGTCAAATCGAGCGCGAGTCGAATGTCATCGGGCTTTTCGATTACCCGCGCATAACGAACCGTCGACGCGAGATGACTGGTGTCTAGATGATACGATCCATCGCGCATCAAGTCGGGCCGAGTTTTCAGTAGCTCTTCGGCGGACTGTTCGGTGGGTTCTTTGCCTTCTCGTTTGGCGATGTCGCGGCGCAAGTTTGCGAGCAATTCCGCGTGTACATGTTTTACCAGCAGTGTCGCGCCGATTTGTTGGTCAGAGCGCGGACGTGCACCAAGGGCCGATTCGAAGAGTGTGATACTGTTGCAGGTTCCGAGGCGATCAAGTGCTAGTTGATAGCCGCGGGCGATATCGACCCCTTCGTGCAACAGAACTTCAAGCAGTTCGTCGACATTTTCGTCGGTCAGCGAAACTTGCTCAAGCATTGCGGCGGCGGCGGGGCGATCACCCACTGGGCGCATATACATCCAGCCTTCGCGAATTTTTCCTTGCTTGAACAAGCCCTCGCCAACGCGACGACAAGCTTCGATCAAGCCATGTTCGAGCTGGACTTCCAACTCAGGACTAAGTTTTTCGTTGCGATCGAGTTGAGCTGCGGGCAATTCCAGCTTCAATCGCATTTGCATCTTGAGCGCTTCGAACATTTCGTGAAAGCGACCTTCGGATTCCAAGAAAGCGACCAACCGATCGACGGCAGTCTGCGCTCCCGCTTGTTGGCGAATGAGTTGGAGTTCGTCGTAGATGTTTGTGTTTTCGGTGTTCAAGGTCATATTGCGGTCGTTCGAAGTTCAGCTGGCTTATGCCCCCTGGCGGGGATTGATGGAAAAGGGGAAAACAGGGTCGCTGCCATTGTAGCTGCTTTCCACATTTTAACACCCGCAAACTGAGCCCAAGGCTTGGTCCCCAAGTGACCCGGCGGCGCTGGACCCGCGGCTCGCGCCGTTGGCCCACCGCCCCCAGATTTTGAAGTATAGATATGACTGACGAACCGACATCGTTTGCTGGCTTGCGCGTGGCGGCTCTGGAGAGTCGCCGGCGCGATGATATGGAGCGGCTCATCTTGAGATTTGGCGGCCAACCATTCGTCAGCCCTTCCATGCGAGAAGTCCCGATCGAATCGAACCGCGAGGCCATCGATTTCGCGTATCGCGTAATTACGGGCGAGATCAACATCGTCATCTTTTTGACGGGCGTCGGACTCCGGCATTTGTTGACCGCGATCGAACGGCACGTGGATCGTCAACGCTTCATCAATGCACTCTCGGATGTGACGACTATTGTGCGCGGGCCAAAGCCGGCTGCGGTGATGCGCGAGTTGGGTTTGACACCGACCCTTAAAGTGCCGGAACCGAATACCTGGCGGGAGCTACTCAAGGCGATCGACGAAAATGTACCGATCACGAATCAGAAGATTGGTTTGCAAGAGTACGGTAAGACGAATTCCAGTTTGATTGCTGGCCTAGAAGCTCGCGGCGCGGAAGTGATCCGAGTGCGTGTCTATCAATGGGAGTTGCCGCTCGATGCAGGGCCGCTTGAGGCAAATGTGCGGGCCATGGTGGCTGGCGAGCGTGACGTGTTGCTGCTCACCAGCGCGCATCAAGTGGCGAACATGCTGCGCATCAGTGCCGATTTGGAGTTGGAAGAGCAACTGCGATCCGCGCTCAACAATATGATCGTTGCCTCTATTGGGCCTACCACCAGTGAAATGCTCAAGCAAAACGATTTGCCGGTCGACCTTGAACCCGAGCATCCCAAGATGGGGCACTTGGTGCAAGAATGCGCCTCGCGGGCCGCTCATCTTTTGGCCGGGCGAACTGTCAGCGCTCGAGTAAAAGAAAATACAGGAAAGCCCGTCATGGACAAACAAGCCGCTTGGTATGACGGCCCGTTCATGCGCGCCTGTCGGCGTGAGTCGTCTTCGGTAACGCCGATTTGGTTGATGCGACAGGCGGGCCGCTACATGGCCGAGTATCGTGTGATTCGCGATAAGATCAGCTTCCTGGATCTGTGCAAAGACCCAGCCTTATGCGCTGAAGTGATGTGCACAGCCGTCAAACGGCTGGGCGTAGATGCGGCGATCATCTTTTCGGATCTTCTACCGATTCTGGAACCGATGGGTATGGATTTGGAATTTGCCAAGGGCGATGGCCCGGTGATTCATAATCCGTTACGAGTGGCAGCGGACGTGGATCGCGTGCAAGAGTTGACTTCGATGGATTCCCTGAAATTTGTGACCGAAACGGTACGTCTGACTCGACAGGAATTGCCCGCAGAGATTCCAGTGATCGGCTTTGCCGGAGCGCCCTTTACCCTGGCCAGTTATATGATTGAAGGTGGCAGCAGCCGTAACTACATGCACACAAAGATGCTCATGTATCGTGATCGCGGTGCATGGAAAGTGCTGATGACTAAATTGTCACGCAGCATCGCGCGTTATTTGAACGCGCAAATTATCGCCGGTGCACAGTGCGTGCAGCTATTCGATTCTTGGGCGGGCTGTCTGTCGGTGCAGGACTACACACAGTACGTTTATCCCTACGTCAAGCAAATCATCGACTCGATTGCGCCCGGCGTGCCCGTGATCAATTTCGCCACCGGCAACCCTGCCTTGCTGCCACTGCTGCGCGGAGACAACCGAACGGTAGTCGGCATCGACTGGCGCATCCCGCTCGATGATGCATGGAAAGTTGTCGGCTACGATCATGCGGTGCAAGGCAACCTAGATCCGCTCGCACTACTCGCCGATCAAGAGACTCTGCGGGAGATGGCCGCGGACGTCCTGCAGCGAGCCGGTGGGCGGTCCGGTCACATTTTTAATCTCGGCCACGGGATCCTTCAACAAACGGAAGTGGACCAAGTGATCGCGCTCGTGGATATGGTACACGAAATGAGCGCCAAGTAAGCACGATGTTTTTAGCGGGTTGCGCTCAGTCGCGGCTGATCGTAGAGCACCTTCTGCAGCGACAGCAAGCGTTCACGCTGTTTGGGCGGCAGCTTGTTTGCGTTGCTTAGGATTTCGAAATTCCATAACGAGGCGTCGATCATCAGCATGGCAGGCGTGTCGATTCCCAGCAATTTCGCGAGGTTCTGAAGTTGGCGGCGTTCGCTGCCGGATAGTTCATGTGCGAGGCAAAGTTGCTTGAACAACTTGCGAGGATTGGCAGCAGTTCTGGCGATGTGTCGTTTGATCAAGTACCGACAAGCCCAAGTGAGAGCCAGTCCGATCATCGCTAAAAGCAGGACGACGACGCCGTTGTAAATCAGGGCGTTGCGCGGGGAGCGTAAGAATTGCAAAATCGATTCGAGGCTAACATTTGCGAACATAACACTCAGTGCTGCGGTATCCATGGTTAGACTTCTATACGAGACGGCTGCTCGCTGGTTTGGGTCTTCTTCAGTCGTTCTCGCCGGCGGATGACACGTTTGGCGGCTTCTTGAATATCGGTGCTCACATCGTTCAGCCACAGGGGGAGCAAACCGTCGAGTAAGTCGCCATTAAGTTCGCTGAGCAGATCGATTACGCGAACTCGAACCTCGATTCGAGAATCATCAAGCATTGGTAACAAATAATGCGCGACCGCTTCGGAGTGGCCAAGCATCTGCGTTGCACGCAGAGCCGACAGGCGCCGTTTGGGAGATGGACTTTCCAGTTCCTTGACCAAGAAACTGGTGATATCGGGATGGGTGATGCTCACCACATGTGCCATCGCTTTGCACATCGAAGTTGGCCAATGTGCGACTTGTTCAATCAAGCGTTCGACGGTGAACTCATCGAACAACTCTTTCGCTGCTTGATTTAAAGGTACCGATGCGCTCTGAGCCCACAGCACGATTTCCCTCAATGCTGGCCCAGCTGAATTAGGTTTAGCAATACCAGCCAAAGCGCTTTGCAAGTCACCAACCATTTCGTCCAATGCAGGCTTGCGGCAATTCTTCACGATCTCGGCGGCTACTTGGCGACCTTCCGCGTTGCCAGACTTGGCAATTTCCACGGCCCCCCGCAGCACCTGGCCGTAGGCACGGCTCGACACCGACATCAATAACCACAGGCGCTTTTTCTCGCTCAGCGTGCAATCTGAAAAAGCGTTTTCCAGCGACTGCAAACAGGCGAGTGGTGGCAGATTGCGCAAACGACGCTTGAGCAGTCCCCAATTCGGCGTTTCGACCAGGGCTGCCAGCTCCATCGCCAAGCGCTTGTCCTCTTTTTCGCAGACGAGCAATTGAATTGACTTCGGAGTGGTGGCTCGCAATAGATAGCCAGCCATCAACTTCAGTGACTGGCTACCCGGATCTGGGTGGCCATTGCTACCCTGAGCCTGACTATGCGAGGTTGCATTCAGGCGATCAAGGATTGCCCGAAACGCAACATGTCCCGGGTCGCCAATTAGCCCGCGTTGCAGCGAGTCATCCCAGTGGACCAACGCAAGCCAAGCATCAATTACGTGGACGCTCTTGTGTTTAGGGAAATCGAGAACGCATGTGTAGAGTGTCTCCAGCATTGGACCTCTGACACTGGGCACATCTTTATCAGCCCGAGCCTTAATCCCCCAGTGCGTGCAGAGGTTCTGCAGACACTCATTGGCGTAAGGATTCAACGCATGCAATGGATCAACGACAATTCTCAAAACGGCCGTCAAGCAGCCCGTCAGCAGCATTTGCGAAATCGCAATGAGGGTGACGCGTTGCTCTGAGAGCGAACCATTGGCCAAAATGTCGTTGGCAGCAGTTTGAAAATGGAGTGTGTTTTGGCGAAGAAGGGCAACTTCGGGTTCGGTGAATTTGTCCCATCCCAGTAGAATGTAGTTACACGACTGGGCGTCTGCGCGGCTTAACAACAGTTTCAGGCACTGCATTCGAACTTTAAATGAGGGCGATGCGAGACCGGCAGCAAGCAGCGGCACGGCAGCCTGATTGCGAGATTTCTCGATAGTTTCCCAAGTGATTTGACGCGGAAATAGCTCGGACATGAATGTTTGTTCCCCTACGCAAAGATAGCACACCCCAAACTTCCGTTAGGCCGGCCCACCGAATTGGCGACGCCATGCCGTGCGCGGCGGATTACCGTTACCTGTTGTGCTGGTTGTAACGGGCTGCTTAATTGGACCGATTGAAGAAAAGGCTTTCCGGACGACAATCGAGAATCGCTTGAATTGGACTGAGTTCCTATGGAAAAGGGGCTGACCCCTGCGGAAAGCCATCAAAATCACTGATAGACTGGTTACTGTCGAGAGGGTCAGATCCCCTTTCAAGCCGAGCCAAGTCGGAGTGTATGCATGAGAAATCCTGAACAAATTGTCGAACAAGAGTTTCTGCAAATGCGCGCGAAGATCTTAGAGATCGCCGCGTTCCTCGATCGCCTCGAACCGAAAAGTGCCAACAGTATGTCAAACGCAAACGAAGAGCGGCTGAAGCTGTTGCGCGCGGGGTGTGAATTGTTGCTCGATTCGGAGAGCGACAAAGCGGCTCGCGTACAGTTGCTATTCAGTCGTAAGTTCGATGAGCAATGGCGCAAGGCGATGGGAGTTTGAAGGAACTCAGCGCTGTTCCTCGTGCCGTGCTGATGCGGCTAGGTCTACATAACGCTTATTAATTGCGCTCAACGCCTCGTCATCTAACTCTTCAACGTCAAGCAACGAGTTTTGGGCTCCTCGGATCGCGCGAATAATTTCGTCGAGCTTGACCTGCATAGCCTGGGTGTCGCGATTCTGCGTGTTCTGAATCAAAAAGACCATTAGAAAGGTCACGATGGTAGTGCCAGTATTGATGATTAGCTGCCACGTATCGCTGAATCCGAAAACAGGGCCGGAGATTGCCCATACGATCAGCACCAGCACGGCCACCACAAATGTCATGGGTCGGCCCGATACATGCGAAGTCCATTTCGCAAATGCGGTAAAGTAAGAGCGATTCTGTTTTTTAATCTGGTGTGACATTGTTTCTCATTTGTAAAACCAACCCCTTACAGTGGCGAAACTCTCCGTCGCTTGAGCAACGTTCATCAAGTATGGCTGAATCAACGAGCAAATTTAATTCCATGTCCACAAACGAAAAATGAGAACGCTTCAATTCACACTACCTGAAACAAGTAACTCCTTAGCATGCAAGATCATCCAACAGTTCGATCGTTCGCCAACCAGAACACGAGTCGAATCCCAGGGCTGCGAGGCAAGATTTTTCTGGAGGTGCACGATCCTCATCATCGGCTAGAATGAGGTATGGGGCTTTTATCTCATTGCAGCGCGCCTTGGCGCTCTGCTGATTCCCTTTGGCAAGATGACGCTGGGCAGGCGACTCCACCCGGGAAACTGCCTTTGGCATTTCTGTAAATCGCTACAGAATAAGGACTTAGAACTACGATGTATTTCGTCGATCCGCATATCCATATGGTCTCGCGCACAACCGATGACTACGAGACGCTGGCCAAGATGGGCTGCATCGCGCTGAGCGAACCGGCGTTTTGGGCTGGCTTTGATCGCGGTAGTGTCGAGAGCTTTCGCGATTATTTTCGCCAGTTGACCGAGTTCGAACCGAAACGCGCCGCACAATACGGCATTCAACACTTCACATGGTTGTGCATCAACGCCAAGGAAGCTGAAAACGTCTCGCTGTCTCGCGAAGTGATTGCCATGATTCCGGAATTCTTAGCGATGCCCAATGTGCTCGGCATCGGTGAAATTGGGCTTAACAAGAATACCAAGAACGAAGCGACGATTTTCCTAGAACACATGGAACTCGCCATCCAGCATCAGCAACAGATTCTGATCCATACGCCGCATCTCGAAGACAAGTATCAAGGTACGCGCATGATCCTCGATATGCTCACCGGGGACTCACGCCTCGAACGTCATCGCGTCTTAGTCGACCACGTCGAAGAGCATACAATCGGCCCGGTACTCGAAGCGGGCTTCTGGGCTGGTATGACACTGTATCCGGTTACGAAGTGCACGCCTCAACGCGCCGCTGACATGATTGAGAAGTACGGCCCCGAACGCTTGATGGCCAATTCGGCGGGCGACTGGGGTGCAAGCAAACCGACAGCGGTTCCCGACCTCATCATGGAACTCCGCCGCCGCGGCCACACGGAAGCCGCCATCCGCCGCGTGGTCCACGACAATCCCGTCACATTTTTCTCACAGAGCAAGCACTTTAAGCTGTTACGAAGCTGACTGGCACGTAGGTCCGTCTCTCCGGCTCCCAGTTCTGGTAAACGTCCGATTGCGCCCGCACAAAGCTCCGCAGGACTAGTACTCGTTATTGGCCGCGGTGGCATTTTCAGGAATCTCAGCCGAGGGTGCTTGGCTCGCGACAGCTTGACGAATCACGCGGTCGGATACTTCCTTTTGAAGTTTTGCAATCGCCGCGTCGATTGACATCGAGCCTAAATCCCCTTCGATTCGGTCACGTAACGCGACACTGCCGGTCTCGGCTTCCTTGGGACCGATGATGGCCATGTAGGGAATCAACTCCAACTGAGCATCGCGAATTTTAGCTTGCACTTTCGCGCCGCGCGAGTCGGTGGTGACACGGAAACCGAGCGCCGCCAATTGCTTTTCCAATGCGAACGCGACGTCATTTGATTTCTCGCTCAATGGCAGGACACGAATTTGCTCAGGCGCCAGCCAAAGTGGAAACGCGCCGGCGAAGTGCTCAATCAACATGCCCACAAACCGCTCCATCGAACCAAAGGGCGCGCGGTGAATCATCACTGGACGGTGTGTTTGGTTGTCCGCCCCGACATACTCAAGCTTAAAGCGTTCAGGCAAGTTATAGTCCAACTGCACTGTGCCCAATTGCCATTGGCGACCGATGCAATCGCGAACCATAAAGTCCGCTTTCGGTCCGTAGAACGCCGCTTCGCCCTCCGCCGCTTGGAAATTCAAGCCGCTTTCTTCCAGCACCTTGCGCAACCCCGATTCGGCTTTCTGCCAGTTCTCTTCGCTGCCGACGTATTTGTCGCTGGCTGGATCTCGCAGGGATAGTTGCACGCGATAATCTTTCAATCCGACGCTTTCGAGCACAAACCGAGTTAACTCGATGGTGTTGCGAAACTCCTCTTCAACTTGCTCCGCAGTACAGAAAATATGCGCGTCGTCTTGAGTCAACCCGCGTACCCGCAGCATACCGTTCAATTCGCCCGTTTGTTCATATCGATAGACCGTACCAAACTCCATCAATCTCAGGGGCAACTGTTTGTAAGAGCGAGGTTGAGCTTTGTAAATTTGCGCGTGGTGCGGGCAATTCATCGGCTTGACGAGATAGCGTTCATGCGCTCGCTGCCAAACTTGCAAGACGCCCAAGCGCGTCGCCAGATCACTTTCGAATTGATATTCCGGCAAATCCACTCCCAGCACTTTCGCCGCATCATAAAGTTGACGTTCGGCCACGGCGGAGAGTCCTTCGTCCTTCTGCAGCCGATCGATCCATGCGTCGACCAATCCGCCAGCCTGCTCGACGAACAACGGCGGAAACTGGCTATCGCGATAATACGGAAAATGACCACTTGTTTCGTACAGCTCTACGCGACCCAAGTGCGGGCTGAATACCGGCTCATAGCCACGGCGTAGCAGTTCCTGCCGCAAAAAATCTTCCAGCAATACCCGAACTCGCGCGCCCTTGGGCATCCACAAACACAGGCCCTGACCCACTTCGGGACTGATTTGGAATAGGCCCAACTTCTTGCCCAGGACTCGATGATCGCGCCTTCGAGCTTCCTCCAACTGGTCAAGATACGCTTGCTGATCCTTCGGGCTGAACCACGATGTGCCATACAACCGCTGAAGTTGCTTTCCTTTTGCATCTCCTTTCCAATAGGCACCCGCCACCGACAACAACTTGAACGCCTTCACCTTGCTCGCATCCGGAATGTGGGGACCGCGGCACAAGTCCACGAACTCACCCTGTCGATAAAATCCGAGCTGATCGTGCGCGGCTAATCCCGTCTCGATGTGTTCGACTTTCAGCGTCTGCTTAAGGTCTCCGCAGAGTTTGACGGCTTCGTCGCGGTTTAGCGAAAACTGCTCAAACGGCTCGGCTTGTTCGATGATCGCAGCCATTTCTTTTTCGATCGCCGGAAAGTCCTCTTCGCTCAATTTATGCTTCAGTTCAAAATCATAATAAAAACCGTTATTAATCGTGGGCCCGAAAGCGAGTGAGACGCCGTCGAACAATCGCATCACGGCTCGAGCCATGATGTGAGCGCTCGAATGACGTAAGACGTCGAGGGCTTCGGCGTCACGTTCGGTCAGCAGCTTGAGCGGTACCGGAGATTCGTCAGTCAATTCTTTGAGCGGTCGCGTCGCATCGACTATTCGATCACCGATTTTTGCTGCTACCACCGCCTTGGCGAGCCGCGAGCCAATCTTTTCAGCTACGTCCAACGCGGTCGCCGATTCGGGGTGTTCAACAAGAGTACCGTCTGGCAATTGAACTTGGAGCATGTTTGTGCCTCCTGCTGCGCTCTGGGGCGCTTTCTGGGCGTGTGTATTCGCCTAGACATAAGGCGAAAGGAACAATAAGGATGCCAACCCCTCCCCAAAATGACAAGGTGGCTGAATCTGAGTGCTGACACTTGGGGGGCACCCACGGCAATTCGAAGGCATCCAGGACAAGTTTGGCATCGAACGCAAGCCGGAACAGGCACAAATGAGTGAATGAAATGACTTGATTGCTAGCAGGCAGCCGAAATAGTTTATCTCTAAGAATTACCCACGACCTCCGTCGCACTTTTGACCACAGCCTCCCGTGCGCCCGTGCCACGCGCCGCCACCGCCACAGTCACCTTGGATGCACCGCCCGCCAGTAAAACCTTAGCGATCTCATCGGCTGTCGCACCACTAGTCAGCACATCATCGATCACAATGACGTGCCGACCGACGATGCGTTGAGTCGGTCGCAACTTAAACGCACCGCGAACATTGTGGGTCCTTTCTGTCCAACTAAGCATCCCTTGCTTTGCCGTCTTTCGCGACCGTCGTACCACACCGCGCAATAATGGCCAATCAGTGCTCAGGGAAATCGACTGAGCGATCGACGACGCTTGGCAGACCGACCGAAACCAAGTCCGCGTCCAATGATTCGGTACCGAGATCAATAGCGGCGAAGAATTCGTAAACTGCTTTTGAAGTTCTTTGGCGATAAGTTCCCCGACGGCACGACGCAAGAGTTCGAAGGGCTTCTTCTTCATCAAGATCACCGCTTCGCGCAGCCGACCGCGGTAAGGACCCAAGGTGACTACCGCCTGGAATCGCCATTTGGCCGCTTCGCATCGCGAACAGGTTTCGTTGGGAACGACGGGGGGCAAAGGCGAAGCGCAGCGTTTACATCGGCAGTAATCGCTAATGAACATCGGCAAACAGTCTACGCAGAAGTGCTCGTCAGGATTCGTTGGACGTTCACACCATACACATTCGGAAGGACACAACATCGAACTGGTTGATTGCCAAGCCAATCGTAGCCAAAGTGAAGCGCTCGAGTTGGTCACTTTCGCCCCTGCAACAACTTTGAATGAGAGTGAACAAACGCGCGACCTGTTACTTTTTAGGCGTCGTTTTTTTTGGGTCCGTTTTTTTGTCAGCTGCTACCGCGTCGTCTTTTTCGGCACCTATCTTGGCGACTTTGTTTTTTTGACCCTTGGTGGGCTTGGCGTTCTTAGCCGTTTTCCCTTCGGCAGGTCCGAGCGGTTTGGCACCCACAATTTCAAGCGATTCGGATTGAATGAATTGCTCTTGGCCAGCGGTTCGCAATCCAGAGACCTTAACTTGGTCGCCCTTCTGACAGAACCCGGCGTCGTGAGCAGTTACTTTAATTACGGCTTTCGGATCGAGGTCCAAGGGGACTTGAACCCCACCCGCCTGGACCAATAGTTTGCTTGCTTTTACGTTGGCGATTTGGCCCACAACGCGATACGTTTGTGCACCTTTTGCAGAAGCCGCAGTTGGTTTTGCTGGCGATTTATCCTTTGACTTATCACTAGGCTTCTTAGCATTGCCAATTTCACCGCCAACCTGATAGACGCCAACCGTTTGCTCACGAGTTTGTTCTGGCGACATTCGGCGATGTTGGCTGATCGTGAAAACTTCCAGCTCTTTGACCTGCGCTTGGACCTGGCCACTTTGGTTCAACTCAGCCGAAAACCGCACGAGCAAGCCTGGCGTCAGGAAATCAGGGGTGGCCGTTCCATTGTATTGCAGCGCCGTTTGCTCAGAAACGACCGCAAAATACTCCTTCTTGTCTTCAGCGAGGATCTTGATTTGGTTGAGTTGCATGGCCTGCATGGTACCGCTGACCTGAGCGATCTGAAGTCCGCCTACGGATTTTCCAGCATCCTGGGCAGTAGCGTTCAAGCTTTGCAGCCCAGCAGCCAATGTCGCAAGCCAGAACGAAACTTGTGCTGAACGTGTCATATGGTTAACCAATTCATTCCAGGTGACGATGCTGACCCTACCACTACGAGCGAGTACAGTTCACAATTATACCCAAAGTTCTTTCGCATCCGAACAGCAAGTTGACTGAGTTTACCGTTTTGCGGATGCGAAAACACCCTCAAGGATTGCATTCATGTCTCCAGCCCTACGTTCGGTAACCGTTAGCACTCTCAAGAAAATGAAAGAGTCGGGCGAGCGGATCAGTATGCTAACGGCTTACGATTTCACCATGGCCACATTGCTTGAACAGGCAGGAGTGGATGTCCTGCTAGTCGGCGATAGTTTGGGAATGGTGGTCCAAGGCCACTCGACGACTATTCCCGTCACGCTGGGCGAAATGATTTACCATGGGACAATGGTCGCGCGGGCGGCTAAGCGGGCCATGGTGGTCGTCGACCTCCCATTTCCGCACGGGCAATTAGGTGTGAACAAGACGCTTATTGTTGCCGCCCGTGTCATGAAGCAGACCGGCTGCCACGCTGTAAAGCTCGAAGGAGGCGCCGAGCAAGCCGAGACGATTGAAGCCCTAGTTAACGCTGGAATTCCTGTAATCGCGCACGTTGGATTACGCCCGCAGAGCGTCCATGCTCTCGGCGGTTACAAAGTCCAACGCGATGGCGATAAACTGCAACGTGACGCAATGGCTGCCCAGCAAGCTGGCGCGTTTTGCGTCTTGATGGAATGTGTGCCGCAAGACTTGGCACAACAGATTACCGAGATGGTCAGCGTCCCCACGATCGGCATCGGAGCTGGTCCGCACTGCGACGGCCAAGTCTTGGTCACCAATGACCTTCTGGGGTTAACCGTTGGCCGCGTACCAAAATTCGTTCGACCGATGGCAAACTTAGCTGAACAGATTCAATTCGCGGTCCAGCAATTCAACTCCGAAGTTCGCTCGGGGGCATTCCCAAGTGCTGCTGAATCGTTCTAACAGATTCAGACCCTTTAGTGGTAAGTCGCGGAATTGATCACGCCAGCCGCAAACGTTAACGCCAATCATTGCTCGTCCAACCGGATTTATGGAAACACAGAGTCACAGAGATCACAGAGGAGATAGAGCGGAACCGCTAACTAACTTTCTTTGTTCTTCAGCGGTTCAAGTTCCGCTCTCAACCGTTCTAGGGCTTGCGTAACATTGGCCAATTGCTGGCGGAGTTCTTCCAGGCTCTCGCGTTCTTTGGCGACGACGTCGGCGGGGGCGCGGTCGACGAAGGTGGCGTTGGCAAGCTTGGATTCTTTGCCAGCAATCTGCTTGACGATATTCGCTTGAATCTTTTCGTTACGCGCAATCTCGGCGGGGACGTCAATGAACTTGCCGAGGTCGACGCTGACTTCCATTCCATCAACGCTTACCTGAGCCGACATGGCGGGTGGCGTGAGCTTTTCGCCCAGGCCTGAGCAGGTAGCTCCAGCCAACGCTTTGAAAAACGGAGCCATCGGTTCCAGCAACTTCTGCGTAGCGGCATCGCAACTGATGGTGAAGGTGATCTCTTCCTTCGGCCCTAGGTTCTGACGCGAACGAATTTCACGCAATGCGCCGAGAGCCGTAACGAAGCGTGCGAACTGCTGTTCGATGCCTTGGTCGATGTAAGCCGGGTTGGCTTCGGGCCAAGCAGAACGAATCAACCACTTTTGCGATTCAATTGTGCCGCCGAGGGTGCGGACATCGCCAAAACGAGCGAGCTCTTGCCAGATCGCTTCGGTGATAAACGGAGTCAGCGGATGCAATAAACGCAACAGCTGGTCGAGCGTGTGAATCAACACTTGCTGTGTCGCGGGCCGCGAGGCGGCGTCCTGCAAACGCGGCTTGGCCATCTCGACGTAGTAACTACAAAATTCGTCCCAGGCGAAATCGTAGATCAACCGTGCCGCATCGCTGTGGCGATATTCGTGAATAGCTTGGGTGACTGTCTTAGTCGTAGTCGCAAGCCGCGACAGTATCCAGCGATCTTCTAACGGCAGC
The DNA here is from genome assembly GCA_031367855.1 of Planctomycetia bacterium. GTDB lineage: Bacteria > Planctomycetota > Planctomycetia > Pirellulales > Pirellulaceae > Aureliella. Next base: position 16,290 of record JANLQO010000083.1, on the reverse strand, counting down.
TTGCCGACGTCGAGCTTCATGGGTTTGTAGCCAGTTAAGTTCATCATGACAAACCGCGAAGCATTCCAAAGCTTGTTGCAAAAATTACGGGCGACTTCAAAGCGTTCGCTAATCACGGCCGCTTTTGGCAGGGCCTTGTCTTCAGCCGACTTGGCCCATTGCGTCGAGAATTTCTGTTTGCACTTCGAGCATTCGATGGTGTGCAGTTCGCGATTCTGCTTCGTCTGATTGATCTGCGCTTCGCAGTGCGGGCATTCGAATTGAACGGGCATGCGAACGTCTTGCGTTTCGGTGGCCAGCCAAGTCAAACCGAATCGCAGCGCGTCAGGACCGAATTTGTCGATGACATCGATCGGATCAACACCGTTCCCTTTGCTCTTCGACATCGTTTCGCCGTAGCCGTCGAGGATTTTGGGGTGGATGTAGACTTCTTTGAACGGGACTTTGCCAACGTTGTTCAAGCCCATCAGCACCATGCGTGCAACCCACAAAGTGATGATGTCGCGGCTGGTGATGAGCGTACTGGTCGGATAAAAGTAATCAAGTTCTGGCGTTTTTTCGGGCCAACCAAGCGTCGAATGTGGCCACAGCGCAGAACTGAACCAAGTGTCGAGCACATCGGGTTGGCGAACGTAGCCAGCGGATTCGAGTTGCTGCGCCAGCGGGTCGGCTTCTTCGCGCACGCAAGCGTGAACGAACTGCTCGGCCTCGATCGATGCTGATAGCTGAGATGTTTTCGACGCGGTCAGCGCACTGAGCCGCTTCAATTCAGCCTGCGCAGCTTCAGGTGAATCAAAATGTTTGGTCCAGATGGGAATTTGGTGGCCCCACCAGAGTTGACGACCGACGGGCCAGTCGCGTTTTTCGCTCAGCCAATCGAGATAGCTCTTGGCATAGCGCTCGGGCAGGATTTTAACTTGGCCAGTAGTGACAGCGTCCATCGCGCTCTGAGCCAGCTGTTCCATCCGCACAAACCATTGGTCGGCTAAGAACGGTTCGATGGGTGTCTTGCTGCGATCGCTGTGCGCGAGTTCAATTTCGCGATCTTCAATATCACCCATCAAGCCAAGCTCTTCCAAGTCTGCCACAACGGCTTCGCGGGCTTTGCGAATCGTCAGGCCCTGGTACTTGCCGGCTTCGGCATTGAGAGTGCCATCGGTGTTTAGAATGTTGACCATAGGCAAGTCACATCGCAAAGCAACTTCGTAATCGTTCGGATCGTGAGCCGGGGTGATCTTGACGCAACCGGTGCCCAGTTCAGGCTTGGCCCAAACGTCCGCGATCAAACGGATCTCGCGGCCGATTAACGGCAACTGGATCGTCCTGCCCTGCTTGGCCATCTCCGCCAACTGTTTCAGCAGCGGCAAGTGCGTGGTCTGGCGGGCGGTTAGATCGGCGAGCTGATGCTCGAGAGCTTCGCGGTCTTTGACGGGTGCGACGGCAATGCGTTCTGCCAGTTGCGATTCGGTCGCGGCGAGTGCGGCCGCGGGATCGGGATGTACGGCAACAGCGGTATCACCCAGCATCGTTTCGGGGCGAGTCGTGGCGATAGTGACATGTGTCGGTTCGCCAGCCCGTGGGTGCAGAATCGGATATCGAAAATGATAGAAGTGTCCCTTGGTCGTTTCGTGGAAGACTTCGTCGTCGCTCACGGCGGTTTGTAGGAAAGTATCCCAGTTTACCAGCCGCTTACCACGGTAGATCAGACCTTGGGAGAACAGATCGAAAAACGTCGTGCGAACTGCTCGGGCGCACATTTCGTCAAGCGTAAAACGGGTGCGTCGCCAATCGCAAGAACATCCCATACTGCGCAACTGATTTAGAATTCGGCTTTCCGATTCTTCTTTCCATTGCCAGATGCGTTCGACCAGTTTTTCGCGCCCAAGGTCATGCCGGGTTTTGTTTTCGAGTTCTTTCAAGCGGCGTTCGACGACGGCTTGGGTGGCGATGCCAGCGTGATCAGTACCCGGCATCCATAGGGCTTCGAAGCCTCGCATACGGTGCCAGCGAATGCGGATATCCTGCAGGGTATTGTTGAGCGCATGGCCGAGGTGCAACGCGCCGGTGACGTTCGGTGGCGGAATGACGATGGTGAACGGCTGGCGGCTTTTGTTGACTTCGGCATGGAAGCAACCATCCTGCTCCCAGCCCGCGTAGATTTCGTGGCAGGCGGTTTGGTAGTCAAAGCGGTTCGGTATTTCAGGTGCTGCTTCATTCATGATTTGGTCCCATTTCCGCTGGGCAATTTTCCTTCATCCAAGAGCAATTTGTATTCGACGGCATCTACCAGCGCAAGCCAACTGGCTTCGATGATATTCTCGCTGACTCCGATGGTGCCCCACACTTGGTGGTGATCCGAGCTTTCAATGTTCACGCGAATTCGCGCCGCAGTTCCAGCTTCACAGTTCACCACACGCACTTTGTAATCGACCAAGTGCATTTGCTCTAAGGCTGGATAGACTCCGCACAGACATTTGCGCAGGGCTGAATCGAGCGCGTTGACTGGTCCATGGCCTTCGGCGGCTTCGAAGATCTCTTGTTCATCGATGCGCAGTTTGATGATCGCTTCGGCAAACGGCGAGTTTCGATCCAAATCGCGATTGCCGGCGACGACTCGATACTTGATCGTGTCAAAGTACTTTTTAAGCGTCCCAGCGCAGCGAGCGACCAAAATGTCGAAGGAAGCTGCGGCGGTTTCGTATTGATAGCCGCGATTTTCTTGCCGCACGACTTCGGCCAAGATCTTGTCCATCAACGTCCGGTCGGATTGGATATTGTGCTTGGTAGTCAGCGCGATAATGTTCGAACGCCCCGACAATTCGCTGACCAAGATTCGGCGTTCATTGCCGATCAGTGCTGGATCGAGATGTTCGTATGTGTGCGCCGCTTTAGCGACTGCGTGCACATGCATGCCGCCTTTGTGTGCGAAAGCACTTTGGCCGACGAATGGTTGGTTGTTGCGCAGTTGTAGATTGGCAGTCTCGTAAACGTAGCGCGAGAGTTCTGTCAGATGCACCAAATCGCGACCGCCGAGTACTTGGTAGCCCTTTTTCTTCAGAGCCAGGTTGGCCATAACAGCTATCAAATCCGCGTTGCCACAGCGTTCGCCGATCCCGTTGATAGTGCCTTGAACTTGGTTGCAACCCGCATCGATCGCAGCCAGCGAGTTCGCGGTGGCGAGGTCACCGTCGTTGTGGCAGTGGATAGCCAGCTGGACGTTGTAGGACTTGGTGGCCTCGATGGCTGCGGCAACGATTATCTGCACGTCCTCCGGCAGTGTGCCACCGTTGGTATCGCATAAGACTAGCCATTGCGCACCAGCGATCGCGGCGGCTTGAAGGGTTTTCAGCGCGTACGTTGGGTTGGCCTTGAAACCGTCGAAAAAATGCTCTGCATCGTAAATCATCTCGCAGTGGCGACCGAGAAACTCGACACTGTCGCCGATCATCGCCAGATTTTCCTCGAGCGAAACGCTTAGAATTTCCAAAACGTGATAGTCCCAGCTCTTGCCAACGATCGTGCAGGCCGGCGTTTGAGCTCGCAACATGGCTTGCATTCCAGGGTCTTCAGCCGCTTTCAAACCGCGCCGCCGGGTCATCCCAAACGCGCACACTTTGCTTTCGCCGAGCTGCAGACTGCGAACTCGCTCAAAAAACGCCACATCCTTCTCGTTGGAGAGCGGATACCCCCCCTCGATGTAGTCAATGCTAACTTCGGCGAGTCGCTCGCAGATGTTCAATTTATCTTGCAGCGAGAAACTGATGCCTTCGCCTTGCGTGCCGTCGCGAAGCGTCGTGTCGTAAATTGCGATGGATCGATTCATGGAATGACTTTTTCTGGTGCAAGCGAGCTGCAGAGCTGGCCCTTTGTGCTTTTCCGAGCGTGCAAATGATAACAAAAAACCCCTGAAGCCGGGGCTTCAGGGGTGTCGTGATTGCGTTTGCTAATGACGTAGACACTACTTTCCACCACCGAGTTCTCGGTTGGAAATAGGAATCGGGGCAAAATTTGGTTTATTACGATTCAAATTCGAGGCTACGCGAGCTGGGAACCCGTGTCAATCCAGCAAATAAATCCACCTTTTTGGTTTCATTGAAGTCCGAATAGCGGTTTCCAGACAAGGGAGTGGCGCTCTATCATGGGCCTTGATGTCGGCATCTGAGTTTTTCCCGTTGCTGCTTGTCCCAAGGAGTCTTGATGAGCACATTGCAGAATGAACTTCAACGCGGATGGCAGATTCACCAGCAACGACGATTTGCAGAAGCCGAACACATTTACCGCGATGTACTTGGAAAGTCGCCCAGCGATGCAAACGCTTGGTGCTTTCTGGGAATTGCCCTACATGACCAGCGGCAATACGCTGCGGCCGTCGACTGCTACCGTCAAGCGCTCAAATTGAATGCGGCTTTTCCCATCGCGCTTAACAACTTGGGAAATTCTTTGCGCTATGTGAACTGCATCGCGGAAGCGGACCAGTGTTTTCAGAAAGCGATCGACCTCAAGCCCGATTACTTGAATGCATTTAAGAACCGAGGCACGTTGCACGTTTGGACCGGCGCACTCGAACGCGGCTTGGCCTATTATGAGCAAGCACTGAAGATTAATCCAAATGAAGCCGAGTTGCATCGTAACCTCGGCGTGATCTACCTGTTGCAAGGACGTTTCCAAGAAGGCTGGAAAGAATATCGCTGGCGATGGCGAGTCGGCGACTTGCACCGAACAAACACTGCGATTCCGGTATGGGATGGAAGCGAATTGCGTGGACGTCGAATCCTGCTGACCGCTGAGCAGGGATTGGGCGATACGCTCAATTTCGTTCGCTTTGCTTCCGTCTTGCGGAATCACGGAGCACAAACGTTGGTTCATTGCCAACCGCAGTTGCTTGCACTGCTACAGAACGCCCCTCAGCTCGGTGCGCTTTATCCGAATTCGCTGCCCAGCGAGCAGCCCATGGAGCAGCCCATGGAGGTACAATGTTCGCTCGTAGACGCGGCAGATATCTTGGGGATCAACGAGCAGAACGTACCCTACGATGGTCCTTACCTTTTCCCATCGCAGCAGTTGGCTGATTATTGGGCGCATCGATTCCCAAAGCAATCGGGCACGTATCGCATTGGGATCGCTTGGCAAGGTAATCCAGATCACCAGGCGGATGCGTTCCGAAGCGTGCCGCTTAAATGCTTCGAGACGATAGCAGGAATTCCTGGTATTGAGCTCATCAGTTTGCAAAGCGGTTTCGGAAGCGAGCAATTAGCTTCATGGAACGGTGCCAAACCCATCCTTTCGCTGGGTTCTGAGGTAGATAAGACGAGTGGCGCGTTCATGGATACAGCGGCACTCATGCGGCAACTGGATTTGGTGATTACCAGCGACACGTCGATTGTGCATCTGGCTGGCGCGCTCGGTGTGCCAACCTGGTTAGTTCTCAATTACGTGCCAGACTGGCGCTGGTTGCTACACCGCGAGGATTCGCCATGGTATCCATCAGTGAGGCTTTTCCGCCAAAGTGTGTTGGGGGATTGGGGCGGGGTATTTCGCAAGCTTCATAGCGCACTGCTGGAACACATTCAAGTTTCGATTTTGCAAACGAATTCGGATTCCGCTGATGAAACCCGATGATGAACTTTGCCTCTGCTTTCACGTCAGTTGGCGCAAGGTGATTAATTACATTCGCATTCATCGAGTTCGTTTGCCCAGTCAAGTGGCGGAATGCCAAAGTGCGGGGACCGGCTGCGGTTGGTGTCGTGCGTTTGTGCGCAAAATCGTCGAGCGTATGGAACAGGCGCCACCCAATGCGGATGAACTTGACGCGTGGCTGGCGGAACATTTTCCTGCGCCCAGCACGTATGCGAAACAGCGTCAGAACTACATCGCAGAAGGTAAGGGTACGCCGCCAGCGACGTGACCGTGCGAGCCTGTTTGAGAAGGGTCCGACCCTCTCCGGCAACGACAAAAAGCACCTTGAAAGTGTGTTGCCTCCACAGGTTCAAACCCCCTTTCGGACACATTTTGATCTTGGTTAATAAGCGTTTGTCAAGCGCTAAATCGCACTTTCGCGTGAAAGTGAAGTTTGATTGTCGAATGTAGAAAACAGCACTGGGAAACGCCCTGGCAATGCGGTAGGATAGAGATTGCGTTGAGCAATGAGACCTGCCTTTCAGATTTCGACAATCCCCCCGATTGCTTGATTTCTCCCACACGGTCGCAACTGTCATTACCCACCATTGTATCCTTGCCTGCCGACGTCAGCATGAGACGAGAATCTCAAGTGATTTCGTTGGGTTGGAATTTTGCAAGTACTAGCCAGAGCCTAACGTTTACAAGGAAGAGTCGTTTGTACTTTTGTAGAGTCCAAACGGAAAAGGATGTCGCCAGTCCTGAATCAATCTTTGTCATCTGATTCATTCTTATCTTAACCTACTGTTGAGGAGTTCCTTGCAATGGCTGGTCGCGCTGCTACTGCTCTGAAATCAAAATCCAAGACGCCTAAGCCTCGATCCGCATCGAAGGCTCCAAAGCGTAACTTGGTTGCCCCTTCGGCAAGTGCGGTTGTCCCAACTGATGCTTCAACCGCTACTCTCGACGCAACCGTCAAGCCGCGCCGACGTGTCAAAGTCGAAGTTTGCACGCGTATTTATTGGGCCGTGTTCAATCAACTTCTAAAACGAGTTGCTGTGTTCGAGTTTGACCAAAAGAAAGAGGCCGAAAAGCGGGCGGCCTCCTTGCTGAAGTCGTCGGGGGAACACCACTTCGTGCAAAAAATCAAAGCAACCGTTCCGAAGGAAAGTTAATTCAAAATCCGTTTTGCGTTTTTGCTTAAAGGCCGCCATCCATTGGATGCGGCCTTTTTCGTTGGTAATGGCTAGAAAATCGGATTAGCGGGAATGCATAGAATTGGCAATACCAACGAGCCCCAGCCGATAACTTGTCGTGGCCAACCTAGCTCGCGATCGTCATTGCTGCTCGGTGGATGACGCAATCCCATCACAAATACCAGCACGACCATTAGTAAAAAGATCCAAACTTGCGAGTAGAGCATATACGAAACGGCTCCAGCCATGGCCGCTACAGCGATCCAATAAGAGTGTCGCCCCACCAGTCCGAACGTTACATGTCCTCCATCTAACTGACCCACCGGCATCATATTCAATCCGGTAACCAGCAACCCAACCCAGCCGGCCATCAACAGCGGATTCACTTGGTTATTTGCTATGTGGACAAATTCCGCCGCTCGGTCTGGCACCAACCAGGCCGCCAGCCACTGAATGAGCAGCGGCTGGCCCATGACTAAGGCATCGCTGGGCGCATAGGGAATTGGATGGGGGAAAAGCACCCCGACGACCAAAATGGGCACGGCCACAACCAGTCCTGCCAGCGGGCCCGCCAAGCCGATGTCAAAGATCTGCTTACGATCTGCTTGACCGCTTTGCATCATGATCACTGCACCCATCGTCCCAATCGGCGACAAGAGGGGAAACGGAATGAAAAGTGGCGGCGTGCTTGGAACCTTATAAATAATGGTCATCACATAGTGTCCCAGCTCATGTGCCACTAGGATGGCCATCAAACCCAGCGAAAACTGTAAACCGGCGAACCAGTTCGCTAGCAACGCCTGCCGCACCGGCATCCACGAAGATTGCTCAAATGCCATCGCCAAGGGGGTAGTTGGCATCCAAGCTCCCACACCAGCCCAAAATGTGGACACGATCGTCGCCAATGCGAGCCAAAAAGCAACGCGATGGATGCGAGGACGCCTGCGTTTCTCTGAAACAGGCGCCACCGGCTCCGCGTAAATTTGCGGACGAGATAGCAAAAAACTCTCGCCCGAGAACGACGGTAGGTCAGCACTTTCCACGCCGGCGAATTCCTCTTGCAAGTGGGAGGTGAATTTCAGTATCTGAACAAGGTGCTTCGAGCAATTGACCAATTGACGAACATCGCGACCAACACCTTGCACTCTAGCTTGAAGCCACCTGTCTGACTATCCCGCTTTTGCCGTCAATCCATATTCCCTGAACAGCTTATGCCCCAGATATCGATTTTCCGTCTATTGATCCTGGCGGTTATTACCACCGCTGTGTTCCTGTTTAGCCTCGGCAAAGCAGAACTCTGGGACCGTGACGAGCCGCGTAATGCGCGGGCCTCAGTCGAAATGCTCCAACGATCCGATTGGACCGTACCGACGTTCAACGGCGAACTGCGAACGCACAAACCCGTCCTACTCTACTGGGGACAAATGGTCAGCTATCTGACATTTGGTCAGTCGGACTTCAGCGCGCGCCTACCCTCGGCCTTGGCCGCGATCTTGACCGTTTTTGTCGTAGCCGTTCTGGCCAGTCGCGTGTCCGGTAACCCGCGCGGCATCAGTGCTGCCGGCTTTTGGTCCGCCACAGTGCTAGCCACCTGCCTGTTGATGGTTATGGCTGGACGCGCAGCGACCCCCGACGCGCTGTTGATCGCTGCCAGCACACTCGGCATTGCGATCTTGGTTATCGGATCGCTCGCCCCGTCCTCGCCCTTCTCCAGTGGTAATGTATGCTCGACGCGCTGGACAGCCGCTGCGGCGGGTTACACTTGCCTTGGATTTGCGGCACTCGCGAAGGGCCCAGTCGGCATCGTTTTACCTTTGACGGTTGTCCACATCTGGTGGATGATCAACAAGCGACTTGAATCGGTAACCATTGAACTTTGGAACAACGATCATCAAGGCCTCGTAAACAAGGCACCCCAGCCATCGATCGGGCAGCGGATAGGGACGCTGCTAAACGAGTCTTGGTACTGCTTCAATCCGCTGAGTTGCTTGCGCGCTCTGATCGCGTTACGAACAATCCCAGGCTTAGTGCTTACACTCATGGTGGCAGCCCCCTGGTATGTGGCTGTTGGGCTGGAAACCAACGGAGCCTTTTTAAGAGGCTTTTTCCTGGAACATAACTTGGCCCGCGCGGTGAGTTCGATGGAAGGTCACAGCGGTTCGATCTTTTTCTACCCAGTTGCTTTTTTAGTTGGCATTTTCCCCTGGTCGTTATGGTTGATTCCTATCGCCACGTGGACGCGGGGCGCATTTCGTGAGAATGCCGTGCAGCGACAACTGGCTTTGCTCGGCACCGTATGGGTCGCAGTTTATTTAATCGCTTTTAGCCTTGCCAGCACGAAACTACCAAGTTACATAACACCTTGTTACGCCGGAGCTGCATTGCTGATTGGCAGCTACTGGAAGCAGTTCGAAAGCCGCTGGCACCTTCCCAAATTCAGCTGGCGCGTCGCCGCCAACAGCCTGGCTATTGTAACGGGCCTGGGAATTCTAACGGCAATCATCGTGCTCAGCCGACTCGAAGTGATGCACAAGATCGCTTATGCCAGCGTCTGTGGCTTGGCGATTGCCACTGCGGGGGTCTTGGGATTGCTTTGCGAACGACAACGTCAACATTGGATACCACGCGTGTGGATGACTTGCGCCGTGTTGTTTCAAATCAGTCTCTTCGGCGTCGGAGCCCGGCAAGCAAGCACTTATCGACAGGATACCGCACTAGTGCGCGCAACCCAAAAGAAACAACCCTCGGCACATTGGATGGGTGTTGGACCGGTCGAGCCAAGCTGGGTGTACTACTTGGGACAGAACATCGAAGAACTGTCTAGCGGTAAGCACCCCGAATCGATCTGGAAAACCGTCCATGACCGCTTTGTTCGCTATCCCAACGCGAGCTTGGTCCTGGTCGGCGATTCGATTCGCGAATTCGAGCAACACGCGAGTCAGTTTGCGGACCTGCCTAGCTTGATCGAAGTCGGACACTGCGAGCGATTCTTGAAGTCCGGTGATATCGCCATTTACCGCTTGAAACTCGACAGCGATTCATTGAGAATGGCTGAGCATCTGCCAACCAACAGCCTCCGCCCTCGATAGTATTCTCCAAAAACCGGTTCATGCCCCGCACTCAGCTCACCGACGAAGAACGGGACACCTACCAGTGGCAAGTGTAATGTGCCATCCAGCGATGGTGGCCTAGGCCATATTGTGCACGACGTCGCACCCGGCAGCAGCGACCCACTGAAAAAAAATTCGGTCTTAGGGGGGATTCCGCTAAAAATCGGACGCACCCGTTTTACAACGCCTGGTGCATGGGACTAATCGATCCCTTTGGAAATCGGCTGCGATTGAATGAGAGCTAGTAAACGGCTTCAAACCTGCGTTCAGTCATTTGCCTGGCTGCGAAGCATGACCCACACGGTAGCGCCGATCACCAGCATCATACCTCCGACTCCAATGCCTGACGGTATTCGGCCTTCGAATACCCATTTGTAACTGGCTGCGAAAGCGACTTGGCTTAGGCCGATGACGCTGATTCTTGCGGGGCGGCCTGCGGCAAAGGCTTTGGTCAAAAACAATTGACCAAGGACCGCCGCTACGCCTACTGCAACTAGGCGAGCGAGGCTGCCGTTATCACGCTCGTCGGACATCGTTTGCATCGGCATGTACAACCACAGCATGAGCGACAGCAGCGTTGAAACGGCTGAGAAGTGCGCAACGACCGCGCGCGGGTCCAGCTCTTTGACTCGATGCAAGCCGATTAAGGCCACCGCGCTGAACATCGAAGCCAGCGCGGCGAGCGGAATAGCAACCTGCGGTAAATAGTGCGCATGTTCGTTAATGAACGTCGCCGGTCCGCTAGCCGATGCATAGATTAACCACATACCCACAGTGCTCACCGATAATGCCATCCAAGTATCGCGTGAGGGAATCTGGCCCAGCATCGGCCAACCCAAGATGGCTACCCAAATCGGATACATGCTCGAAAGCGAAAGCACGACCGCGACGTCGTAGTGCGTCATCGCGAAGAACAGACACAGCATGGCGGTACACCCCGCCAAGCTCCGCATCCACAGACTGGCAGGCCGCACGACGACAAAATCCGCCCGAGCAAACAAGACCATGCCAACGGCGATCAAGGTTGCCACTGCGCTGCGAATCGTGGCAATCCAGGCGAATGAATACTCCCTGCCGAGCGACTCGATGAGCAGGCCCATGACAGCGAAGAAGAACGAGCCAATCAGCATCCAAAGGTACGGCACAGTGATCCAATGACGTTCACGGCTGCGACAAAAGCAGATTCTTGAGTTGCGGTCTGCGACAAGCGGTTATTATAACGGGGATCGCAGTTTATACGACCAAGTACTACGTGGGGGGAGTCGCTCCGCGACTCCCTTTGGCGACTCCCCAGCCAAGTTGCGGAGCAGCTCGGCCACACGGAGCAACTCGGCCAAATTCCAGCCGTTTGCACGTCTATTTCGAAATGGAAACCATGGATCACAAGACAGTCGAGAAATTGGAAAGCGAACTTGAGGGGGCAATCGCCGAGATTATCAAGCGACTTGGGCCCAACAAGTTACCGCTCAAGCCATCTCCACGCACCCTGCACTTGATGGCCAAAGCAGCCGTAACGGTATATGAAGCAGCCGTCGAAAACGATCGAGAGGCAAATGATTAAACGCCCATCAAAAAAAGCCCAGAGCTAGGTGCTCTGGGCTTCCTGTACATCTGGCTACGCTGCCGCGGACGACTTCAGAAATCCTTCCAAGTGCTTGGCACGCACTGGGTTTTGCATTTTCTGAACCGCTTTGGCCTCAATTTGACGAACGCGTTCTCGAGTCACTTTGAAAATGCGACCGACTTCTTCGAGCGTGTACGAATAACCGTCTACCAGACCGTAACGCAAGCGAATGATCTCGCGCTCGCGGAAGGTTAACGACTTCAGCAGTTGCTCGATCTTATCCTTCAGCAATCCATTACCCGCGTTGCGAATTGGATTGTCGTTGGAGTCGTCTTCGATGAACTCACCAAAGCTGTTGTCTTCGCCTTCACCGACCGGACGATCGAGGCTAATGGGATGACGGCCGATATCGAGCACACGGCGAACTTCTTCGAGCGGTAGATCGGTCTGCTCGGCGATTTCTTCAGTGCTTGGCTCACGACGCAGAGTCTGAGTTAAACGTTTTTGAATGTTGCGCAAACGGCTGAGCACATCGATCATGTGAACCGGAATGCGAATTGTGCGGGCCTGATCGGCAATCGCACGAGTGATCGCTTGACGAATCCACCAAGTCGCGTAAGTCGAAAATTTGAAGCCGCGGCGATACTCGTACTTGTCAACCGCACGCATCAGGCCCGTATTGCCTTCTTGAATCAAATCCAAGAAGCTCATACCGCGATTGCGATACTTCTTGGCGATCGAGACCACCAAACGTAGATTACCTTGCGACAATTCGCGTTTGACCGCTTCGAAATCGGAAAAGTGCTTGCGAAACTCGGCACAGCGATTGCGCAGGCTGCGTGGGCTCTCTTGAGTCGTAACGATCAACTGACGTAATTCGTTGCGCAGGCGCTCACATTCAGATGCGGACAGCGGATCCGATTCCAGCTCCAAGATCCGCATTTGCAACGCGTCCATGCGGCTAGAAAACTGTTCCAATTGTCGCATGTTGGGAGTCACGCGACGCGAACGCAAGCTGAGTTCTTCGGCCAGCGTTACACACTTATCGCGCAAACGCACGAACTGACGAATCAATTGCTTCTTGGTCAGTGGATCGGTGCTCTTGCGAACAATTTGCCGGAAGACGGCTCGCTTGCGCTGGATCAACGTGTTCAGCGTTTTGAGGTTGTGCGGCATGCGCGCCGACACCTGCTCTTTAGTTAGTCGTTCTGTCAGTGAAACTTTGATCGTGCGATCGAAAGGCAGCTTGCCTTGATGCACGCGATTGAGAATTTCGACCGTGGTACGCAGGGCGTAATCATTGCTTAGCACCGAACGGCGGAATCGCTTGCGCGTGATTTCGATTTTCTTTGCGAGTGAGATTTCTTCTTCGCGGCTGAAGAGCGGAATCTCAGACATTTGGCTTAGATAAAGGCGAATCGGATCATCGCTGAGCTTGGGTGACGGGGAATTCGGTCCCTTGCGTTCGTTCTGAACGATGTTGTTGTTAGCTTCACCATCGAGTAGACATTCGTTGTTCGTATCCTCGCGCAACAAACGTAGGGAACTCGCAGGCGCACGATCGAGCAATTCAATGTTGTTCTGCTCGAGCATGACCAGCAGACTATCGAGTTTCTCGCTGTTGCAATCCTCGTCAGGCAGGTAGGGGGTAACGTCAGCGTATGTCAAAAAACCTTGGGTCTTTGCCTTCTCAACCAATTGGCGCAGTTCTAGGTCCATTACTTCCACGATTCAACTCCTTTTGATACGTCCGGTAACGGGAGCACCGGACTGTGGAAACTCGGGTCAATCAATTCCAGTTGGAACCTACCTTGGTCCAACACCAATCATCCGTAGCATAGGCTGCCAGCCTGTTGCATTTCAACCATCACAGGCTGGCAGCCTATGCTACAAGTCATTCAACAAACGCGATCTTAGGGCGAGGGTTGTCCATTTTCGGTCACACCGCTCGCGGATTCGGAATTCTGTGTTTCAGAAGCCACGGGTTCGGGAACCGGGGGTTTCTTTTCTTCCAAACCTTGCCGCAATCGCGCTTGACGAATAACATCCGTCAACAAATTCAATTTCTCTTCGGCAGATTTTTTATGGCTGCCGAGCTCAACTATTTGCAGTTGCCGCCTCTGCACATCCTGTAATTCTCCCATACGAAACGTCAGCGCTCGCAAACGGTTCTCAGCCGTCTCACGAGTAAAGCTCAGTTTCGCGGTGGCTTGTTCATGCAGGGTTACCAGCAGACTCTTCAGCGATGAATCTTCAAGTGCAATCAACACGTTGTCGAAGTCGAGCGGGTGACCTGCAAATTCGAGTTCTTGGTAGGCCGTGAGCATTTGGCGTGCAGCCTCACATTGTAACCACTCAGCCTGCACACGTTCGAGTGCTACTGGCGCAACCAGTGGAGAGACAATGATCAGCTCCAGTAGTTCGCGCTCGAGCGGCGACATATCGCTCGGCCGCATCAATCTCTGGGCGGGCGCTACGGGCGTTTCAGGCTCTGGTTTGCGAAGCAGTCTCGCCTGCTTCTCGCGCAAGCTCTTCAGCCGATCGCGCAAGCTGGGTTCAGGCAAGCCGAATTGCCGCGCCATACGACTGAGGATCTGATCTTGCCGCATCTTGAACGATTCAAGTGTCAACAGGCCGCTGTGCGGCACCTTGGCGAGCAGCGCCAGCATCTCTTCCATCGCAGCATTGGCTCGATGCGTATCGAGCAGCGGATCGAAACCCGTGCTGATCCGGCGCATCTTGAATTCGAGCGCATCGACCGACGTCGCAATCGACTCTCGCAGTTTCTCGCCACCAAACTCCTTCAAGTAATCCGCTGGATCAAGTCCATCGGGCAGCGTCATCACACGCACATCGAGCGCGGCACCGAGGAACAATTCGAGCACTTCGTCGGATCGCCGCTGACCAGCTTCATCACCATCGAGCAACAAGACGACTTGGTCGCAATTCTGTCGCTGAAGAATTTTCAAATGCGCTGCACCGAGGGCTGTTCCAAGCACTGCCACCGCATTGGTAATGCCACACTGATGCGCAAACATCACATCGGTGTATCCTTCCATGACAATCGCTTGCTTGAGCTGGCGAATCGGCAGGCCTGCCACATCGAGGCCGTACAACTGTTGGCTCTTCGTGAATAGCTTCGTTTCTGGCGAATTGATGTACTTGGCACCTTCCTCCGACCCTGGAAGGACGCGGCCGCCGAGTGCGATCACGCGTTTCTCACGATCGCGAATGGGAAAAATTACGCGATTGCGGAAACGGTCATAGTGGCCGCCCCGATCACGTTTGACGACCAGTCCGGCAGCTTCCAGCAAGTTTGCCGAGTATCCATCCTGCTCGGCGCGATCGAGCAGATACGACCAGCTCTCCGGCGCCAGACCCACTTGAAAGTGACGCAGGCTGTCGATCAGCAAGCCGCGATCATCGAGGTACTTTCGCGCTACCGAACCTCCATCGGGATCGAACAGGAACTTGTGATACAGTTCGCTCGCCCAGTCCATGACTTTAAACAAAGCTGCTTTTTCGTCTGGGCTGGTGCGTGGCTTGAATTTGCCCGACTTGGTTTCGAGATTGATGCCGGCGCGTTCAGCCAATTTCTGCATCGCTTCGGGGAAGGTCAGCCCTTCGTCTTGCATGACCCAGTTGAATGCGTCGCCGCCGATGTCGCAGACCCAGCATTTCCAAATCTGTTTTTCGGCGTTGATTTGCAGGCTGGGACGTCGATCCGCGTGCCAAGGACAGATGGCAACATAGTTGCGACCTTGACGGCGCAGCTCCAGCCGCGTGCCCACAAGATCCACAAGATCTGTTGCGGCGCGAACGCGTTCTTTGGTATCTGAATCAAACGTAAACGACACCGATGACTCCACTGGCAATCAGAGCATGCGAAAAAAGGTCCATCCAGACCCACCAGGAATCCGAGTTCCCACTTCGATAGGAACTCATGTCACCAGGATAAAGGTCAGTGGCCAATGACGCTAGCACCACGAACGCCGTGTCGTTGATGCACTGATGTGGTGGGGTGATAGCAACCGACAGCGGGCGTCGACTGAATTTTCCGCACCAACAGTGCATTTTGGGTTTCCATTCCATCCCCAGCCAGTTTACCAATGCAATCTCGCTGGGCGTCCTCCTGTACGCTGCTGCGGATTATGGAAACTGAAGCCCGTCCAGGTCAAGACGAATCTTGAGCCTTTTTTCCAGTTTCGCGTCAAGGGGGATTTCTCAATTTTGCTGGCATTTGCTGAATCGCGACGTGCGCTGCAAAGTCTTGGCAGAGCCTGTTGGACCTGCGACAATGAAACGGGCGTTTGAAGCGATTCCCCAACATTCATCTTGCAACCACTCATGGCAACCGTACCCCATCCTTACTTGTCGCCACAGCAGTATCTCGCTCAGGAGCGCAGGGCGGAATTCAAAAGCCAATACTTCCAGGGCGAAATGTTCGCTATGGCCGGGGCGAGCCGTGAACACAATTTGATTGTCGCGAACATTGTCCGCGAACTTGGGAACGCATTGAAGGATCGTAGCTGCGAGGTCTATCCGAGCGACATGCGGGTTAAAGTCGCAAAGTCTGGACTGTACACGTATCCAGACGCTACCGTAGTTTGTAGCCAGCCTGAATTCGAAGACGACCACTTCGATACTCTGACCAATCCCACCGTACTCTTCGAAGTCCTTTCAGAATCGACCGAATCCTACGACCGCGGCGGCAAGTTTCGCCGTTATCGAGAAATCGAGTCGCTCAAAGAGTATGTAATGATCTCGCCGGATCAAGCCAGCGTCGAATGCTATTTGCGGCAAA
>JANLQO010000007.1:0-15756 GCA_031367855.1 Planctomycetia bacterium | reverse complement strand
TCATGCAGTTCGGTGCAGATGACATGCATCCCCCCGACGACTCTCACATCCGGCTCGAGTTTTACGTCCGTACCGCGTCCGGCCATGTTGGTGGCAACCGTCACGCGACCATACTTACCGGCTTCGGCAACGATTTCTGCTTCGCGTTCGACTTCATTAGCATTCAGTACCTGATGTTGAATTCCGGCTTCGCCAAGCAGACGCGACAAGATCATCGACTTATCGATCGAGCGAGTACCGATCAACACTGGACGACCTTGATCGTGATGAATGCGAATTTCAGCTACGATTGCTTCAAACTTTTGCAGCATTGTCCCGAATACCTGATCAGGCAATCGCACGCGCTTGGGAGGACGGTTGGTGGGGACGAGCACGACGGGCGTTTTGTAGATTTTGCAGAGTTCCGGCGCGCTCGTCGAAGCTGTACCGGTCATACCGCCGATGTGCCGATACCGATGAAAGAGATCTTGGACGGTGATTCGAGCCGCTTGGCCGGTTGGGACAGAGACTTCAATTTTCTCCTTGGCTTCGATCGCTTGATGGATCCCATCGCGCCACTTGCGTCCCTCCGCCAACCGCCCAGTGAATTCGTCGACGATTACAATTTCGCCGTCTCGTATTACGTACTGTCGATCAAGGTGGAAATCGCGGTAAACTTTGATGCCTCGTTCGATGAAATCATAAAGATCTACCAAGGCAACTTGCCGCATGACTTCATCGCGCGGCAAGCTTCGCACAAGCGCGCGGCCGCGACCGGTCAGCTCGATTTTACGAGAATCCTCTTCGATCGTGAAATGCTCTTCGATTTCAAACTTTGGGGAATTCTCTGCTGCCCAACGGAATGTGGCGATGACGGTTTCTCTCGATTCGTCTCCCAATGATCCAATAATCAACGGGGTACGTGCTTCATCGATCAGGATACTGTCCGCTTCGTCGACCAGCGCAAAGTGCATTGTGCGCTGCACCGGCTCATCGCCGCGACTTGTCCAACGTTCTGCGCTGCCGTCACCGAGAAAGTCGCTTTGCATTCGCCCTTGGGCCCGCAACAACAATCGATCCCGAAGAAAATCAAAGCCAAATTCCTTGGCTGTTCCGTAGGTAATGTCAGAACCATACGCCTTGCGTCGATCGTCGGGACTACTGTCCGTGAGCACAACTCCGACAGTTACGCCTAGCAAATTGTAGATCGGTCGCATCCATTCGGCGTCGCGTTGGGCCAAGTAGTCATTGACGGTCGCCAAGTGCGCGCCGTGGCCCGCGAGCGCATGCAAGTAAAGCGGCAGCGTTGCTGTCAGCGTCTTTCCTTCACCCGTCTGCATCTCAGCAATACAGCCGTCGAAGAGCGCCGCGCCGCCAAGTATCTGAACATCGAAGTGCCGCATATTAAGCGCCCTTCGACCCGCTTCGCGCACCAACGCAAACGCTTCAGGTAAAATCTTGACCAACGGTTCGCCGCTCATCGCTCGATAGCGCAGCGACAAACTTTCTTTACGAATTTGATCGGAGGCGAGACTGCGCATTCGAGCCTCTTGTGCGGCGACAGCATGCATGGCGCCCATCCACTTTCGCACACGAACCGCTCCCGCACCTGGCATTCTCCAGCCCGCGGCGATGCGCGGAGAACCTGGCAATTGAATTTTTCCAACTGTCAGCGGCGCATCGTCGGTCGATGGCTGAAGCGCAGTTGGCAATTCATGGTCAGGGATTTCCGGGTCAGGAATTGAGTTAGCGATGGTTCGGGCATCACTCATGAGTCGGCTTTCCGTTTGCTATCACAGGCGGTGCTGTTGTTGAGCGGGACATCCTTAATTGTATGCGCTGCGGCCGTTTTTCGCATGTTGCCAAGCCCAAAATGCAGCCTGTGACTATAGGTAAACTGCGTCAGCAATGCAGGTTAGTCCTTTTTTGTTCGAAGTACCGGCAAATCCGACCGATCTAGAACTAACGAATCTGACGCTTGGTCCGTCTAGCGAGAACTAAAGAAATGAAAATCACAAAACTACTATTGGTAATGGCATTGGCGGGTTCTAGCTTGAATCAAGCGTCCGCGCAAAACGCCTCTTCAACTCCAGCAGCGCGGCACGTCGGCGATGGCGTGCGTAGCGTCGGCGATACAAATCGCTACGTTGCCATGCCGGAAGATAGCCGCCCCACCGCCTTCAAACCCAAGGCTAGCCTTGTTTCCAACAGTCAAATGCTTGACACTCAAATGCTCGCGCCATCCGCCTCGGGTGACTGCGCATGCAGCAGCAGCAATTGTGACACTTCGGCGTTAATATCTGGCTGCGGCAACAAAGCCAGCGAATACTGGCTGAATATGGATTCGCTATTGTGGTTCGGGCAACGCCGGCAAGTGCCTACGCTTATCACTAGCGCAGGGCTGGGCGTGCTGCCAGTCGCTGGCGCTGCGGGCGTGACAAACGAGTTCGGTGGCGGCAACGGACTGTCGTCGGGCTTATTGACTGGTTACAGCCTGTCGGGCGGCAAATACTTGGACGCTTGTCAGAAGATCGCGTTGGGTGGTCGGGTGTTCGGGATTTTCCAGAACAGCCAATCCAAAACCGTGACGTCGGATGGCTCGACCTCAGTGGGAATCCCCTTCTACAACATTGGTATCGCAGCCGAAGATGCTTATTTGGTGGCGTTCAATAACGGCGTGCCAGTTTCAGCTGGCACAGTAACCGCTCGGGCAGATTTAAACATGCTGGGTGCTGAAGCCTCAGGCTACTTTCTCCTCGGCCGGTCGTCCGATCATCGTGTCGATTTGGTCAGCGGCTACACATACAACAAGCTGAAAGATTCAACGACACTGGTTTCCCGCACCACGGATCAGTTCACCGGTAACTTGATTCCAGACGGAACCGTGTTCACCACCAATGACTTGTTCGCGACCGAGAACAATTTCAATGGTGCCCACATCGGTATGCTCAGTTCGGTGATTCACAAACGAATTAGCCTTTCGACGCTGGCCAAAGTCAGCTTCGGTAACATGAATCAAACCGCTTCGGTCCGTGGTTTTAGCCGCCAAGAATTTAACGGCGCCGGAGCGAATTTCCCAGGCGGTATCTTGACTCAGCAAAGCAACATTACCGAGTTCTCCCGCAACACCTTCGCTTTCCTGCCTGAAATGAGGGTCAAGATGGGTTACTCGCTGAGTGAGAGCATTCAAATGACCGTCGGTTACAGCTTTATGTACTGGTCTTCGGTCGCACTGTCCGGCAACCAAATCGACCGCACAGTGGATTTCGCTCAAGCCCTGGGCGGTGCTCCATCAACTCGCCCAGCCTTCAGCTTCGCAGACAGTGGATACTGGATGCAGGGTGTGGATCTCGGTCTGACGATGTCATACTAACAGCCTAGTGACATCGAACTAAGACCGTATTCCGTTGAAAAAACTTCACAGGGCTCGGAGTCGCTTGCGACCACGAGCCCTGTAGGCATTGATGCGGTCCATTTCGGGCGATTCTTCAAATGCTACCCAGAGGTTACACTTTCTGAATTGCGATTCTCGGTGTTAGATTCAGAAAGTACGGTCGATGGCCATTGCCTATTTGGATACGCTCAGCGGCATTAGCGGCGATATGACCCTGGCGGCACTCGTAGATGCTGGCGCAGATCGCCAGTACCTCCAGCGACAAATTGATTCGCTTGGCATGTCAGGCGTAGTACTTGATTTCAGTGAAACCCATCGCGGCGACTTTAGGGCATTGCGGCTGGATGTTCGTTTTCCCAATGAGCACGCCCATCGACGACTGAAAGACATTGAAGCGATGATTGGCCGAAGCCAATTAACCGTACGCGAGCGCGACATGGCGCTCCGCATGTTTCGTCGCCTTGGCGCTGCCGAGGCCAAAGTTCACGGAAAGCCCATCGAACAGGTTCACTTTCATGAAGTCGGTGCCGTCGATTCGATCGTCGACATCTGTGGCATCGCTGTCGCGATTGCGAATTTGGAGATTGAGCGGCTGTTTGCCAGCGCGACTCCCACCGGTTGTGGCACGGTTCGCATCGCACATGGCTTGGTTTCCGTGCCGGCACCCGCGACGGCGGAACTGCTGAAGGGGATTCCCATTCGCCATTCGCAGGTGGAAGCTGAGTTGACGACGCCAACAGGCGCGACGGTTTTGGCATCATTAGTGGATGGCTTTGGACCGATTCCCGATATGCAGATCGAACGCATCGGTTATGGCGCCGGCCACAAGGAACTGCAAGAGCAAGCCAACCTCCTGCGAGTGCTGGTCGGCACAGCCACGCTTTCCGACCGCGATGAAGTGGTAGTGCTGGAGACCAACAGCGACGATATCACAGGCGAGCAACTCGGGTTTGCGATCGAACAGATATGGAAAACGGGTGCGCTGGAAGTCTTTACCACCGCGATCGGCATGAAAAAGAACCGTCCCGGCGTGCTGCTTTCTGTTCTATGCCGACCCGAATTGAGAAGCGCAATGGAAGACTGCATGTTTCAGCATACAGGCTCTCTCGGGATCCGACGCCAACATAGCACGCGTCGCATACTTGTTCGCGACATATTTCGAGTCTCAACGCCCTTGGGAGACGCACGAGTCAAACTGGCCCACCAACCCAACGGTGAAGTGCGGATCGCACCCGAGTATGACGATTGCCGCGCCCTCGCACTCGCTCACGGCATCAGCCTCGAATCCGCGTTCCAAATTGCCAGGGATGCCGCAGAGCAACATTTCGCAAAACAAAATAACGCCGCCGGCCACGACCATTCCCACGACCACTCCCATGACCACTCCCATGACCACTCCCATGACCACTCCCATGGCCACGATCATCATGACCACTAGCAAGCTGCTGAAAAAGTAACCCAACGCGTTGTCTCCGCGTACTAGCGGCTGCTGTCTTTATTCCCTTCGAGGCTGAGATTTTTTGCAACGTGGCCGAGTTGCTCCGCAACTCGCAACCCTTGCCTGATTACCGAGCTTTGTTTTAGTTTGCGCCGTCGAGTCGCGGAGCGACAAGACCAAAATTAATCACAACCACATCGGCCGCCCCGACTTGGGCAGCCCCAGAAGCCGGAAAACTGCTTTGAAAAGCAATCTTGGCTGCCAACCGACGAATAGCTGATCTAGCCTACTTTGCCGAAGGGGCTACAATCTAAGCCCAGTTTAGGATGCAACCCAAGCAGGGACGTAAGGACAGACGACGAGCAGAATGCCTATGTACCAGTCAACAAAAAGCGGTTTGCCAGGTGATACGATCATCGCAGACGGCGAAAAACTGAATCTTCGAAATCGTTATTTCGCGGCTTTTCTTGCGTGGATAATTCCTGGCGCCGGACATTATTATCAACGGCGATACCTCAAGTCCGGTTTATTTTTCGTTTGCATCCTATCGAGTTTCCTGATCGGCATGTTAGTGGCTGACAGGAAATGCGTTTACGCGTCTTGGGATAATACCGAAAGACGCTGGCAATTCGTTTTGCAAGCGGGCGTTGGTTTGCCGGTACTTCCAGCTGCGATTGAGGGATGGCGGGGTAAGGCCCCCAACACCCAACCCCTGTTCGGCGGCTTTATGTCCGCTCCCCGTTCGTCGACCGATTTAGACGATTGGAACTTTGAAACTGCCTCCGGGTTTGATTTGGGAACGTTGTACACGATGGTCGCTGGCTTGCTCAACATTTTGGTCATCTTTGACGCATTCGCCGGGCCGCTACCGCCACCGGTTCAAAAACCCACCAAGAAAAAAGAGGAGGAAGACAAGTCACTGGGAGCGAAAGGTGGCACCACGGCCTCTGTAAGTTAAATGCGGGTACGGGTACTTACATCGCGTTTGTAAAATGCCCTGTTTTGGGATCTTGGTTTTGGGTTGTCGGGAGTGGGAGTTCAATATGTCGATCAGTATGTCGCTGGAGTACTTGCTACTCTATTTGCCGCTCTTAGTAGCTGTCTCTTTTGTAATGGGTGCAACTCGCCACGAGAAACCGCATTTAATCCTCCAGCAGACTCAGCGCACCGCAGTCTGGATCACTACTTTCATGCTCATTATCTATGCCGTTTTGCAAGTCGTTTCCTGGCTTGTTTGAACGATTTCTCAGCGATTGAACTTCGCCGAAACGCAAATCGCATTCTCGCCACACCGCTTCTGGCCTTCGGGTTGAGCATCCGGCTCCGTTTTTGATTAAACTGAGAACTCCACTGAAGGAGACTTCGCCCGCACCCCACTCCTTCTCGCAGCCCTCCTTTTACTCTTTCGTGATTGTCGTTCCATGTCGCGACTCGCTATTTTTTTGCTCTTGATTTGCAACTTTTTATGGTACGCAACACCAACGCGGGCGGAGGATCCCGAAGCGGGTGATGCTAATTCGGTCGTCGGCGAACAGGCGGGGCATTCCATCCATGGTGAAGCCTTCAATGAAGGGCCACGGCAAGCGGCTTATTTGATGGCGGGGATGAGTAACATTCATTTTCCGGTTACCTGTAGCGATGATCTGGTACAACGATTTGTCGACCAAGGCGTCGCGCAGTTGCACGGATTTTGGTACTACGAAGCGGAACGATCTTTCCGCCAAGCCGCTGTACTTGAACCCGATTGTGCCATGACTTATTGGGGTATGGCACTTGCCAACATCAGCAACTTGGAGCGGGCTCGCAAGTTTATCGCCGAAGCTGTCCAGCGGCGCGAGTTAGTGACCGAGCGCGAAAGGCGATTCATTGACGGGTTTGACAAGTTCATTCAGGAGACGGACAAAGACGGCAAGAAAATCGACAAGAAAGCGCGAGCCCTGCAATACACTCGGGATTTGGAAACGATCGTCGAAGACAATCCGCAGGATCTCGAAGCGAAAGCATTTCTCGCATTGCAACTATGGGAGAACGAGCGCTACGATATGCCAATCGTTAGCTTTGTAGCGATCAACTCGCTGCTGCAAGAGATCTTCAACGCCAACCCCATGCACCCGGCTCATCATTACCGCATCCATCTTTGGGATCGACAGCGGGCTGAAATGGCGTTGGAAAGTGCCGCCAAAGCGGGACCAAGTCTGCCCGGTATTGCCCACATGTGGCACATGCCGGGCCATATTTATTCGAAATTGAATCGTTATCAAGACGCCGTTTGGCAGCAAGCGGCCTCAGCCCGCGTCGATCACTCGCATATGATGCGCGATCGCGTGATGCCCGATCAGATTCACAACTTTGCGCATAACAACGAGTGGCTGATTCGCAATCTGGTCAAAATTGGGCGCGTTCAAGATGCAATCGACTTGGCCAAGAACATGCAAGAATTGCCGCGCCATCCGAAATACAACACACTCAACCGAGGTTCAAGCAAACTGGGGCGCGAGCGATTGTTGTTGGTCTTATCCAGTTTCAGGTTGTGGCCCGAGTTAATTGAATTGGCCGAGACGATTTATCTCGAACCGACCAGTGATCCTGAGTTGCAAGTCGAACGACTGAGACACTTGGGAATTGCGCTAGCTTTTACTTTGCAAACGGAACGCACTGCTGCAATAAAATCCGATTTGACCGAACGCCTCGCCAAGGCAAAAGCAGAAGTCGAATTGCTAAATGCAAAGCCAATGGATGCAGCGAAACCAGATGAAGCCAAGGCCGAAACGACGACCGATCCTGCCTCCGCCCAACCTAAGCCTGAGGAATCGCTGACGGCGGCGGACAAGAAGAAAGGGGAGGCGAATCGCAAACGTCGCCAAAGCGATAACGACAAAACGAAAAACAATCTCAACGAGTTGACGAAAAAGTTGGAACAAGCAATCGCGGCGATCGACGCTGCGAGTGCGGCGATGATGAAAGATTGGCCGACAGCACTGAAGCGCTTCGACGAGGCGGGATCGTGGGATATTTTGCTGAAAGCAGAATGGATGGCAGAGTCGAACCAAATTGATAAAGCCATCGAACTCGTTGACAAAGAAATCAAGTCGAACCCGAACGAGGTCTTGCCCTGGTCTACAAAAGTGTGGATCTATACAAACGCAGGTAACACCGAGGGAGCCAAAACGCCGTTTGAAGTGCTTCGCAATCTCGCGTGCACAGCGGATTTGTCGACTCCTATGCTCATGCGACATCAGGCACTCGCTGCAGAGTTGGGAACTCCCGAGCATTGGGCGGCTGCTTACAAACCTGCAAGCGATATTGGGGAGCGACCCGAGGCAGATTCGTTAGGCTCATTCCGTTGGCACCCCTACGTCGCGCCACAAATAGAAGTACAGGGCGCGGACGGCAAACCGTTTACGATCAGCCTGCTAAAGGGAAAACCGACGCTTGTGTTCTTCTATCTCGGATTCGGCTGCCTCCATTGCATCGAACAATTGCACGCTTTTTCGCCTGCCGCTAGTCAGTTCCGTGAGGCCGGCATTGAAATGGTGGCGATTAGTTCGGAGAACCTCGAATCGCTGAAGTCCGGCATCGCTCGCTATGCTAAGGCGATCGAGATACCTCTACACTCGGATCCCAAGTTTGCCGCATTCAAGTCTTTCCGCTGTTTCGATGACTTCGAACTACAACCGTTGCACGGCACCTTCCTGATTGACCAAAATGGGCGAGTGCTGTGGCAAGACATCGGTTATGAACCGTTCACAGATGTTGAGTTTCTCATGCAAGAAACGGGTCGCCTGCTTAAGCTAGCCAGCTTTCCCAACTCGCTCAAGCCATTGCCTCCGAATTAGAGCTTTAGATTGGGTTTTAGGGACGATTGGCATGCCCTCTGAGAGTTGATGCTAGACAGTACCACCTCGGCGAAGCCACCTGGAGAACATCGGCTTTTCACGGTAAAACATGCTGTTTCAAGACCGTGTCTGAACTTCGAGAACAACTCGAGGCAACCCCATTTCAACCCGAGGCTACTGGCGCGATGAGCTACTTTCAAGACGTAAACCGCATCGAATATGAAGGACCGAAGAGTAAGAATCCGCTCGCGTTTCGCTGGTACAATCCAAGCGAGATGATCGAGGGGAAGAGCATGAAGGATCATTTGCGGTTCAGTATCGTGTACTGGCACACGATGCGAGGAACTGGCGGAGATCCGTTTGGGCCCGGAACCGCCGTGCGGCCTTGGGACGATGGCTCGAACTCGGTAGATAATGCGCTCAAACGAGTCGAAGTGGCATTTGAGATTTTTGAGAAACTGCAAGCTCCGTTCTATGCGTTCCACGACCGCGACGTGGCACCGGAAGGGGCGACGCTGGCGGAGTCGCATAAGAATTTTGAAACGATTGCCAAGTCGCTGAAGGAACATCAGCAGCGGACAGGCGTCAAGCTGTTGTGGGGCACCGCGAACCTGTTCAGCAACCCGCGCTTCATGCATGGGGCGGCAACGAGTTGCAATGTGGACGTGTTCGCTTATGCGGCGGCTCAAGTGAAAAAATGCCTCGAAGTCACCAAAGAACTTGGCGGCGAAAATTATGTGTTCTGGGGCGGTCGCGAGGGTTATCAAAATTTGTTTAACACCGACATGAAGCGGGAATTGGATCACCTGGCACGCTTCTTTCACATGGCGGTCGACTACTCCAAGCAGATCGGATTTACGGGGCCATTTTTGATCGAGCCGAAACCCAAGGAGCCGACCAAGCATCAATACGACTCCGATGCAGCCGCTTGTTTGAATTTCCTACGCGCCTACGACTTGATGCCGTACTTCAAACTGAACATCGAAACCAACCACGCTACTTTGGCTGGCCACACGATGATGCACGAGCTGGACTATGCTGGTCACCAAGGCGTATTGGGTTCCATCGATGCGAACACGGGCGATTTACTGTTGGGATGGGACACGGACCAGTTCCCGACGGACTATTATCTCACTGCACAGTGCATGATGGCCATCTTGAAGCACGGCGGACTGACGACTGGCGGTGTAAATTTTGATGCGAAAGTTCGCCGCGAAAGTTTTGAACCGATCGACCTGTTCTACGCTCACGTTGGCGGCATGGACGCATTCGCTCGCGGCTTGAAGATCGCTGCAGCGATTCGTGCAGACGGAGTGTTGGCGGATTTTGTGAAGCAACGTTACAGCAGTTGGGATAGCGATCTCGGCAAGCAGATTGAGAGTGGCAAATCATCGCTGGCAGAGCTTGAAAAGTATATGCTGGCCAAGGGTGAGGCAGCCCCCAACGCTAGCGGGCGCCAAGAGATGCTGGAGAATCTGATCAACCAGTATTTGTGAACAGGCGGTAGCAGTTTAGGCTGTAGGTCCGTCTCTCCGAGCTCATGATTACCCACACCGAGGTTTTATCGCGGTTATTGCGAGTCTCGGAGAGACTCGCCCACGTGATATCACGCACAGCGAGTGCCATTTGGCTAACGCCCACGGCTCACTGCAAAACACTGTGCAGTTGCGACGCGAAATGATATGCTACGCGGCCTTGGGGCATTTAGGCTTCGGTTTGAATCTGATTGGGAACAGACATGTCGCAAGAACCGCCGCGCGTCAACTTTTCGGGAGCGGGTTTCTCAAGCCCAATTTCTGGCCAGCGTCCGAAAAACGGCAATACCGGACGTGTCGTCGCGCTCGTCTTAGGAATTCTTTTGTTGCTAATTCTTTTTTGCTCGGGCGCGGCGGTGGTAACTTACCGCCGATTCAACTCGGACAGCAACTTTGGCGGCAATTTCAATCAACTTCGCGAACCAATAGGCGGTGCGATTCCCAACAAGACTCGGGATATTGCCCAACAGGCTGTCGGTACCCAGTCGCCCGAGGCTGAGGAAATCTCTGCTTGGCTAGAAAATGGAGTTATAGAAATTGACAAGCCGCGAATGGTAATGGAAATGCAACGCAGTGGCCTGAGTAACGGCTTGATCAATCCGTTGAGCCGTATGATGTGGACGCTGAATCTTGACGAAGCACTCCAGCCGGTCGATTTGGGTGAGAACGTGACACTGCTGGATTTTGAGTGGTTGGTCAAAGACAAAGAAGCTCGAACAATCGTCGCTAGCTTCGCGAATTATGGTGATGGCAATCACATTCATGTGCTGTATCTCACTCGACAAGCAGACCGATGGAAATTGTTTGATTGGCGCGATGTGCTGCTGCCGATGAGCGAGGCACAATTCTGGGCCATTTACGCGGGGCTTGACGAGCCCCGGGATCAGGCCTATCACGAATTTACAGACGCTGCATATGAAACGTATTCCAATGCGACGATGACGACGCCTGAAAAAATAGATCGAACGCTTTCGACATTCAAACAGACCAAATTTCCGCGCCGTTACATGGCGTTGGCGCAGAATTCATTGTGCAGCTGGTTGGTTGCGTACCAGGCGAAGTCCGAGTTGGCGGAGTTTGTGAAGCAGCTGAACGCTGATGAATTTGCTGGCGCTTGGTTATACAAAGCTCAATCGGCGGCGTGGTCGAATGAAGCCGAACTCGCTTTTCAATACCTTCGCGAGCTGAATAAACAAGTCGGTTGGCATCCCAAAGCAGCTCAGATGGCAGCCGACTGTGCGCAGACGCCCGCGCAAAAGCACCTCGCTGCGGAGTGGTTGCAGCGCGCGGCGTTGCTCGCGCCGGTTAATCCTTCAAACCTAAACGATTTTTTCAAACTCGCTGATCGCCAGCAAATGGATGCTCTCTTTCGGCAAGTTGCGAAGAATAGTCGACCTTCTGCACATGTAATCAAGCTTGTCGAATCGCTCGGTAACTTGAAAGCAAGGAAGATCCGGTTGCTGGTGGAATTGATGCAGCCTTACGCTGAACTGCAAGATGCTCTTCAATACTTGCAATTCAAAATGGCAATTGCGAATGAAGATTTTGATGAAGTGATGGATCTTGCACCAAAGATCTTGCGGCTCGAATCTCTGGCGGACAGTCAGGCTTCGACCCGTCCGGGAGAAATATTGAATTCCTACGTGACTGCAGCGTCAAAGTCGAATTCGTTAAAGCGCGCTGCTGAGCAAGCGCCCGATCGCGACAAGTTTTTGACTGTGCTGCGCGATCGCGCCACCTTCGATTATTTTGATTTGCCGCCACAAGATGCTGCCGCGATCCTGAACTCGATTCCTGAGGGGCACGAATTGCGCGAGGAAATGCAAACGCCAATTGCGATCGCGAGGCTGGACATTAAACAAGGCAACTCCAGCCAGGCATTTGATGCGCTGTTGACGATTTACAAAGCGAACAAAAGCGAGATCACCGGCGACGAGCCGATTGAATTCTCCTACCCCTTGCTCAAGGCGCTAGGGCAAGCTGCGCTGGCGAGCAACCGCTGGCGAGAGTTGACCGATGTGCTCGATCCAGAGGTGCTTTTGCAGATGCTGGCCTGGTCGGAGGAAATTGAACTGGACCAACTGCAGCAAGTCCTCGAGTGGTACGAGGGCGTTCCGAACCAAGCGAATCATTGGTCAAAGTATTTTCGATCGCGTTCAGCCTTCGAGAGGGGCGATTGGCCCGCAGCCGATCGCTTCATTGTCGAAGCCATCCAATCGGCCAAACAGGATTTGCGATTTACAGAGGACTCGCTGCCGCCGCTTGTAGCCATGATGGCGTATTACGACGAGTACGGCGACTACGAATCGGATATCGCGTCCAGCTGGATGGGAGTTCGCCTGACGTATGCCACGCGTTGTAACGCACTAGATCAATTGGTTGCCGATGCCCAAATTGCAGACCAGTTGGATGCGGGCTGGGTGGCACGCCTCAGCCAGTACTATGCAATGGCTTCGATCGAGTCGCAGGAAAAAATCGCTTCGATGTTGAACGCCTCACCCCTTCCCGAGGCACAAGAGCTTGCCGAGGAGATGCGCGCGAATTCGTTGGGTGCAAATGGTAGATTTAATGAAGCGTTTGACTATGCGGTAAAGCGAGCGCAAGAGTCGGCCGGCAAAAATCCCGATCAGTATGAACAGAGATTTGCGCTGACGTCGGCTGGTTCACAATTGCTAAAGAGTGGCGATCCGCGACGCATCGAGCCTCTGCGGCAAATCAGTCGTGGTACCGATTTGGAAGCCTATGTAGATTGTGTTGCAGCTACTTTGGAGCGTGATATCCCAACACTATGCAAAGCGATCGAGCGTTGGGAAGCGATGGATTGGTACCACCAAAACTTTGCGGATATCGACGTACTGAAACGTCTGCAGGGACTTCCTAATCTGCGTGACATCACTCTAGTGCAGCCCTTCGATATTAATACGTTGCGATACTCGGGTGACGAGAGTTTGCTTGTACTCGCCGCGGACGCGACTCAAGCAAGCGACATATTGGAAGATTTTCTCAAATTGAAGGGAATTGCATACACAGTTCTTGAACACTCACGCTTCGATCAAGCTGCTGCTGCAGTTGAAATCAAGACATCCGCTGGCGAATTCGTTTTGACGTTCACACCGACCAACCCAGAGGCGTTCGCGAAGAACTCGCTGACCGGCATTTTCCGTCAAAGTGCTCGCTCGCTCGTTGTCTGCATCCGTAAAGACATAGACTTTGAACCATCCGAAGCGCGGCAGATTGTGTTGCGGAAAACTATCCACGACTTGCTCGACGGATTGCCGACTGCGGTAGCTCTGCGCGATGTGGGATCCTCCAGCTTATTCTGCGGTGACGGTTGGCAGCAGCGATTTGGCCAAGCGCGCCAAACGGGTATCGACCTCGCTCATCCGAAGGAATTTTATGATTTGTTTGCGCGCGAGATTCCACAGGGGTTCATCGAGCGTGACGGTCACAGCTTCGTAGTACTCAGCGAGGCGCGTGAGTTGATCCCGGTGAAGCTTGAATCGCAGGCCTCTCCTTGGCTGGACGAAGTGGGCGTCACTCTCAGTCCATCGATCCTTCTCCCATGCTTACCGGCTGACTTTAGGATCTCGCTTGAGCGTTAGCCAGAAAATCATCGCGCGGATTGGACAGATGTGGCAAAAGTGACCAAGGAGGCTTGCCATGAATACTCCTTGCGTGGCCAATAATTACCAAGAGCCTGTGGCAGCCACTGCTGGGATTGTCAGTTCCAGCGGCGGACCCGATAATCTACTCCCGCGTTCCGGCAATTGAGCACCAGAACTGAGCGCTTTACATTCAAAACTTTAGCTGACTGGCCTCTGGGCTGGAGGAGAGATTTCCGATGGTAATGGTACCTTTGCGAGTCGTTTTGGACCACGCGGCTGCGAATGGCTACGGTGTGGCGGCGTTCAATGTGAATAACATGGAACAAATTCAATCCATTATGGAAGCCGCACAGGAAACCAATTCTCCCGTCATTATTCAAGCGTCGCGCGGTGCTCGCTCCTATTCGCAAGACGCTTACCTGCGGCACTTGATGCTGGCCGCTGCAGAGCTGTATCCAAAAATTCCGATCGTCATGCACCAAGATCACGGCAATAGCGTGGCGACCTGCTTGAGCGCCATTGAAAACGGTTTTACGTCGGTGATGATGGACGGTTCGTTGCAAGAAGATGGCAAGACGCCCGGTTCATACGACTACAACGTCAAGGTGACCAAAGAAGTCGTCAAGCTGGCTCACAATCGCGGCGTCTCCGTCGAAGGTGAATTGGGTTGCCTCGGATCACTCGAGTCGGGTGAAGGCGAGCAAGAGGACGGTCACGGAGCTGTCGGCGCGCTCAGCCACGATCAATTGTTGACCGACCCTGAAGAAGCGGCACGGTTCGTGGCCGATACCGGAGTGGACGCGTTGGCCGTTGCCATCGGCACGAGTCATGGGGCTTACAAGTTCAGTCGCAAGCCGGACGGCGAAGTGCTTGCCATGGGCCGCATCGAAGAGATTCATCGACGCTTGCCTAACACGCACCTAGTGATGCATGGCAGTTCCTCTGTGCCTCAAGAACTGCAAGACATCATCAACAAGTACGGTGGTAAGATGAAGCAGACCTTCGGCGTGCCCGTCGAAGAGATTCAGCGCGGTATCAAGCACGGTGTACGCAAGATTAACGTCGACACTGACTGCCGCATGGCCATTACCGGCGCAATTCGCAAAGTGCTTGCCGAATCGCCTGAGAAATTCGACCCGCGCGATTACCTCAAGCCAGCTCGCACTGCCATGAAGGAAGTCTGCGTTGCCCGCATGATCGCTTTCGGCCAAGCCGGAAACGCCGACAAGATTAAAGCTTAGTGCTTCATCAAGTTTTAATTTTGGGATTGAGAGTAGCGCAATTGTCCCAATTGCTCTCGAAAACGATTGGAACAACGATTGGGACAATCGTTCTACTTTATTACCCTCAATCCAAAAAACAAAGTCGGACAAAGTACTGGTGAGTGCAGCATTTCAATCTATTTTTTGGATCAGCCGGAGTGCGTTAGCACCCGGTTCTCATCGTAAGCCCGGAGGCTTAAGCCTCGAACCGCGGACTTCTCGTCTGTATGCCGTACTCGCGGGCTCAGCGGACGGGACGTCCGCGCTCCAAGAACGATTAAGCCCGGATTATTCATAGTCCTGATCGATATTTTACGTAAACGAATATCACGCGACGAGTTACGTCGAAATTTGAAAAAACAGACTGTCGTAGCTACGTTCGCCAGAACGTGTCTGTAACAGGCTGTCGTAGCTACGTTCGCCAGAACGTGTCTGTAACAGGCTGTCGTAGCTACGTTCGCCAGAACGTGGCTGTAACTAAAATGAGCGGTTAACCACGTTCTGGCGAGCGTAGCTACGCGCCATGAACAACCCGGCTTAACGTCGAATCGTTGCTCGAGTTCGCTTAATACACGGTACCAGGGTGCTACAGCGTCTTTTCACATTGTCCGCTAGCCGTTACGCTAACGGAGTGATTCGAAGCGCAACTGTCTCTCGAACACGCATGTCCCCGTAGTTCAACTGGATAGAACGTTGGCCTCCGAAGC
>JANLQO010000596.1:0-9399 GCA_031367855.1 Planctomycetia bacterium | reverse complement strand
TGCTCCCACACAACCCCGAAAGCAGAACTATTCCTATTAAAAACACTCGCATTGCGTATCCTTTTTCGTTATTGGCCAAGCCGGGAATATTCCCGAATCATCCGGGAACCATCCCGAAAACCTTGCAAATTGCTGCAATCTTCCGATATAATACGCACGGGTCTCATTCGCCAACAACCGCGATGTTTCCTAGGAAAAAGTGCGTTTCCCTTTCGTTTGCTAGCTCGCCTCCGAAGCCGAAGGTTGGAGGTTCGAACCCTCCCGGGGATATTGACTTAATTGATTATTGTTTCCACCAGTCGTCACTAGTCCCCCCGGGTATTTCAAAACGACATGGGCGTCGTTTCGCTTTTGTCTCGGGCATCTTATCAACCGGCGCTCTAAGGAATTATCTGAAGCAGACATCGATCAAATTTCTCGCACCTATCACGCTTGGCGAACAGGGAAGGCGACAAAGCCAACGGGGGAGTAGGAAGACATTAAGTGCTTCTACGCCTCCGTGCCGATCGGACGTGTTGCCGAATTGGACTACGTCCTAACACCGGGACGCTATTTCGGCTTGCCCGATGCAGAGGACGACTTTAACTTTGCAGAACGCTTTGCCGCACTCAAAGCCGAGTTCGAGTCGCAGCTCCTGGAAGAAGCCGAGCTGAATCAGGCGATCGCCGAAAACCTTGCCAAGGTCTAGGTGCAGCCATGACAGGCATCATTCATACCGGTGAATATCGCCAATGGATTGTTTCCATCAAGCAGCGAATTCAAGCCTCGCAGTTTAACGCCGCCGTGGCGGTGAATCGCGAGCTACTGGAGCTTTATTGGTATCTCGGCGAGCAGATCCTTGAAAAGCAGCAAAACAGCCACCGATTGGAAGTCGACGGGGAAGAATTCTTGGCGATGCGGCTGGTGTGAATGCCAACTTGGCTGCGCGTAGCGGTAATCGCATCACGCATCAAAGTTGCAATGCGCATGCGCGGCGTGGATTCGTGAAAGCTCAATCGAACGACCCCGTCTTGGCTTCGCATATGGTCGCATTTTTCCAGCAGTTGTATGCCGTCGAGTATCGTGGGGCGCTACTCAGCGTGGCCGAGCCTTTGGAACTGCGTCAGCGAGATGCAGTTCCCATCTGGCAGCGCATGGGGAAATGGCTCGACCTCCCGATTAAGGCAACCCGTCCACTAATTCACCGGCTTCGAGGTTGTTGATTACATCCGAAAGGCTGGCGAAGTACCAATCTTTACCGATGCCTCCCGTCAACTGGTCGACACTGTTGTCTTTGAAGACGGTTGCCCCAATCCCGGTGGCCTGCAATCGTATACTGGCCACGCCGGTTCGCAGGTTGGTAACTCGCGTTGCGTAACTCTTCGTCAGGTCGCTCCATTCCTTGAGGATGATTCGAAGCCCGCTGGCATTATTATCATAGGACGTAGTTCCCGAAATCATGAGATCGTCAGAGTTTTCTCCGGCCAGAGTGTCGGCACCGGTCCCGCCGATCAGCAGGTCGCGTCCGCTCCCACCACTAAGAATATCATTACCCGGTCCCCCGATCAAAATGTTGTTTAGCGAGTTACCTGTAATCGAATCGCCCAGGCTACCGCCGATTACTTTTTCGAAGGCAACCGCCGATTTGAGTACCAGCGAAAGTCCAACGTTGACAACTTGTAAGGCTGCGTTACCCAGATTGATCGCAACGGGTCGCAAGGTTGTCAAACTGAAGTCCAGCGTATCAAATCCTCCTCCCGCCTCATTCAACGTGTCTGTGCCAAGGATTAAATCCGTGTCGAAGAGATAGGTATCGTCACCGGCACCACCTTGCAGGAAATCGTTTCCGCCGCCGCCGGTGAATTTGTTGTCAAGCGTATTACCGATGAGAGTGTCGCCCATCGTGCCGCCGATGACATTCTCGAAGCTTGCAGATGAACCAAGGATCAAAGAGAGATTGGCGTTTACAATTTGCGACCCAGCCGTAGAAAGATTTACAGCTACGGATTTTTTCGACGTCGTCTTGAAATTAAGTGTGTCGATCCCGCCTCCCGATTCGTTTAGCGTATCGGTCCCGAGAGCCACGTCGGTGTCGAACAAGTAGCTGTCATTACCCGGACCACCATTGAGCACGTCGTTTCCCCCGCCACCGTTGAGAATGTCGTTTCCGTTATTGCCGTTGAGCGTGTTTGCCAGCTCGTTGCCAGTTATGGTGTCCGCTCCAGCACCACCATTGACGGTCGTACGCCCGGTAAAGGCCGGGTCCATCTTCAATAGCGAAATCGAATTACCATTATTGCCGAGCTGGACGATCAGTTCCGGCGGATTAAGGAAATACGTGTCACTAATCGTTGGACCGCGTAACTGAGAAAAATCGGTCGCCGCCTGGATATCGTCGCCGACGGTCACGCCTGAATTCTGTCCATCTGGAAGAGTGAAAAAACTTGCAATCATGGGCTTGGCAGCAATTACGACAGCTGAAACTCCTGAGTAATTAACATGGCGTGTTACTGAGGACGGAATTGTGCCGCAAAAGATCGGACAAAAGAGCTGCTGCAAGGAAATGTCTCCGCTCGAGGCAGAATTCATATGTTGGTTGATTACATAGTAGATGCCCCCAGATACCGAAACGGCATCTTCTGGATCGCCTCCACCATTGAAATAAACGCCGTCCGGCGGGATGGGAATGTTTTTGGTCGACGGAGTGAAATCATAATCGACAGTGAACGTGTCATTGCCTCCGTTGCCATTGATGGTAAGCGATGCCAGTGTAGATGGAAATCGGTACCTTACAATGCCGTCAATCAACACTTCGTAATCGCCCATGGTGGCGACACGGCGGAGCACAATCGTATTCGACGATGGGCCAGCATCAATTGTGGGCGATTCAACTGCGGAGGCTGTTAAAAGTTCTCCAACCTGAAAGTTCCCAGGGCCCACGGAAGTATCAGCCGAAGCGTTGGAGCTGAAAATCGAATCCGTCTTTCCGAGGAGAGCCGCAATCGCGGCGTGAACTAAGCGATCTTCCAATCTCTCGATGCCAAGTCGACGCTTACGCAATCTTTGCAGATTGGGATTTGGATCGATCGAATTGCGTTCAGCGTTTTTGAATCGTTTCAGCGACTCTCCATCGCTACCGGTTTTGCAGTGAGTAGTCATCGTTGGGGATCGCTCCAATGCTCGGCTACGCTCGTGGTAACGGTATTCATCGGCGGACGTGCCCGGGCGTGTATACGGGCGAGGTTAGCATACAGTGCAGAATGGCTGGAATCAACCATACGATGTTTAGAACTTTAAAACCGACGAAGTCAGGCACGCCAAAACCGCCCCAGTTCCGAACGCGGCAGTACGTCAATCAGTGCATGAAAAACTGCCCAACGTTAGAAGCTACCCTCTGGCTCGTCGAGCCGGCGTTTTAGAATGGAATCTGTACTGGCGCATCCCCAGTTACGGCGGTCGTTATTCGTCTTACACCATCAATTCGGTATTCAACCCAGATAGGATCGATCCACAGCTATGCGGAAATTCATCGTCGAAGGCGAGGGCCTGCCTAGATGGGCATCGCCAATCAGTCACGCTGTCGTCGTCAACCACATTTGCTATCTGAGTGGCCAGCTGTCAATTGGTGCTTCCGGAGAGTACATACCGGGCACCGCAAGTGAAGAGGCAGACCGCGCGTTTGGCAATCTGTTCTGCGCAGTTCGCGCAGCAAACTTTGCGATCGAAGACATCACGTTCATTGACATCGCATTTGCAGACCTCGCTGATGTTCCCGAAGTAAATGATGTATACGCAAAATTGTTTCCTGAAGGAAAACGTCCGGCGCGCACCATTTACCAAGCCGCAGCACTTCCTTTCGGAGGTCGAGTCAAAGTCATGGGCGTAGCTATCAAAGATGCCTATCCGTAGTATTGGCTACCGATCCAGCGGACGTTCGTCAGCCAATCCGTCATGCGCGGCAGCAATCAGTTGCAGGGCCTGTTGCAGTTCTTCTTCAGAAGTTGTCCAGCCGATCGATACTCGCAACGCGCGCGCCGCTTGCTGTTCGCTCAGCCCCATGGCGGCATAACTGTTCCAACGTTGCGCCGATGGGTTGTCGAGAATGGCTCCTGTTGCTCCGAAACAAATCTCGGGCAATCGCTGTTGCAAGGCTTGGGCCGTCACACCCGGCAACTCTAGGCTGAGGACATGCGGTAACCGCAGCGCTCGTTCCCCGAAAACTGTCAGCGGCTGGCCGAGTAGACTTTCCAGTTGATGATGAAATCGATCGCGAATCTGAGCCAACCGATCAGCAGAACTTTCTGCACCCGTCATCAATAACTTCGCGGCTTGCCCTAAGCCAACGATGTGCGGAACATTTTCTGTTCCAGGTCTCAACCCCCCTTCGTTGCCTTCGCCGAATAGAATCGGCTCAATGGCCACTCCCATCCGGACGAACAAACCGCCGATCCCCTTGGGTGCGTAAAACTTGTGACCACTAAAACTAAGCAGATCGACCCCCAGGCTTTCAACATCCAGCTTGATTTTGCCGACACTTTGCGCCGCATCGGTATGCAAGACGATATCTGCCGCCATGCACAATTCGGCAACTTCGGCCAGCGGCTGGATCGTACCGAACTGATGGCTGGCATGAATTACACTCGCCAGCACCGAGTTCGGTCGAATTGCGGCCTTAAAATCATCCAGCCGAATGACGCCGTTGACATCGCAGCCGATGACGGTAACTTCCCAACCACTTTGTTCTAGGTGTTCGACGCATTTGCGCACAGCCATGTGTTCGAGCACAGTTGTAATCAGGTGCAGTTTTTCGTTAGGCCTCGATCGTTCCATCGCGCGCGCCGCGCCGATCAATGCCAAATTGACCCCCTCGGTTCCGCCCGATGTGTAAATCACTTCTGAGGGGTGACACCCGAGCAAACAGGCTACATTGCTGCGAGAATCTTCGATCGCTTCCTGTGCGGCCCGCCCGAACCAATGCGCGCTGGATGGGTGACCATAGAATTCACCCAAAAACGGCAACATGCTTTCGCGCACGCTGGCAGCGATCGGCGTCGTCGAACAAAAATCGAGGAAAATGGACCGCATGGCGAATTTCAGTCAGTGCTACAGTTACGCAGTTTCGAGCTTACCGTTCTATCTAAATCACTGGCTGGTCCAGATCATCCTAGTTTCGACAGCTGAACTGGGTAAATTCCCGATGTCGTTCGGCTTCGAACGATTGTACGATTTTTTCGCACCGTGTGGCGTAAACTCCGGCTGGCGTGTATTCCTAGCAAACAGTGAATTGATTGCCGATGTCAAACAAAATTCGCCTTCGCGCGGCCCTTAATTCCCACTTGAAAGATCCTGGCCAGCGGATATGCTTCGTGTAGTTCTTGGGAGTGTGGCGGAACTGGCAGACGCGCTAGACTTAGGATCTAGTACCGTAAGGTGTGCAGGTTCAATTCCTGTCACTCCCACTTGAATTTTCATGGCTTTTTGTACGGCATGGCGAGCGGATCTCCGATGACGATGTCCTCCCAACCCACGAATCTTGACGCCGCGTAAAAGCTTTCGGCCAATGTCCAGCCTTGGGTGTAACGATCGAACAGAATCGTAGGCGAAGCGATCGCGGGCAAAAATGGTTCATCGCAATAGCCTTTCACGCCAGTAACTCGCGAGTCAATCAACTCTGCGACCAAGGATTGACCGCCGTCGTTATTTGGTAAAAAGGTGCGGCCACTTGTC
This sequence comes from Planctomycetia bacterium, assembly GCA_031367855.1. GTDB lineage: Bacteria > Planctomycetota > Planctomycetia > Pirellulales > Pirellulaceae > Aureliella. Next base: position 3,693 of record JANLQO010000596.1, on the reverse strand, counting down.
GAGACGGCCGTTTCGGCGATGCCACCCGCAGCGAATTTTACTGATTTAAAAGCCTCGAGGGAGAATTTGCCGTCGTTGCTGCCCCACGAGGCGTAACCCATCAGGCCTTGTTTATTGCCAATAAAGGCTGAGCTCTGCTCCAACTCATACGGTATGCCGGACTTCTCCAATCGCGCGCCTGCAGCCACCAAGTCCGCAGTCCAATCGCTGACCGCCAAGTTGCTGATCATTTCCATATTCGTTTTGCCATCTTTGATCGGCAACTGCGGTACTTTGGCAACATCGCTCGCTTCGGCCCCGACGGTGGCGTCGAGCAAAAACGTGCCGGTCGGCTTGGATCCGTCCGACGCAACCGAACTATCGACCAGGGCCATGGCGGCTGCGACATTATAACCATCCAGACGCGTAACCAAGTAGCCACCATATTTTGCATGCGAGAATCGTTCGCTCGAATTGAAGAAGTTGTTAACAAAACATTTCCCCTTCCAACCGCCTTCATCGATCACTACCTTCAACGACGTCGGGCGATCAAAGTAATCCATGCCCGCGATGTACGAGTCCAACGACGGCTGAGTATTCGACAAACCCACGGGCGCTCCCGTTAATCGAATGGGAATGCCTTTCGTCAGTACAATGAAATCGATCTTGGGATCGGTCGCCAAAAACGCTTTCAATGGTTTTTCGATCGCTTCTTGAAAAGCCGCAAAAGGCAACGTCTCATTTGCAGAACTAATGGCCGAGTCGGGGCTATGAACTTGAAGCACCTTCTTCGCGCCGCGCTTCGACATGTAGTACTTCGCAATCTGCATCGACACAGGGCTATCCAAATTCTCTATCACCAACACGCGGTCAACGAGCGCCTCGGGTTTAGTCCCTGAGCAACCTGCGACGACACTGACAGCCACAACTAGGGCAGCGTTCAACCAACTCCACATCGCTATCTTCATGACACTTACTTTCGTTGGCTATTCTCAGCTTTTCGTAATTCCCATGCAGAACGGATCCCGTGCGTCCAGAATCAATTCCGCCTCGCCATTCACATAGGCCGAACCAGTGATACTTGGCAGAATCCGACTACTATCCGTACTCTTGTAGGTCGCTTCAAATAGACTTCCTACAATACTCTCTTGTCGATGTATTTGACCTGGCGCAAGCTTGCCATCTGCGGCTAAGCACGCTACTTTTGCGCTCGTGCCCGTGCCGCACGGCGATCGATCGTAGGCCGCGCCTGGACACATGACATAATTCCTTGCATCAGCCGCGAAGATTGAACTCGGCGGACCAATCAGTTCGATGTGATCGATTTCTCCGCCATCTTCACCACAGATGCTGTTGGCTTGCAACGCGCCGCGCACTTCATTAGTCAAGCGTTGCAACTCATCAATCGCCCCGAGCTCGACCGACAAACCATGATCTTGGCAAATGAAAAACCAATTGCCGCCCCAAGCAATATCGCCATGCAACACCTGACCGCTTCGCAACTTCACGGGCACCGCAGCCCGAAACCGATAACTCGGCACATTTTGAATGCGCACTCGATTGTCGCCTAACAGCTCAAATTGGACCGGGCCAACAGGGGTGTCGAGTTGATGGATGCCTTTCGTAACGCGTTCCATGTACTGAAGCGCGATCGCCACCCCGATCGTTCCGTGCCCGCACATCCCCAGATAACCTACGTTGTTGAAAAAAATAACCCCCGCCAAACTCGCTGGGTTTTCCGGTGGCACCAGCAACGCACCCACCATCACATCGGATCCCCGCGGCTCGCACACGATCGCTCGTCGATAGTCATCATAATTCGCGGCGAACAGCTCGCGTCGTACGGCCATGCTGCCTTTGCCCAAATCAATCGGGCTAGCCAAGACGACTCGCGTCGGCTCGCCTCCGGTATGTGTATCGATCACCCTAACGCGCGTCATGTCAACCTGCTTGATAAAAACGAATTCGTACAAATTCGAAAGGCTATTAGGATACATCCCAGCGAGGCGATCGCCGAGTGGCTAGAGTGTAGAACGATTGTCCTCAATCGTTCCGAGCCACCTGTGCGTTCTCCCCGATCATCGCGTGTACGTTGGGAAACACTACCGCTGCCAGCCGCCAAACTGTGGCAGAACGGTTGAGGACAACGTTGAGGACAACCGTTCTACACTGCCACGTCCACGTAGCATTGCGAATTGCACACGAAGCGGGATAATGGCAGTTTGAACGACTGAAGCGGTCAAACTGCCAGTAAACGCGGAGCGAAAACAGTGGATATTCTAACGCCAGTGCAACTTGAAGCTAAGACTTGCCAACCCTGCGAAGGTGGCGTAGCAGCATGCGAACTGAGTGAAGCCAATCAACAGTTGCAGGCGCTCGCATCTGAGTGGGAATTGGTTGACGACGGCAAAAAGATCTCCCGCCAATTCAAACTGAAGAACTTTGTCGAAGCGATGCGGCTAATCAATGCTGTGGCGGATTTGGCGGAGCGCGAGCAACATCATCCCGATTTGCACTTGACCGCCTATCGTCAGGTGCGCATCGATCTCACCACGCATGCGATCGGTGGACTCAGCGAAAATGACTTCATCGTGGCGGCAAAGATCGACGCCGTTGTCAAACAACTGGCATGAGCGTGTTGAAACGTATTGCTGTCATCGGAGGTGGCATCAGCGGCCTAGCCGCTGGCTGGGAATTATCGCGCGCCGCGAACATTGAGGCCACGCTGCTTGAGGCCAGCGATCGCGTTGGCGGCATCCTGGAAACGATCTACGATGAGGGTTATCTCATTGAACGCAGCGCTGATAATTTTGCAACGCTCATGCCCGACGCTCTCGAGTTCTGTCGCGAAATCGGATTTGAGTCGCAATTGATCCGGCCACAGTTGCGCGACCGTCGCGCGTTTGTATTGAATCGAAATCGCATCCTACCGATTCCGCTTGGGTTCAGTCTTATGCAACCAACGCGGATCGATTCAATGTTGCTGACAGGGACGCTTTCGCTGGCAGGTAAATTTCGGTTGGCCCAAGAGTATTTTGTTCCTCGCCGTGAGAGCAATGAAGACGAATCGCTCGAGTCGTTTGCACTTCGTCGGTTGGGGCGCGAAGCGTATGAGAACCTGGTCGAGCCGATTGTAAGCGGTATATTTACGGCGGATCCAAAGACATTGAGTATGCAAGCGACGATGCCCCAGTTCGTTGAAATGGAGCGCGTGCACGGTGGCTTAATCCGTGGCCATCTGCGCTCGCGCAAGACTCAAGCGAAGCAGATCGCGGGCCGCGCGAGCGGTGCGCGTTACGATCAATTTATGGCACCAGCCGCCGGTATGAGTCATTGGGTGCAACATATTGTTCAGTCGCTTCCCGAGGGCTGCATTCAGTTGGGCTGCGGCGTCCGCGGTGCGGAACAAGTGAGCCATGACCCGACCGCGCCACAGTGGCGACTCGATACAGTCCGCGGGCCGATGGACTTCGACGGTGTAGTGATTAGCTTGCCTGCAGCGCGGACTGCTGAGTTGCTGAAAGCCAGTTGTCCCGCACTTAGTTCAATGGTTGGCAGCATCCAGTACGCCTCGAGCGCCGTCGCAGTGCTGGTCGTTGATAAAGCGGATCTGAAGCGACGTATCGATGGCTTTGGTTTGATCGTACCGCGTAAAGAAGGCCGCCGTGTGCTTGCGATCAGCTACAGCAGCAACAAGTACGCTGGACGCACACC
>JANLQO010000594.1:0-5248 GCA_031367855.1 Planctomycetia bacterium | reverse complement strand
TACGGCCAGCCAGTCCAATAGCTCGGGATGAGTAGGTGGAGTGCCTTTAAGACCGAAATCGAACACTGTCGGTACTAACGGTTCCCCCATGTGCCTCATCCAAATGTGATTCACGGCTACTCGGGCTGGAAGCGGGTTATTTGGATCAGTCAGCCACTTTGCGAAAGCCGATCGACGTCCGGTACTGTGGGTCGGGAACGGTGCGTCCGCGTTGCGATTTTGATAGTCCTCCTGAGTCTTTTTCGCGCCGGGTAACGGTGTGTACTTGTCGCTTGCCATCTCACAAGCGGTTCGTGCAGCGTCGAATGCCGCTTTGGCTTCGGTAAATTTTTTATCGGCTTCGGCTTTCTTATCAGCGGCGGCCTGCAACTGAGTCAGTTCCGCTCGAGTTTGTTCTTCGTCAGCGCGGGCTGCGGCAAGTATTCGTTCAGCTTTGGATGCCGCGAAAGCTGAATCGTTAGACGAAGTCTCGTCGAGCAACCGCGCTCGATCGGCGGCCGCTCGGGCCATGATCGAAGCGAGTTGAACTTCGGCTGTACCCAGCGATTTCTTTGCGATGGTCACTGCCAGTTCTTCTGCTCGCTGCTTTTCTGGTGGTTGAGTTTCGCCGGTCAAAGCGATTTTCAGATTGTTTTCGGCGCTCTCGACCGCTGTGCGTGCGGCGGCAATCTGCCGTTCCGCGGCCTCACGATGTGTGGCGACAATCGATTCACGCAAGCCAGAATGCACCGCTTCCACTGGCAGAGTAATGGGATACAAAAACAGGTTCAGGGATTCATTCTTCAGAAATGCTGGCACGTTTGCTTCTATCGAGCGGCTTGTATCTGGATTACGGTCGTCGCCACGCACGTGCACATACGTTGGCGCGTCCGGATGGGCATCAAACACTCGCGGAATTCCATCTTTCTCAAAGTCTGGCTGGCCGGGGACCATCTCCGCGCGAATCTGATAAGGCTCGAATACCGCACGCATCCCATAATATTCCACTTGCGCGAGCGGATCATACTTGTGGTCATGGCACTTCGCGCAGTTCATTGTCAGGCCAAGCATTGACTTTGCGGTGTGCTCGATCGTCTCATCCAGCCACGTTGTGCGATTGAAGATAAAGTACTGCCGCGCGAGGTAACCCGTAGCTCGCAGTCGATCTAGGTCATTGGGGTAAAGTTCATCGGCAGCCAGCATTTCGCTGAGCATCTGGTCATAGCCTTTGTCAGCGTTCACCGATTCAACGATCCAATCGCGCCAATGCCAGATGTGTTTCTGTGAGTTGCGAACTTCCGCACCCAGTCCCCACCAGTCGCTGTACCTCCAAATATCCATCCAGTGTCGACCCCAGCGTTGTCCATATTGCGGACTGTCGAGTAACCGCGTGACGACTTTGTCGTGCGCGTCAGGTGATGCATCAGCCAGAAACGCGTTGAGTTCTTCCGAGGTCGGCAGCAGGCCTGTCAAATCGATTGAAACACGTCGCAACCAGACTCGCTTGTCAGCTTCCGGCTGGGCCATAAGACCTCGCTTACGATGCTCACTAGCAATGAATCCATCGATCGGGTTGCGCTGCCAACGAACTTGCTCTGCTGACGGGTTTTCAATTGGCGGCACCGCGACTCGAGTCGGAATTTGAAATGCCCAATGGTTGCGAGGATCTCGCTGGGGTTGTTCATCCGCCGGGGCCAGTGCGCTTTGAGCGATCCAATTCTTCAATGCGGCAATCTGGTCGGGTTTCAGCGATTCACCTTCGGGTGGCATCCGTGAAGATTCGTCAGTCTCTGTGACTCGGGCCAACAGTGGACTCGCCGAAGCATCACCAGGGATGATGGCGGCTCCGGATTCGCCGCCCTTGATCGCCAGCGCCGCTGTATCTAGTCGCAAGCCGCCTTCCTGCTTCAGCGCACCGTGACAAGCAACACAGCGTTCAATGAGGACCGGTTTGATTTGCCTGCTGTAGTCAACTTGCTCGTCGGCAACGAGAGAGGACGAAATTGTAAACAGCAGCCCTTGCATTGTCAGTACAAGATATTGACCAAGGAAGACGGACAAAGGTATTGGATTTCGAGGTTGCTTGGATTCGAATTGTGTCATGGATTACGCTTCTCAGTCACGCGTTGATATAGCGGGACGTCGCCTCTTTAGCCCATAGTCTAGCAGAAATTCTCCGATTCGGCTGCTTTGACTAACACAGCTGCGATTCAGCCAATTACCGATTTGACTTTTCCAATTGATCGTTTTCGGCCCCCCCAAAAGTTGCAAGATTGAGGCAACTCGTTCCCAGCTCGTTCCCAAACTCCAGCTAGCTCCTGCTTGGGAACGCACATTCCGGAAGCTCCGCTTCCCCGCCCCAACTCCACCACGGCAGGTGTTGTGGTGCAGCATAGGCTGCGCCACGAAGCAAAGCTTCGAGGACCGCATTCCCAAGCTGGAGCTTGGGATCGAGACAATGAGACAAAACGGTCGGCAAAGATGACTATTTCACCCTGTGGCGTTGGGGCAATTAATGTTTGCACTTCAGTTTGATTTAGTTTAGCTTACCTGTCGACGACGGAGGCCGCGAGCTAAACAGCCCGTTTAGCGTCCCTTGTATCAAAGGGGCGGCAACAGCACCAGGAGCGCAGCTTTGAAACGAATAGTAACTCAAATTTGCGTGATGGCTGTGATTGTCTTTTCTTACGGGTGGTGTTCTTTTGTAAAAAGTCAGAATCTGACGGCCGAACAGTCCGTGACGAAAATGCAAGCGCCCGATGGGTTCGTCATCGAAGTGGTGGCTGCAGAGCCGCTTGTTAGACAACCGGTGGCGATCGAATTTGATGATCGCGGTCGATTGTGGGTGATCCAGTATCTGCAATACCCCAATCCGAATGGCTTGAAGCGAGTGTCCGTGGATCGCTATTCACGAACCAAGTATGACCGTGTTCCAGAACCTCCACCGCGCGGCCCCAGAGGTGACGATCGCATCACTATTCTTGAAGACACAGACGGCGACGGCCGTATGGATAGCCAACACGATTTTGTCGACGGACTCAATCTGGCTTCAGGCATGGCCTTTGGCCACGGCGGAGTCTTCGTATTGAATGTACCGTATCTGCTGTTCTATCCTGATCGCAATCGCGACGATGAACCCGACTCGGATCCGGAAGTTCTATTGACTGGCTTTGGGATGGAAGACGCACACAGTGTTGCGAATTCATTGACCTTCGGGCCTGACGGCTGGTTATACGGTTGCCAAGGAAGCACCGTAACGGCGAACATTCGCGGCGTCGAATTCCAGCAGGGAGTTTGGCGCTATCATCCGTTGACCCGCGAATTCGAACTGTTCTGTGAGGGAGGTGGAAATTCCTGGGGGCTCGACTTTGATCGAACAGGGCGACTGCTCTACAGCACAAACTACGGTGGTCATGTTCTGGTGCATGGAGTCCAAGGCGGCTATTTTGTTAAATCTTTTGGTAAGCATGGAGCCTTGCATAACTCGCATACCTACGGATACTTCGATCATGCCCCGCATCAGAACTTTCGCGGTGGGCATGTCACCGTTGGCGGTATCGTTTATCAAGGCGATGCATTCCCTGAATCGTTTCGAGGCAAGTACATCGCCGGCGACCTGCTGGGCCACGGCGTATACTGGCATTCAATCATTCCCAGCGGCTCGACCATTGCGACGGCTCACGCAGGCGAGTTACTGACCTCCGAGGATTCCTGGTTCGCGCCTACCGATCTAACGGTGGGACCAGATGGTGCCATCTATGTAACTGACTGGAACGATGCCAGAACCGCTCATCCTGATCCGGATGCGGATTGGGACCGATCGAACGGTCGTATCTTCAGAATCGCTCCCGCCGGGGCGGCACGGGTAAAATCCGTCGATATCTCGACGAAAAGTGTTGACGAGTTAGCTCAACTGCATCAGCATCCAAATCAGTGGTTTGTTCGCAAGGCCCGACAAGAGTTAGTGCGACGTTACGGGCAATGGCCCAAAGCGGCAGAAAGCGCGGATGTCATGCATCTACGCGAATTGTTTCAAAAAACAGCAACCGCCGATACCGATGAAACGGCAGCTCTGGAAGCTTTGTGGACATTGAATCTGCTTGACGGAATTGATGAACCACTGGCAGCACAACTACTCGCTAGTCCTCATCCCGCGGTTCGTTCGTGGACCGTGCGTTTGCTTGGCGATCGGAAAGTCATTTCGGAGAAGATGGCTCAGTGGTTGGACAATTTCGCGGAACATGAACCGGACCTAAACGTTCGGCAACAATTGGCTTGCAGTGCGGCAAGATTTCCGCCAGATCAGGCAATGCCAATAATCAATGCAAACATCAACCGAGATCTAGATTCTGGGGATCCCTATGTGCCGCTACTGTGGTGGTGGGCTGTTGAAAAGCACTGCATTGTTGGACGAGAAGAGGTGATGAAACGCTTTGAGCGACCGACGCTGTGGAAGTCGCGACTGGGACGAGAGGAGTTGCTGCCGCGATTAATTCGGCGGTATGCCGCAGAGCGAACTGAGGAAGGTTTGAATTCGGTAGTCCGCTTACTGAAGGCCGCGCCAGATGACAGTGCACGCCAGTTGCTTTGGACGCATGTGTGGCTCGGTTGGCAAGAACAGAATCGCGATAAGCAGACGCAGGCTTGGGTTGAGCTGGCTCGATCGCACGAGTTCTCGCGATTAGTGCAGACGGAGCTGAAAGCGGCTCCTGACGACCTTACTCTGCTGCAACTAGGCGTCGCTTTGCGACAAACGGCAACGATCGCCGCAGTTAAAAAAAGGGCATTTGATCGTCAGATAGAGCCAACTCGGCGTGTCGCGCTGCTGAGCATTTTGAGTTCGCTTGAAGACGCCTCGTTGATGGATCCATCGCTGGAAGTGCTTTCGACGGATCCATCCGCAGCGGTACGCTCTGCGTCATTGCAGATACTCGCTCTAATCGATCATCCTATCGTCGCAAATGAACTGATGCGGCTTCATCAAACGCTGACGTCAAACGACCTCAAATCGAAGATCAAGGATGTACTGCTTTCCCGGGCTTCATCCGCGGGCCTTGTGCTCAAAGCGGTTGATGAGGGAGCTCTCCCGGCGTCATCCGTGTCCATTGAACAGATTCGTCGAGTAGTTTTGCTCGAGGATTCGAAACTTGATGCTCTTGTTACCAAGCACTGGGGCAAGTTGCAGGGAGGAACACGCGAGGAGAAACTTGCAGAAGTTCGGCGGCTCAACAACGATCTACGCGCCGCAGCTGGCGATGCTTCCGCCGGG
>JANLQO010000579.1:0-5995 GCA_031367855.1 Planctomycetia bacterium | reverse complement strand
AAGGGCTCGAAAAACGCGAACGATCGATCGCTGCGAACATCAGGAATGCTGAGCAAGCGGCGAAAGACGCTGCGGCAAAGCTGGTCCAGTACGAAGCGAAGTTAGCTGCTGCGGCACAAGAAGCTCAGCAGATTGTGGCCGACGCGCGTAAAGATGCCGAAGCTGCGGGCCAGCGCCTGCTTGCTTCAGCGCAAGAGGAAGCCGCCCGTCAACGCGATCGCGCAGTCGCGGATATCGAATCCGCCAAGCGTGTTGCGCTCAACGAATTGGCTCAGCAATCGACCGAAGTAGCGATGACGTTGGCGCAACGCATCGTCGGACGTGAAGTCAAAGCCGGCGACCACCAAGGCATGATTCAAGACATGCTCAAGCAGTTGCCAAGCAACAATTAGTTTTCAGCAGAAGGTTTCCAGCGAATCAGCTTGGAACGAACCAGCGAACCGCTTTGAACGAATAAGAATGGCCGAGCAAACACAACATCAAACTGCACTCGATGGCGACGAACAACAAGTCGGCGCACTGTATGCCAAAGCCCTACTGGGTGCGGCGGGCGGCAAAACCGATGAAATCGTCTCGCAACTCGAAGCTGTCGTAATGGAATGTTTGAATCGCTTCCCGGCTCTCGAGCAAGCGCTCGGTTCGCCCAATATCGCTCAAGAAGAAAAAGAAGCGATGCTGGATCGCATCTTTGGTGGCAAACTCGATAAGCTGCTATTGAATTTCATCAAAGTGCTCTGCCGCCGCGGTCGAGCAGAATCGCTTCGAGCGGTACAAGTAACCGCTTCGATGCTGCGCGACGAACAACTGGGACGCTTGCACGTTCAAGTAACATCGGCCCTAGCTTTGGATGATGCACAGCGCAATGCGATTCGCACTCAATTGAAATCTGCGTTCGGCAAAGATGCGATGCTTGAAGAGAGCATCGACGCGGCTTTGCTGGGCGGCATCGTCCTGCGAATCGGCGACAAAGTGTACGACGGCAGCGTCCTCGGCAAAATGCAACAGTTGAGACAATCGGTGCTCTCGGGCGTACAGCGTTCGATGCGCAGCAACTTCGATTCACTGATCTCGTCATAAACTCATCCATATTTTAGATAATTTTCAGATCATTCCTTTCAATCAACCTAAGTTTTTGGGGTAGGCCATGAAGTTCAACTCGGACGAAATCGCCTCGGTGATTCAAAAAGAAATCGAGACGTTCGAGAGCAAAATGGACGTCCGCGAAGTCGGTACGGTCCTCGAAGTCAGCGACGGTATTGCTCGGGTATACGGTTTGTCGGGCGTGATGTCCGGTGAAATGGTTCAGTTCCCCAGCGGTGTAATCGGACTGGCGTTCAACCTCGAAGAAAACTCCGTTGGGGTGATCATCCTGGGTGACTACTTGACGATCAGCGAAGGCGATGAGGTAAAATCGCTCGGAAAACTGCTCAGCGTGCCTGTCGGTGATGGCGTGATCGGCCGTGTGCTCGATCCCCTCGGCAATCCGCTCGACGGCCGCGGACCAGTCGAATCGACTGAGCAACGTCCCGTGGAAGTGATCGCGACCGGCGTGGCCGAACGCCAGCCCGTTCACGAGCCGCTGCAAACCGGTATCAAGTGCGTCGACGCGATGACTCCCATCGGTCGCGGACAACGCGAATTGATCATCGGCGACCGCAAAACGGGCAAGACCGCCGTCGCCATCGATGCGATTTTGAATCAACGGGACACGGGCGTAAAGTGCTTCTACGTCGCCATCGGTCAAAAGGATTCTTCGGTCGCTCTCGTGATCGAAGCTCTGCGAAAATACGGCGCGATGGACTATACAACAGTGATCGTGTCGGGTGCTAGTACACCTGCTCCGCTGCAATACATCGCTCCCTACTCCGGTACAGCCATGGCCGAGCACTTTATGTTCAACGGCCAACATGCTTTGATTGTCTATGACGACTTGAGCAAGCAAGCCGTGGCCTACCGGCAGCTTTCATTGTTGATGCGCCGTCCACCAGGCCGTGAAGCGTTCCCGGGGGACGTGTTCTATTGCCACAGTCGACTGCTCGAACGATCGGCCAAACTGTCAAAGGAACTCGGCGGCGGTTCGCTGACAGCCCTACCGATTATTGAAACTCTGGAAGGTGAGGTTTCGGCTTACATTCCGACAAACGTGATTTCGATCACCGACGGCCAGATTTACCTTCAACCTGACTTGTTCTTCTCTGGTATTCGTCCAGCCATGAACGCGGGTATTTCGGTATCTCGCGTGGGTGGTGCGGCTCAGATCAAAGCCATGAAGAAAGTCGCCGGCGGTTTGCGTCTCGACTTGGCATCTTTCCGTGAATTGGAAGCGTTCGCTCAACTCGGTACCGACTTGGACCCGGTCACTCAAGCTCGTCTTGATCGCGGTTACCGCATGGTCGAGCTGCTGAAGCAAGCGCAGTACGCACCGCTGAGCGTCTACGACCAGATCATGAGTATTTACGCTGCGACTCGGGGTTTCATGGACGATGTTCCGGTAAAGAGCGTTCGCGACTTTGAAACCAAGTTCCTCCAGTTCATGCGTGATCGCAAAAGCGACATCATCGCCAAGTTGAAGGATACCAACGATCTGACCGGCGAAGTCGAAGCTGGATTCCGTGCCGGTTTGGATGAGTTCAAAAAGGGGTACAAGCCAGTGGCTTAGGCCGCCATTAAGCTCTCAAATTTGAGATTTCAAATCTGAGTTCTAAAGCGGTAGATAGTGACGTAAGCGAAAGACTCGGTTCAACAAGGACCTTTGATTTCATGGCAAACATTCGAGCGCTAGATAAGCGACGAAAATCGATGCGAAACATCCACCGGTGTGTGCCACTGGCTTTGCCAGTGTCCCCACTGCCGAAGTTTCAAAGCCAAATGAACCGACAGACTCTTTAAGCCCAATCACCCTGCTCAACATAAACTTGCCGAGACCAAGCCGTATCACTTCGAATAAAATCACTGGCAAAGCCAGTGGCACACAAAACCAGACAAGATGTAACTTGACGACCCGGTTCAATAAGGACCTTTGATTTCATGGCCAACACTCGAGCGCTGGATAAGCGACGAAAATCGATTCGAAACATCCGCAAGATCACGCGGACGATGGAGTTGATCGCTACTGCGCGATTCAAGAAAGCCATGGATCGCGCTGCGGCAGCGAACGATTACACCCAGCGCATTACCCAGATCGTCCGCGACTTGGCGGCCGCGGGTTTGGAGGTTTCTCATCCATTATTGGCCGAACGCGCCGAAGTCAAATCGTCGACGATGCTGATGCTGACCAGTAATCGCGGTTTGTGCGGTGGTTACAATGGTTCCGTGATTCGCGCCGCGATGCTTCGTCGCACGGAACTGGGCGAAGGCCAAAAGAAGTTTGAAGTCAGCGGCAAACGCGGTATCTCAGCCATGAAATTCCGCAACGTCAATCTCGACGCAAGCTACACCCAATTTGAAGATCGTCCAGCGTTCGAAGAAGTTTCGATCATCGCCGACCGATTGATGGAAGAATTCATTTCCGGGCGCATGGATCGTTTGGAAGTTGTCTACACAAAATTCATCAGCATCTCGAAGCAAGTCGCAGTGGCGGAAACGCTGCTACCGTTCTCACAACCCGCTGCTTCAACGCCAGCGTCTGGTACAGCCAGCGGCGGAGGCGGAAACGCCGACTACGAGTTCCTGCCATCGGCCGGTTCGATTCTTGAAGAAGTTGTACCCGCTAGTTTCCGCGTGAAGCTGTTCAAGTGCTTTTTGGACGCTGCGGTGAGCGAACAGATCGCGCGGATGGTCGCGATGAAGAGCGCCACTGAAAACGCTGGTGACATCATCAAGCAACTTTCACGAACTTACAACCGCGCCCGTCAATCAAAAATCACTCAAGAAATTATGGAAATCATCGGTGGCGTCGAAGCCCTCGAAAAGTAGTACGAATGTGACTCTGGCGCACCGCAGTCGCGAGTCATGAAACGCAACTGAACACAACAACGCAACCGAACACGACCAAATTTAAGAACTAACACTGAGGATCAACCGATGTCGACATCCACAGCCACCAATGTGGGCCGAATCACCCAAGTTATCGGCTCTACTTTTGATGCAGAATTTTTGGACGGCCACTTGCCGCCGATTTACAACGCGGTGCAAATTAAGTCCAAGGAAAAGGGCATCGACATTGACTTGACCGGTGAAATCCAGCAGCATCTCGGCGGCAATCGCGTGCGCTGTATTGCTCTGGGTAGCACCGACGGTTTGCGTCGTGGCCTCGAGTGCCTCGATACTGGCAAGCCTGTTTCGGTGCCGGTCGGCAAAAATATTCTCGGACGCGTATTCAACGTGCTGGGCAAGCCGGTTGATAAGCGGGGTGATGTGCAAGCTGACGATTACTGGTCCATCCATCGACAGGCACCGCAAATCGATCAGTTGTCAACCAACACGGAAGTTTTCGAAACGGGCATCAAAGTTATTGACTTGCTGACCCCTTTCGTCCGCGGTGGTAAAGCTGGTTTGTTCGGTGGTGCTGGTCTCGGTAAGACCGTTATCTTGACTGAGCTGATTGCTCGTATCGCGAGCTCGCACGGTGGTTACTCTGTGTTTGCTGGAGTGGGCGAGCGCACTCGTGAAGGAACTGACCTGTGGCTGGAAATGCAAGAGACTGAAATCGGCACAACAGGTCGCATGGTTATCGAACAAACATGTATGGTGTTCGGTCAGATGAACGAGCCACCAGGTTCGCGTCTGCGTGTGGCACTCGCGGCGCTCACCATGGCTGAATATTTCCGTGACACGACGGGTGTGGATACACTCTTGTTCGTGGACAACATCTTCCGCTTCTCACAAGCTGGTTCGGAAGTATCAGCGCTCCTCGGTCGTATGCCGTCTGCGGTGGGTTACCAACCGACGTTGGCAACAGAAATGGGTGCCCTGCAAGAACGTATTACTTCGACCAAGAAGGGCGCTATTACTTCGGTTCAAGCCGTGTATGTTCCCGCTGACGACCCGACTGACCCTGCTCCTGCGACGGCCTTCGGACAGCTTGACGCGTTCATTTACCTCGAGCGTTCGATTTCCGAAAAAGGCATTTATCCAGCCATCGATCCATTAGCTTCGAACAGCCGTATTTTGGATCCACAGTATGTGGGTGAACGCCATTATGCGATCGCTCGTCGCGTGCAAACCATTCTTCAACGCTACCGTGAATTGCAAGACATCATCGCGATTCTGGGCGTGGACGAATTGGCAGAAGCGGACAAGATGGTTGTGCATCGCGCACGCCGCATCGAACGCTTTTTGTCTCAGCCGTTCTTGGTCGCCGAAAAATTCATCGGCAAGCCTGGCGAATTGACTACGATAGCCGACACCATTCGCAGCTTCGAAGAGATCTGCGATGGAAAATGGGATCACTTGCCGGAACAGGCGTTCATGTACGTCGGCCCAATTGAACAAGCCGAAGCTCAAGCGAAGAAAATGGCCGAGAAGAAATAGTTGGATAGGCTAAGTCACAGGCTAGAAGCCTATGCTACTGAGTGGACGAACCATGAACGAATTGCAATGCGTAGTAGTTACCCCTGAGCGAACCGAGTTGGACCTTAAAGCCGATTCGGTGACCGTGCCGTTATTTGACGGCGAAATGGGCATCCTCAAAGGCCACAGTCCGCTCGTCGGCCGCTTAGGTTATGGCGTTTTACGTATCAAGTCATCGGAGGGTACGAAATCGTACTTCGTGGATGGCGGATTTGTCCAAGTTTCCAAAAACGTGATTTCGGTTCTAACCGACAGAGTCGTTGGCACCGAGCAAATCACTGCAGCGTCGGCCGAAGACGCTCTCAAGGCTGCTCTCAATCTCCCCACCGACAAGCCAGACTTAGCCGTAGTCCGCGAAAAAGCCTGCACTCGCGCCCGAGCGATGATCCGCGTCGCCAACATGAAACGCTAAGCCGCGCTTGCCGAAGTTTATCTGTGTCATTGGGTGAGAACATCGTTACCCGACGTGTGAGTTTTGATGTTG
>JANLQO010000573.1:0-7361 GCA_031367855.1 Planctomycetia bacterium | reverse complement strand
TGCACCAGTGACGCAACTCGTTGAATCAGCCCCTGATTCGTCACCGGCCACATCCGATGCGTTACACCCAGATGATCGATCGCCTCAATTCCCGCTGTGCCAGCAATGCCAGCTTCTAAAACATTCTGCGCCTCGTTGTTCGCATCAGGATACAGTCCAAAGATTGGACTCATGTTCGCGACACACGCCCGCGACAGCCGCAAGCGATCGTCCTTCGCCTTGGCGTGCGTCTGCTCGTGCGGGTAGATATTGCCTTCACCGAAACGCACCAAATGAATTCTAGCCATAAAGCCGCGACGCGTATAAGTCCGTCCGTCGTGATCGAAAATCTGATGGTAAACGTAAATGGCCGGATCAGGCTCCGTCTGCATGACCCCGTCCCGACACCACTGGCGGAAGAGCGTCGCCGCGCGTTTGTAAACCGCTTCCGGATCGTTATCGCCCGGCTCAGGCTTGGTCAATTCAAGGCGAATGAAGTTGTAGGGGCTGTTCGCGTAAAGTTGAGCCTGCAGCGCGGTGTCGACCACATCGTAGGGCGGCGCAATCACTTTGCTCAGCGAACCGACTTGTGCCAAGTTGTAGCGAATACCGCGAAAAGCTGAGATTTGTGGCATGTTTGCGTCACCGAGTGAGTTGGCTTGGTAGTTTAGGTGGACATGGCAAACATCGCAAAACCGACGCTGACACACCGCAAATACGATAACCCCGCATTCGCATTTCTTGCAGGGGGCATTCAAGTGGGGTAAGCTTCCAGCTTGCCAGCAATTCCAGTGGGGTAAGCTTCCAGCTTGCCAGAAATTTTAGTGGGTAAGCTTTCAGCTTGCTCGCAACCTCAAATTCCGGCCCCGGAATGCGGCAAGACAATCACCATCTAAGGTGCTAAAATTTACTACTGCAGTTCTACATAGCATCATGGGAATTTCGACACTTCCGAAAATCAAAGCAGAAACATTGGCAACTCAAATGGAAGGAACCCGTATAAAGCCCACCTCTTCGAACGTGGCTTGGTTCACGCTCGTTTGTGTTCTTGCTTTAACGCGTGCCACAGCCCAACAACCGGCCTCCGAACTGACCGGCGAAGCTCTCAACGCTCGTCTGCAAACGCTGCTTGCGCTGTTAGACAGCCCCGATTATCGCGACCGCGAGCTGGCTTCCTGGCGACTCCAACAACATCCCACTGCGGCAATCAATTTAATCGCGCGTTCGGCGCCTAACGCGTCCGTCAATTCGGCATCTCAACAGATCGCCCTACTGGATCTCTTCTTGTCGCATTCCGATACCGTGATTAAAACCGCAGCCTACGACACGCTGAAAGGCTTCTCGCTGACGAAAACCACCGCACTTGCCAGTATGGCCGCAAGCAGCGTAAAAGTGATTGAGGACGCGTTTGAAAGGCAAGCGTTTACGATTCTCACCCATGCCGGTGCTAATATTGGTTATTTAGATATCAATATCAATGGCGGTAATGTCTCGAAGAGGTTTGCGAGAGACGACCTGTTAGGCATAGAGGTCAAAGCCAACACGTACAAAGGAAGCCCCGAAGCGCTTTCTTGGATTCGCTACTTGAAATCCGCCAAAATTGTCTCTTTGGAAGGCAAATACGCTTCCCCCGAAATGTTAGCGCTCGTGGCGCAAATGGCAGGCGTGAAGAAAATTCTGCTCCGTGGCACCTACGTTCGTCCAGGCGTGTATGAATCGAAACTTAAGCCAGAAGATTTACTCATTCTCAAGCAGTTGCCAGAAATCGAACACCTTGAAATCAAGTATATGTCAATCGACGACAGTTTCGTGCCAGCGTTGTGTCAGTTGCCTATCACCGAATCCTTGCGACTGTTTGGAACGGCCATCACCGAACGCGGCAAGCAGGAACTTGTTGACCAGCTGGATGGACTTGAGATCTATCGCGGCAATGGCGGTTTCTTGGGAATTGGATCAAACGGATTGGGCGCAGTGCTGGTGACTACGGTTCAGGACAAGAGTGCTGCAGAAAACGCTGGAATTCAATTGGGTGACACCATTACTGAAATCCAGGGCGACCCTATCAAGAATTTCGCCGATTTACGTAAGACTATCGCCAAATACTCTCCCAACGAGATGCTGCTAATCAAGTTGAAACGCCCAGTTTCCCAGGATCCCAGAGCGCCCGCACAAGGGTACTTCGAACTTCAGTTGTTCGCGGTCTTAAACGAGCAAGCAAATTAGCGTCCCTACGAACAAACGACTGCACCAGATTTGCTGTCGAGCATTGGGCTGGTACGACCAAAACGCTCGCAATCTCCCCTGGCGACGAACCGCAGACCCTTATGCAATTTGGGTCAGCGAAATCATGCTGCAACAAACCCAGGTCGCTACCGTAATCGATTACTATCAACGATTCCTCGCCGCCTACCCCGACGTCGCTGCCTTGGCCGCTGCAGAAGAACAAGACGTCCTGCGACTCTGGTCAGGACTCGGCTACTATCGCCGCGCCCGGCAAATGCACGCCGCCGCCAAACAGATTGTAAAAGCGGACGGCCAGTTTCCGAGCAGCGCTATCGAGATCGAAGCGCTGCCCGGCATCGGTCGCTACACTGCAGGAGCGATCGCTTCGTTCGCTTTCAATCAGCCTGCACCGATCGTCGAAGCCAATACGCAGCGTCTCTTCAGCCGCCTGCTCCGCCTAGAAGTCGATCCGCGTTCGCCCAGCGGCCAATTACAACTCTGGGCCTTCGCCCAATTACTGGTGGACACAAAAGAATATAGCCCCGCACGCATCAATCAGGCCGTCATGGAAATTGGCAGCCAAGTCTGCACGCCCCGCAATCCCGACTGCCTTAACTGCCCACTTTCTCTACTTTGCCCAACTTTTGCCGATGGATTGCAGTCGACTATTCCGGTGATTGCACCCAAGAAAACGGTTTCTGAATTGACACATGTCGCCTTCGCAATTCGTCAACGCGATCAATTGCTGATGATTCAGAATGCAGCCGATCAATGGTGGACAGGATTGTGGGATTTCCCTCGGGTCGATGTCTCCCATAATGCCAAGTTCCATAACAAAGCTTTAGCAACGCAATCGTTTTCGCCGTCGGATTTCGAGTGGCTCGCCAGCCAATTGCATCAGCAACATGGAATCGACTGTGAAGTCGCCGGGCACCATCACACCTTCAAACACACGGTAACTCGTTACCGCATCACCTTGCACACTTTCAATGCCAGCAGTGGCAAGCGCAACCCGCGCAATCCTGCTCACGCTTGGCATCCCCTTCCCTCAGCTCTCGATTTACCTCTCACCGCGCCCGCCAAAAAGATACTTAAGGGCTTTGCAAGCAAAGCAGAGTAGAACGATTGTCCCAATCGTTCAGCCGCTTTCATGCTCAATTTGGTTCATTCTGAATTAACGTGCGTGTACGGGAGCCCTTTGGTTGGTGGGTCGCTCCTGCCAGGTGCGACCATCGTTGAAGCACTCACCATCAGGATCATTTGCACCCGGCAAGACGTAATCCGGAACGAATGAGGACAATCGTTCTACACTGACGTAATCCGGAACGATGGAGGACAACGTTCTATACTGATGCAATCTGGAACGATTGAGGAAAATCGTTCTAAACTGAATCTTTTATGTACTCAGCAAACCGATCTTCATCCACATTTCGGCCACTGATGACAAATACCACATCGCCGCTACCACTAAAGTCAATTTGACTTTCCAATCCTGCAGCAATCGTAATCCCGCCTGAGGGTTCGACACGCAAGCCGTGAGTTCGATACAACCATCCAAGCGCCTTCTGCGTGGCTGCGTCCGTGACCGCGACCGATCGCCGCACCAACCGCTGCAGGATTGGCCAATTCAACTTGCCGACATCGTACGACAGCAGCCCATCGCAGATGCTGGCGGGCCGCTCGACCCGTACTCTCTGCGTGCTCGCAAGCGATTGACGAAAATCATCCGCCCCGGAAGGTTCAACGCCAACGATCTGGGCATCGGGAAAGCCGTCAGCAATCGCCAGCGCCAATCCCGCCATCAATCCGCCGCCGCTAACCGCCGAAACAAAATGCGACAATGTGCGGCCCTCGTGACGCATCTGCTCCACAACCTCAATTCCTCCCACTCCATTGCCCGCGATTACATGCAGGTCATCATAGGGCGAAGCCTGAACGCCGCCCTCTTCTATGGCGATCTGCCGCGTCAATGATTCTCGAATACCGGTCAAATGATCCGTCGCGATCTCATAAGTTCGAATCTCGGCTCCAAACGAACGCGTCAGAGCGAATTTAACTTTCGGCGCAGTATCAGGCATGACGATGATCACTCGCTTGCCGTAACGCTGACCCGCGAACGCGATTCCCGACGCGAAATTCCCCGACGACTGAGTCGCTACAGGCCGATCGCCAATTTCTGCCGCATGGTGGTGCATCCAGTTCAGAGCGCCCAACACTTTGAATGAGCCCACGGGCGTCCAACCGAAATCCTTAAGCCACACGCGACGCCCAGCTTCCAAACCGAGCGCCCGCTCGAGCGCATACGATCGCACCAGCGGCGTAGGCGAAAGATGCACGCGAATCACCTTCTCCGCAGCGCGTACATCGTCTATTGTAGGGACGGCAACCTCGTTCATTGGCATTCCTTTGATTTCGTACCTTCGTTTGCGTTAGGCTCTGTTCGGGGGCAGATTATTGTAACCCAAGTCGCTAGTGCGATGATTGGCCGCAAGAGATCGTAGAGACCGCAAAAAAAAAGTGTTTGTCGAATTCAATCCTCTTTTGCGATCTTTGCATTCTCTGATGGCAATCCACGCACTACCGTGGGACTAATCCTAAATTAGTTATGCGCCACAGGGACTGGCAGCGAGTGATGTAAAAGGCTTCGTTTTAGTGAGCCGTCGGCGTTAGGCCGGATTACTCATGGCGCGTAGCTACGTTCGCCAGAACGTGGTGAATCGCTTTGAGTTACAGCCACGTTCTGGCGTACGTAGCTACGACAGTCTATTTTTTCAAATTTCGACGTAACTCGTCGCGTGATATTTGTTTACGTAAAGTATTGATCAGGACTATGAATAATCCGAGTTAGCCGCGGGTTTCGAAGCGGACCACTGAACCTACTCGGTGATTGTCAAATGCCAAACGATTCGCGGCTAACGAACAAGCATTGGACGAACCACGAGCAACCAACGACCACAACTTCGACACCCGTGGCTAACGCCAGCGGCTCACAATTCCGGAGCCTTACACCTATGCCCGCCAACCTAACTCAACAGTACTTGAAAGCCGAGGCGGCGTATCGTGAATCCCAAACGCTGCAAGAGGAACTTGATTGCCTGCAAGTCATGTTGCGGGAGATCCCGAAACACAAAGGAACCGACCGTCTACAGGCAGATTTGAAGAGCAAGATTGCGAAACTCAAGCTGGATTTGCACAAAGCCAGTTCCGTAGCGTGCCCGAAGTCGGCGTTCAAAATCCAGCGTCAAGGAGCCGGTCGAGCATTACTAATCGGTGCCCCGAACTCAGGTAAAAGCCATCTGTTGGCTGCCCTCACCCGCGCGCAACCCGAGATCGCTCCCTACCCATTCACCACACGATCGCCATTGCCCGGTATGATGTTCTACGAAGATTGCCCGTTTCAATTGATCGACTTGCCGCCGGTAAACGCCGACTCTGTGGATCCGGCAACCATTGGTTTGGTACGTGGAGCCGATTTGGTTTGCCTAGTCATCGATTTGGCCAGCGACACGCTGATCGAAGATACTCAAGCCGTGCTCGATCGCTTCCAGTCCAGCAAGACGCGTTTTGGGCGCGAAACGTTGCTCGACGAAACAGACGTCGGAGTGTCGTACACCGGCACCATCGTCGTACTCAACAAATGCGACGATAGTTCTGCGACCGAGCGCTTAGCGATGCTCGACGAGTTTCTGAGTTTGCCATTCGATCGCCTGCAAGTCAGCGCCTCGACCGGGGCAGGCTTGCCCGAGTTACGTAAGTTGGTGTTCGAGCAACTGAAGATCGTCCGTGTGTACACCAAACATCCGAAGCATAAAGATCCCGACATGAGTAAACCATTTACCATTCGCCAAGGTCAAACCCTTCTCGACGTTGCTGATTTGGTTCACTGCGACATGGCCGCGTTGCTCAAATCGGCTCGAGTCTGGGGCAAATCCGACCATGCCAGCACAACAGTCAACCCCGATTACCAGCCCCAAGACGGTGATATCGTAGAACTTCACACAGGCCCATAACTTGAGAACAGGGTGGCTATGGCAAAGTCCTCAACGCCACGGCGAACTACTGATTCACCGTGACAAGCAGAAAGCCAGAGTCCGACCCGGTCGAGCTAGCAACCACGACCCGCTTGCCGATTTCAAGCAGTAGACTAGTGTCTACGTTAATCGTCTCCATATCCGGGGCGACATCCTCTTTGACTTCACCCAAGTTTCGGGTCGCTTGGTAACTGAGTTTCACAAGCACCTTATCCTTCTTGGGCTCAGCGGAGGCCTTTACGGTCGTCCCGATTTGGCGCTGGGTCATGTTGCGAGCCTTGCCGTTGACGCCTTGTGTAACACCCATCGTCACGGTGATGGACTTGCCAAAAAGCACATTGGTTGGAAACGATTCGAGAAGCGAAACCCGCACCGATTCGCTCATAGTTAAGCTTCCCGCCGCCGCCAATTTTTCGAAGTCCTTGGCAATGCTGTCCGCGTTTACAGTACCACTTTCCGGCGTCTTCATGCGAAATTCGACGACGGTTAGCGTATAGGACTGTAATTGTGAGATCTCTTTCGCGATCGCTTTCTCGTCTTGTGCCTTAGCGAACGACGATAGGAAAACTGTGATTGCAATAATCGACAATGGAACTCGCATGACATGGATCCTCTTTTGAAGTCTCTGAACATCCAACTAAAGCATTTTGTACAACTTCGTTTTCTTCGAAAGTATCACGAAAATCTTTGCACCTTAGTCGACAATGTAAAAAATCTGACGCCATCGAACACAGCCACGCAAGTGTAGACCAAGCTCGAGAACAAAACGTATCCAACCAATAACATTCCACCCGTTGAAGGCCCCCGCCCGACCGGGACGGGTCCTAAGGCCTGAGTCTCCGGAGTAAAAGTATACGCGAAAATTACCAATCCGCTTACCTGTACTATCGCTGTGCCTACACTCCAACTCAAGAACGCAGTTGAACTACGTCCCAGGGACAAACTTGAGCACAACAATCCGGGTATAGAAGGCAGTATCCCCACGAAGCCTGCAAATACCAACGCTGTAAGCAATTCGCTTTGCGACGCTCGACCAGAAATCTTGCTATATACCAGCATGCAAAGTGCGGCGGCTGGCACTGTCGCACCAAGCCAAAGAGTCAACAGGAGTCGCGAACGCCACAAGGC
>JANLQO010000577.1:0-3345 GCA_031367855.1 Planctomycetia bacterium | reverse complement strand
TTCAAATTGAGGCAGTTTCCAGTCCTTGACCGTCAGATTCCAAGCGACGAGACTCGATACGGCTAGTTCGAGAACTCAATACTAGCCACCCAAGATAATGCTGCATATTACGGCAGTTTCGTGGCTGAGGTAATGCGCGGTCGCATCCGGCAGATGCGACCCACCGTGGGTCACTCTTGCCGAGCTTGCTGAGAGTGACCCTGTGCCGCCGAGAGTGACTGTGCCGCCTCAAAATGTTTCCCAGCGTTGTCGGCAGGAGCGACCCACCAGCGAAATGACAGTTACGTGCCCCGCACGCTATTCCCGAATGGATCGCCGAGAATCTACTTCCGCGAAAGATTTCCCTGGCGCCGAGACTCTTCATCCACGATCTGTTTTAATCGATATTGGACGCGGCTCTCCAAAGCGCTCAGTTCTTTTGAATCGGTCCCAGAGGTATTCGCCAAAGGGCTGTTCACCTCGCATTGGGTAACGAGCACGCAAGTGCTGCCATCGTGCAGATAGACACGATTTCGCCCACCAAGCTTGGCTGCGTACAAGGCCTCATCCGCTCTGCGGACCAATTTGCCGATTTTTTCTTCCGGCATAATCTGCGCCGCACCTGCGCTAATGGAAACTAAAATCCGTTTACCCTCATGCATGACCTCCATGGTGGACAGTTTTTCGCGTAATCGATCCAGAGCCAGCGAATTATCCGCGCCCGACGCCAACATGAGCACGCCAAACTCCTCGCCACCGTAACGAGCCACACATACACACTCGCGCATCTCATTTTGAATCAATTGCGAGACCTGCTTCAGGACCGCATCGCCCGCAGGATGCCCGTGCGTGTCGTTAATCTTCTTAAAGTGATCGATGTCAATCAGACCAAGAGAAAATTGCTGCTTCTTGCCAGCCCAAGCGGCAAACAACTCATCCATGGCTTTGTCAAAAGCGCGGCGATTTAACAAACCAGTTAGGCCGTCCGTGCGGGCTTCGGTCAAATAATTGGAAATCTGAACTGTTTGCGATTCTAGCCGCTTCTCCGTGTCGTCTAGTCGCTGCTGCAGTAGCTGATTGGCGCTCATGATTTGCGACAGCATGCCCAGCACCTCTTCGCGCGGCGCCTCGCTTTTGCTTCGAGCCTGTTTACTTATCGAGTCAAGCTGATTCTGATATTTCGATACGTCGCCAGCGAATTCCGATGTCCATAATGAGAGGTTGCGAACAAAGGAAAGAAATTGGGCCTGATCAACATGCGGTGGCGAGGCTTTTTTCCCCAGCCAGTAGCCGAGTAGCATACCAAATACAAGTAAGCCGGTTCCAACGGCCAAACCGAGCAAAAAAATGGTTGTGTTTGGCGGCAAAATCTGGCTCCCGCGGATCGCTTGTGTAGACCCTGTTTCTGAACCGCACCGCTCGCAGCGGCGTCGCTCCGAAATGCGGAGAATTTACGACGTGGACGGACAAAACTACGGGTTTAGAAAGAGAGGCTAAGTCACTGTCGGTCGGTTGCGGCAGAAAACTGCGGCGCACTATCGCCATAATGACGCTGGGTCATCTGGCAGCATGGACATATCCGCAATTTCGGGTGAATCGTTCTTGGCGATGACCACAACCCCATGTGGACTAATCGCAAATCCTCGCTGACGATCCAATTCTATGTCATAACCGATCGACATGCCGGGTGGAATGGTGACTCCTTTATCGATAATCGCCCTTCGCACTCTGGCATGTCGCCCAATTTCGACGCCTTGGAACAGGATGCTATCTTCAACCTGAGCATAACTGTTGACGCGCACATCGGAACTGATCACGCTTCTGACCACTTTACCGCCGCTGATGATTGTGCCTGGGCAAACGATGCTATCGATCGCTTGTCCACAACGGTCGCCCTCTCCTCGGCTACCAAACACGAATTTCGGCGGCGGTGAATTGGGTTGGTGCGTGCGAATCGGCCAATCAGCGTCATAAAGATTGAGTAGCGGATCGATCTCGATCAAATCCATATTGGCTTCGAAATACGCATCCAGCGTTCCGACATCGCGCCAGTAAGCTTGCCGCTTTCGATTCTCGTCGCGGAACGGAAACGCATAAACGTTGTGCTCGTCGATGATAGACGGAATAATATTCTTACCAAAGTCGTGGCTACTATTTGTTTCCGTAGCATCTCGGCAAAGTTGTTCGAACAAGAATCGAGCCGTAAATACGTAGATGCCCATCGATGCCAAGCAGTGATTGTCGTCGCCGGGAATTGTCTTGGGATTTGGCGGCTTTTCTTGAAAGCCATTGATGCGATTCCTTTCGTCGACTTGAATCACACCAAACTCTTTCGCTTCTTCGCGACTAACTCGCAACGCACCCACCGTCAAATCCGCTCCCATTTCGCGATGAAACTCAATCATTCGCAAGTAATTCATTTTGTAGATGTGATCACCAGCCAGTATCAACACATACTCTGGGCGATCTTTTTCGATCACAAAGATGTTTTGATAGACCGCGTCAGCCGTCCCTTGATACCATTGCTCATCAATGCGCTGCTGGGGTGGCACGATGTCGAGGAACTCACCCAGTTCGGCGCAAAAGAAGGGACGCCAGCCGGTGTTAATGTGCCGATCTAAACTCAGCGATTTGTATTGAGTGAAAATGAGGATGCGACGCAAGCCGGAATTGATCGCATTGGACAATACGAAGTCGATGATGCGATAGTTTCCGCCAAACGGTACGGCCGGTTTGGCACGCTCCAAGGTTAACGGTTCAAGGCGTGTCCCTTTTCCGCCAGCAAGGACTACAGCGGTCGTCTTTCGAAGCATGGTCCCACCCAAAGCGTTTCTAAGTTAGCTGCAGAATAAATACCGTTTCATCCTCGCCAGCTCAACCAAGTCAGTTACTCAGCATAACAACTTTTGCGCTGCGTTTGAATCGTGCTTCCTCATCCCGCTGCCAGCCAAAGAGCGAGGATTAAGCCGCGCGACGATCTTCGACATCGTAATCCTGATCGTCCTGGATACGTCTCAAACGCTTACGCTCTGCTTTCGAAAGCGGACGTGCGCTACTCTCAACGGCTTGCTGAGCCGGACCGTTCGTGGTCGGAATCGGCTTGTTGACCGATAATGGTCGAATATCGGGCTTGCCAATAACACGACTTTCCGCGGGCGCCGATGATTCCGGAGGCGGCAATCGCAACGAGGGCAATTTCAGCTTTGGCAATCCCAATTTCGGCATTCTCAGCCGAAGCAAGGACGGCATTCTCATTTTCGGAATGCTTAACTTCGGTACCCAACTGCGTTTCTCGATCGCATCGGGTTCCCCTTCAACACGATTGCTTGACGCCATTGGCTTCTTCATTGGGCGTTGCTCTGCATT
>JANLQO010000480.1:0-2761 GCA_031367855.1 Planctomycetia bacterium | reverse complement strand
ACTCTGTAATGGGTAATCGCCAGCTCGCCACCTGCGGGATCCAGCACTGAGTGCCGTGATAGTGATTCGTCAGTCGCCAGGTAGGATCGAAAGGTTCCAGCGGCCTGCGTAAGCTTGCCAGCGACGATGGCCATGTATTGCCGTTCCGGTTTGCGATCCGCGAATTGCGAGCGAATTTGGTCAGCGACTTCGTAATTCTTAGCAAAAACTAGCAAACCCGACACTCCACGGTCAAGCCGATGAACGCAAATCGCCATGGCATCCGGCTGCGTTTTAGCAAGCCAAGTGCGCACGCGCGATTGCAGCGTATTGGCTTCGCGTTTAGGCGTTGGCACGGTCAGCAAGTTGGCCGGTTTGTTGACGACGATTAGGTGATCATCATCGTGGATGACTTCGAATTGTGTTGACCGCGATGGGTCTTTTTTCGTAGGTGTAGCCTTGGGTTGCGGCGCGTAATCGATTTCGACTTCGGCTCCGACTTCTACTTTGAGATGAGTCTGCGCCAGCGTCCGTCCAGCCGAACGCACGGCGCCTTCGTGAATCAACTGCGAAGCCACCGTCCGGTGAACTTTAAGAGCCGATTGAACTAGATTCAACACCGTACGCGCCGGCGACGGCAACTTCTCATCTACTTTAAAACGAACTATCACTTAATCCTCGGGCCGCTGGTTCACTCGTCAATCACGAATCACAACTGTCGACAAGTGTATAGCTTACACTGAGCACGTACTGAGCGTAGCCGCATTCGAACGTAACTGCAAAAAGATCAGCATTGAAAACCCAACCTTATCACCTACGTAAGTCTGCTCCGTCGGCGGACAATGGGCGGGACGCCCGCGCTCCGAAAACAGCTGCGATGCGAGGAGTCGGCTACTTTCCCTCAACCCAACTTTCCGATATGGCCGCGTGCTTCATGCTTTTGCCCCCCTCGACGAAATAGCTATAAACGATGTGAATCTGACCGTCGGCGGCTTGAGTTACCGCTGGATAGTGATACGAGCCGGTTGGATGATCTTCAAGACGGCGCGTGACGCTCCAAGTTCGGCCTTCGTCGCTCGATAACGAAACGGCTAATCGATTGCGCCCTTCGGGGGTGTCGTTGTAAACCAGCAACCACTTGCCACTCGCCAAACGCAGCCCATCGACTCCGGCTCCGGGGTTGGGCAAATCGCAGACTCCGACACGTCCCCAAGATTCGCCATCGTCGGTCGATTCGCAAACGCGGATCTTTTTGCGAGGGCCGTTCTCACGCATATAAGCGACCAGGGTACCATCGTTGCGACGGAGTACCGTAGGTTGTATGTTGCCGAAACCCAGCAGCGGTTTGCTGGCGTGCCAGCTTGCGCCGCCGTCATCTGTAATGGCCATCAGCGAAATCGAGAAAGTGTCGGTGTACAATGGCAGTAAGATGCGTCCGCTAGGTAACTGAGTGGGTTTGCAGCGAGGTTGCCAGCCAAGCCGTTGGAACAGTTTATCGCTTAGTCGCCCTCTCAGTACCTCGATGCCGGCGGATTGCTGCGCCGATAACAGCTCTTTGAAAGGTTTAAGTTCTTCGTCGAGTACGCTGCGAGCTTGCTCGGCAAAGTCGTCCGGCTTGAGCAAAATCATGGCTTCGCGCTCCCATATCGGAGCCTCGGGTGCAGCGAATTGTTTAGCGACTTTGAAGTTCGTAAGGCAAGATTCCCACGTGTTGGCTAGGATCGTCGGATAGAACAGCCAAAGACGTTCGTCGCGATCGATGAATAGAGCCGTGTTGCAATCAGGAAAGCCCGGCGTGTCCGCTAGTACAAACGGCTTGGTCCATTCGTTTTCGCCGTGTCGTTTCCAAGCGGCGTAGACCGCAACATCGTCGGCTTTCCGTTCACCTGCACCGCGGTACCAGGTCGCAAACAGATCACCATTCCGGCAAGCCACGATGCCAGGAGCATGATTATGCTGCTCATTCAGGGGAAAGATCAACTCGGCGGCAAAATCAGGTTCGGCTGCAGGAGTAGGCGAGTATTTACCGCTTGTCGCGCAGAGGATTGCCAGGCTGAGAACGAATGTCGTGTTGCACTTGAGCATCCTATCGCCTCATATTCGTGGTACGAAATGTTTGCCTCATCATCGCCTCGTGGCGAACAATGAGTTAGGGGAGTATAACGCAAAAAATTGATACTTCTCGGCCAACGCTCCCAAGTTTGTTCTATATGAGCTAATCGTCAACCGACGCGTAGATTTTGAAGCTGCGCTACTCGGGTCTCTCCGGGCCAAAGGCCAACGCTGTGAAGCATTTTGTGCTAGGAAACTGTTGGGCCTTTGGCCCGAAAAGATACAAAGTGCGCAACATCAAAAAGCGCAAGTGAGCGAATCGGCGGGACTCATTCACTCGCTTGCGCATTGGGTTGGTACTGAGCAACCCCATGGCGCTGTCGAACTAAACTGAATCGTGTGCCTGCTCTCGCTGGTTATTCAGGTTTTTTTAGCGAACCGAGGAACGCGAGCATGTCCGCAAGCTGTTGCGGGGTAAGATCGCGTACTAACTGTTCAGGCATAATCGATGTGCTTTGCGGTTGCATCCGCTGAATTTCATCCGCAGACAGACGGGCTTCTTCGTTCTTGGCATTTCGCAGAACTACGTGCTTTTCATCTTGCTGCACCAGAATGCCGGATAGAACTTGCCCGTCTTTGGTTTCTATGAGATGGGTTCGATACTTAGGTTCGATTGTCTTGGATGGTTCAAGAATACTCTCAAGCATTTGGAATGCATTCAGTTTACTTC
>JANLQO010000459.1:0-16021 GCA_031367855.1 Planctomycetia bacterium | reverse complement strand
AAAAAAAGTCAACGGATTCAATCTTCATAAAAACTTGACTTCGCACGGATCGATTAGAAATGGCAGTAGGATTACAGTAACTACTTCGGTTTAAGATTGTACTCAAATCGTTGGCAGTTGAATTGGGGGTTGAGTGCCAGTGCACTAGCCTCGGGCCGAAGTTGATGTCGTTTGCAGTTTGTGGTTCGTCGTGCGGTTAGGCGTTGGCCGTGAGTCGTGTGGCCGCGGCACGCTGGCAAGCTGTGAATTCGCAATGGGCTTGAAATACGGAAGCATTAACATGTCAAAAATTGTTCGGCTAGAAACGTTTGTAATGGGCGACGGCGCGGAGATTGACCCGGACCAAGGTGGAGTCGAACCGCTGGCTTGCTTGAGGGTTTACACCGACGACGGATACAGCGGACTGTCCGAAGTTTTTCGGGTTCCTCCGGGTGTTGTTCTAGCGACAGTGGGCGGCACGGAAACGTTTTTTGGGCGTTTGTTGATCGGCCTCGAGTTGACTCATCCAGAGCACGTTTGGCAGCACGTTTGGGATTCACTCATGCACACCAACCGTCGCGGCTGGGAAGTAATTATCCTGGGTGCACTAGACGTCGCAATCTGGGATTGCTACGGCCAAAGATTGGGGGAGCCAGTGTGGCGATTACTGGGCGGCGCTCAGCGAGGGCCGTTTCAGACTCATAGCGCAACCAACACCAGCGGTGTCGAAGTGTACTGCACCGTCGTGTCCGATGTGTGGGGTGGCGAAGCCATGTTTACTCAGCAAATGCAGCGCATTGAACGCTTGCTCGATCTAGGCTATAGCGCCTTCAAAGTAGAGCCGATGATGTCGTCGCCGGCGGATGTGGTCGAGTTGGCACGGCGCGCGCGAAGACTAATCGGCAGCGGTCCAAAGTTGATGGTGGATGTCGGCTATGCGTTTAACGAAGTTCCGACGGTAGCTCGCATTTGCCGAGAACTAGAGGCATATCAACTTGAATTCTTCGAGACCCCATTTCCGGTTGATGCCCCATGGCCGTATGCACGCCTGGCTGAATTGACGTCGATTCCGCTTGCGATGGGTGAACACGGTGTGACTCGCTGGGAGTTTCTCGACATGATGGAACGTGGCAAGGTTGCTGTGGTACAACCGTACATGACCACCTGCGGCGGGCTCACCGAGGCGAAACGAATTGTCGATCTGGCGCTTGCTCGAGGGGTAATGGTTTGTCCAGGCAACTGGTCGACGCAGATTCTCGGTTCAGCATCAGTACATCTGGCCGCTTACTCGCCAATCACGCCGCTTATTGAATTTGCACCTGCAGAAGTATTTGACTCTCCCCTTCGAAGCGAGCTTCAAAGGGCCGGTCTAAAAGTGAAACACGGCGTCATTGACTTCCCGACCGTTCCAGGAATTGGCTATAACCTGCCGGATGATTTAGTCACCCGGTTTCGGATTACCCCATAGTTAGCACATATTGGGTAGGGTGGCACCCTACTCACTGGCTGAGGTGAACGCGGATCCAACGAACAATTTTCCGGCCAAGGTTTTGACGGGTCTTGAGTTGCGGAGCAACCACACGCTAAAGACAGCGTCCCGCTTAGGAGATCAAATTGGATTTGCTCTTTGCGGTGGTTAGATTATGTCATCCGGAAGGCGTTAGCCGATTGCCAAACTACAAAAGTTATTTGCGAGGCTTGAGGCTATCGCTCTTAATGTTCCCGCCTCCGGCGGATTCAGTCACTACAGGAATCTCTTCCGTCATCGGCTTGTCAGGCAGCTTGACACTGTTATCTGGACCACAACCGCCGACGAACAGCAAAGTCGCGACTGAAAGTAAATATAGGCTCTTCATCCCAACTCCCAAGAAAGAAAACTTAATCGTTCAATCGAGCAATCTGGCCATCGGCCATACCCGACATGGCCTGGTAGATCACGTTATCGGTCGTCACACTTACGCCGCGTACCGAGCCGTCACCGAGAGCATAATTGTCGACTCCATTGTGCATGCTCGAGAATCGGTAGTTGTAAGCCCAAGTGGCACCGTTCTGCGGATACCATTCGTCCATCGTTTCCGATGGCAGACCATTGAAAGTCCACAGGTAGGAACTTAGCCGACCATTCTTTTTCTTGAAATCAGTCCAAGTCCCGGTGACTTCACCATACATCAACGTCGCTGAAGAACCATCGGTGATGGTGCCAAATTTCGTTTTGGTCCGGTCTCCGAAAATCCCTTTGCCCTGGGCGTAATAGCCAGACTTAATGTGTCCGCCTAACCAACCTTGGCAAGGAGCGTAGTTCGTTCGACCGTATTGAGTTGGGTTGGTGAATCGCAGGTATTGCAAGCTACCTGGGCTCCAAGTCGACAAAAAGATGTACTCGCCGATTGTGTTTGAATAGGCGTCGTCTGAGGGGCAGAGGTAGGCACCAATGCGGTACTGATGCTCAACTACCAAGCCGTTGGCGGTACCACCGGATTGCCACCATTGGTAACGCGGCAAATCGGTAGTTGGAGCCGAGTGGTAAGTCTTATCCAGATTCAATTCCTTCTTGGTCGGAAAGTTTTGATGTACGGTGGTTAGCTCCATGAACGGTTGAATGAAAACTAAAGCGCCTACGTTGGGCGATTTGTCCCACGTCGTGCCGTCGGATGCAGCAGCCAACCATTGATAGTCAGTTACTTTGGCTGAGGTCATCGGACCACTAATGCCCGGCGGGAAACGCTGGTACGCAGATTCGAAGTTATGGGTTGCCAGTCCAATTTGCTTCATGTTGTTTTGGCAACTCATCCGCCGCGCGGCTTCGCGAGCCGCTTGTACTGCAGGCAGCAGCAGTCCAACCAGGATTCCAATAATTGCAATCACAACCAGCAATTCAACTAACGTGAATGCGGTTTTTTTCGAGCTCGCACGAATCATAGAAACACCCCATTTAAACAAAAAGTAAGATTCGCGCGACCGGAGAGGAATGATGCCACACGAAAGAAATTAGCTGTCAGGCAAGATCCTGCTGTCAGCAATGTCATTATTTCACACCTTAACTCATGGGCAACCGCTAAACTTGCAATAATATTGCGAAAAAACGACCAATACAGCTACTAAGGGGCAGCTTGGTTAACCAAAGGCTAATTGAGTATTCGAAAAAACGCCACCTTTGGAGGTTTGGTGCGGCAACTGGCGTTTTTTGCTGTTCGCCGAAACGACGCGCCCTCGTGCACATTGCTAACCTGCAAAGGCTACCAAAGTGGGTTCTTTTTTGGCAGCGACTTCAAAGCGAGCTCTGCGAACTTCAGATCCGCCTTCGTGGTGACTTTGATGTTCAGCGGACTGCCTTCGACGATGTGAACGGGATGACCGTGAGCTTCGACGATGCATGCGTCATCGGTGGCTTGAGAGGGTTGGGGGTGTTTTGAATAGGCTGTACGAAGCAATTCTGTGCGGAAAACTTGCGGAGTTTGAGCCAACCAGAGTTTTTCGCGGGGCACCGTGGCTTCGATGACTTGGTCGGCGTTCACGCGTTTCAAAGTTGCGTTACAGGGAGTCGCCAGAATAGCCGCGCCTGTCGATTTGGCTTTGGCGAACACTGCGTCAACCCAGACTTCTGAGATACACGGACGGGCCGCATCGTGAATCGCGACGAAAGGCAGGTCCGCACGAACTTCCTTAAGCCCGTTGAGTACGCTTTGGGCGCGCGTTGCACCACCTAGGACCAATTGAGCACCCAACAACGCTAGGTTGCCGCCGAATTTCTCAACGAACATTTCGCGATCATCTGGCGCAATCACCATGATGATCTGACCGACGTCGCTGCGATTGGAAAACGCTTCGGCGGCATACATCCACAGCGGCCGACCGGCTAGTGGCACGACAACTTTTTTGTAGTGCGGATCGTTGAACCGTTGGCTCATGCCTGCTGCCGCCAAGATAACTGCGAATTGCGACACGTCGAACTCCTGATGTTACGCGGCGGTTAGGCGTCTTAATCGTTACAACCCTCGAAATTGTTACACGCTCGCAGCAATCGTCAATCTGCCTGTGCGATAGGGCATGCCCAGGGGAACTACAAGCTAGTCTTAAATATCGTCGCCCTCCGCGAAGTGCGGAGGGGATCGCGCCAAAGTCTAGCTGTTTCAGTTGGTAAACCGCATGTCAGCCGTTGAATCTCTCTCCAATGAAAATGCTCTAGCCTGGCGACTGTTAAGGATGAAAACGGTCCCGCATGACTTTGGGTTGTGGCTCAGCGGACTGAGCAGTACGCCGTTGAATAACATCGCGACTTGGATCGACCCGCATGTATTGCGATCGATCGAAGAGATCATCGCGCCGAATTTGATCGATGCCAGCGACAACGATCGCATCCGATCCACTGGTACGGACGCTTGGATCGCTGCGATTCTCGGGTACTCGAACCGACGGGCCGCCGAGCTCAAATTGCATTGCAGCCGTCAGATCATGGCAGCCTGCCTGCTGCCACTCTATCGCAGCCTCGCCACGGGTAGGTTGCCTGAAGCGCTCGAACAAACTCGCAATCGCTTAGCGGAGATGTTAGTCTTGGTCGGCATCGCGGAGGAATTGGGGGAGGACTTAGTCCAATTGCTGCAGAGTCGTGGCGCACCGGAAACATCGCCTTACTCCATCCTCAAGTCCGTTCTCGAATTCGACCTCGTATTAGCTGGCACGCAATTCCGCCAAGCAGCTCGCACTTTCGCTTCCGGACGTAACGAGTTAACTCAACGCCCTGATAGCCAAGCGGTTCCCGCACAGCTCGCACGACCACGCAGCGGCTTGGTCTGGTCGGACCCGCAGTTGTTATGGCAAATCGCTGGCGAACTCCTAGCAAATAAAGCTGAGATCGTGTTGCCACGCCCATGGGCGGATATCGGGGTGCCGTGGACACAAATTGGCGAACATTGGCATGCACTTACGCACCGGTTGGCGAATTCAACCGCCGCAAAGCGTTCGTCAGAAAATGAAGAACTTCTCGAATTCAACGCGGATGACGAAATCGTTTCCGAAATGATCGACGATCTGCTGGTCATGCAAGCCGACATAGGGGAAATCTCGCTCGACCCTCAGTGTGATGAGCCAAGCATGGACTTGGACGATTCAAGCCGCACAGCTGGTAATTCCGTAACGAATCAGCCGCATCGGGCGCATGGTTCGCCCGTGGGTGCACCCCGCATGGATGCTGCGGACGACGATCATCAAACTGAGTCCGAAGAGGAATTTCCTGAAACGGATATGCTGGAGCCTTCCCAGGATCCATCGATTTCAAAAATTGCGATTGTGGAAATCACTTGCAACACAGACAGCATGTTCCTAAACATCATGCGACGCCAGATAGCGACGGCTAGAAACGAAGGCCATTCCTACTGCTTAGTCGCCCTGTGCGTCGAAGCCGAAGAAGCTGTAGATAGCGAGCGAATTGGAGTCTGCCGACCCAATGGTTTATTGATTTGGCAAGGCAAGTTAGTCAATTGGCTCGCAGAACACCCGCAAGTACACGAGCCGTTCGCGTTCGT
The DNA here is from genome assembly GCA_031367855.1 of Planctomycetia bacterium. Classification (GTDB taxonomy): domain Bacteria; phylum Planctomycetota; class Planctomycetia; order Pirellulales; family Pirellulaceae; genus Aureliella. Next base: position 10,520 of record JANLQO010000459.1, on the reverse strand, counting down.
GACCGCCGAAGGCCAATTGGTGGTAGCGATGCAAGATATCGAGCGCACGGCGGCTACGAACGTAATCCGCGAGGGCCTCGTTTCGGTACTAACCGGCAAACGCGTCTCAGAACACGGTGCCTTAGCTAGGATCGCCGTCCCAGCCCGTTACTTCGCTGGCATCGGCTCGGTCTACCCCAATGCAGGATTCGCTGCCGAGCAGTTGATTGAGGCCACCTGGCGCTGTCTATCCGCTGCCCAAAATCAAGGCAAAGCCACGATCAAGAGTATCGAAGTGTACTAAATGCTCGGCACCAAGCTTGAGGTGGTACGGTACGCCGTTAACCCTATTGAATGGGGCGCACATCCCTGAGACTGCCAAGGAACTGCGCCTTCAACAAGCCGAAAGCACAACTACGGCGTGGCTTGGGTGGCACGCCCCTGAGTACTCGAAGGGCGTGTGGGCCAACCGAAGTTGTAGTTAAGCAACATGACCCTGGTTCCTTCCCACCATGCCCCCGCGCCGGTGTTTACTACTTCGAAGGACGTGGCTGGTTCCGTTGTAGACCATGTCTGATTTGTTCGTTTAATTTATCCGCGTTCCCATCGGGTCGCGCGACCGCGCATTGATGGTCGACCGCGAGCAGATATCAGACATGGGCTCCGAGTTGCGGAGCAACTCGGCCACGTATCAAAGCCTGGGAGTTTGTCAGCCTAAAGTTAAAGTTCGACAAAGCACTAGCTATCGGGGCTTCCGTACCGCTTCCCCAGGAAACACCTGCGCTTCCGTAGAATCGCCACAGTCGCGTGCTAGCTTTAGGGTGTCAAGGTCCAGATTGTTGAATGCGAACCGATGCAGAATAGACGTCATGAATGGAATATTTTTTAGTGTGCGAGTTGGCATTTTCCTAAGCGTGTGTGTGGTGTGCAATCTGGGTTGCCGTGGGCGAGTGCCACTCGACGAACCCGCGGCTAGCGGAGTAAGTGTTAGCGATGAAGCCGCTGAAGCACGTTTTCCAATGGCCACGTTGGACTACTTTGCAGGTATGGACGGAACCAAAGATCCGCTGGCAACAAACCACCTTGAGCGATTGACGCTGAGCGCTGACGAGATCAAAGGCCGGAATGCGTGGATGATGTGGACCGGAGGGAACGAAGCATTTTGGGATTGGCTTGCCCGCTATGGATATGGCACGATCGATTTGTTGCAAGTGATCGACAGCGACATACGCCATGATCGATTTGCCAGAGCTGGGCTGATTTCCGAGCCCGGCATGCGGCCGCCAACCAAAGAGGAAACGGAACGAACCCATGGTGTACGCTACGACCGACCGATCGATCCCAGTATTCCTCGACCTGATCCAAACGTTTATGGCTACTCATCTGGAATTGTAGGCTTGCGGCTCTACCCCAACCCTGGTTTCAAAGGTACCGCCAAGATTCAATGGGACGCCAAACGGTTTTACAGCGATACTCGCTATTCCACCGATCCCGCGACGGTCAGGCCTTTTCGAGTTGGCATGAGTTGCGCTTTTTGTCATGCGGCTCCCGATCCATTGAGGCCTCCCAAGAATCCAGAGCAACCCGCATGGGGCAATTTGTCGGCGACTATCGGCAATCAGTATTTGCGGGTTCGAGAAGTTCTCGGAAACATGCTCGAAAAGGACAGCTACCTCTATCATGTCATCGATTCCCAATTTCCCGGAACCATCGATACTTCGTTGATCGCATCCGACAACATCAACAACGCTAACACGATGAATGCCGTTTTTGGTTTGGGTTGGCGCGTGGAGCGTTCGTTGCACAACCCTCATGAAAAGTTGGATGAAGCGCTGGAAAGTTATCCTGGGTTGTTTGCTAAGCGACCCAGCGGCGCTCTTCCCGACTTCAACTCGAATCCCAGACCAATTCCCAGAGTACTTGTAGATGGATCCGATAGCGTCGGGGCCTGGTTATCTTTCGCTAGAGTTTACCTAAATATCGGCACCTATCATCAGCAGTGGGTACGAGTCCATAATCCGGTGCTCGGTTTTAGATCGCAGGATCCGTTCAAGCTGACGGACATCGAAGCGAATTCGGTCCACTGGAAGGCAACGAAGCTCCGGGTGGATCCCACGATTGCATTTTTTGTAAAAGCATCTCAGCCGATGCTCATGAAAGATGCTCCGCAGGTCGCGGATGTTTCGCTGAAGGTCGCGGGCGTCCCTTGGAGCTCTGAGTATGCTGCGGGTCGAAGAGTGTTCGCGAAAGGTTGCATTGCTTGTCACTCGAGTTTCCAGCCAGGCGATAACTCAGCTCTGGAGGAGCTCATTCCCGCGACTGAGGACTTTGACGTTGCAGTGGCGGATAGACAGGCACTGAGGCTCAGGCCCAGCGATATCGTTCGACTGACACGAGGCGATGGAGAGTTGCCTGCTGGTTACGCTGCCTGGGCGCAAACGGCCGTGAAGCATCAAGTATTTTGGGATCGCAATTATCTTTCCACGGATATGCGAATCCCGATTACATTGATGCAGACGAATTCCGGTCGCGCCGTCGCAACCAATGCCATGCATAGTCACGTATGGGAAGATTTTTCATCATACACCTACAAGGAACTTGCTGCGGTCGGTCCCGTGAGGTACTTTGATCCTTTTGCACAAGCAGAAAAGTCCTTCAATCCGCCCGGCGGGGGCCCAGGCTACTATCGTCCGCCGAGCTTGATCAGCCTGTGGGCAACGGCTCCGTATTTACACAATAACTCGCTGGGCACGTTCACCAATGATCCGTCCGTGGCTGGGCGGCATGCGGCATTCCAGGATGGCATTGAAAAGTTGCTCACACCTGAGAAACGCTTTGCAGGTCATGACCGTGGAACGATTGAAATGACCGACGATGTCAGCAGAGATCAGCTGGCGAGTGATCACGGGCTAATGTGGCGCACGAGTGAATCGACCACGCTCACGATCCTCGGACATCAGATTCCAGGCTTGTTGGCCGGTTTGACAGGCTATGCCCCAGCCTTCGTGCGTTTCATTCCATGGGTTCCTGCTCTGCTGTATCTGTCACTGGGCATGGTGCTATTCTTCATCCGACCACTTGCAGAATGGTGCAGTAGCATCCGCATGAAGTTAGCGAGTCTTGCACCGGTGATTTCCTTTTTGAGCATTGTCACTTGCTTGGCTTTACTAGCAGCCGGAGTCATCGTCGGATTTTACGCCTGGAAGTATTGGACAGCGATGGAAGTTGTCGAACAAACTTCGGGCTGGAGAATTCCCTGGGTCCGAATTCAGGTATTCTTGTTTGTACTGTTCTTTTTCGAAGTGGCCATTCTCATTGGGCTTGAGTATCTACCGATGATCTCGGTCCTGCAGCGCTGGAGTATATACATAGCAGCGGTATCGATCCTGGCAGCATTTATTCTGGCCGCAGGTATTGGCACCTTTGCATCGGGAAACGGAGGCGATCTCAAATTGGGTCCATTCCCAAAAGGGATGCCGGTTAATCTCATTTCCAACATTGATCCTCAAGCCTCCACGAAAGATATCGTTAAGGCTTTCGATGCGCTATTAGCTTATTTCCGAGCTTACCGATTGGCTAGCGAAGAGAATCGAGCAGGCTTAGCAGAGTTTGAGCACCGAGTTGCTCCGCTGTTCATGAAGATTAGCAAGTGCCCAGATTTTGCGTTGGACAAAGGTCATGACTTGGAATTCATGCGAACTTTCACGAACTCTGAGAAAGAGTCACTTATCGACTTGCTCAGAACATTTTAGCCGGTCAGCGAGGAAGCTTGACCAAACAAACGATGATGGAAATTCCCAAAGAATGGCAATCAGTGAGCGACACCCCGTTAGATTTCATCATCGTGGGTGGCGGAGCTGGCGGCTGCCCATTGGCTGCTCGTCTGGCCGAACGCGGGTATACAGTTCTGCTGCTTGAAATGGGGCCAGCCACACCTCCCCCAGTTACGTCGTCGGTTGTCGAAAACACCGAAGTTCCCCTACTGCATCCAGAGACGACCGAAGACCCGCGCCATCAACTGAATTACTTCGTGACACAGAGCGGACAAACGCACAGCGATCCGGGCGATGATGTGGGCGTATACTATCCTCGGGCCCAGGGCTTAGGCGGATGTTCGATACACAATGCGATGATTACCATCTGCGGCCCAAACGAAGATTGGGATGAGATCGCCGAATTAACTGGTGACATGAGTTGGCGAGCACAAAGCATGCGCACCTACTTTGAACGCATTGAGAATTGCTTGTACGCTCGACCGGAAACGCTCTGGGAGAAATTCAAGGCGTGGCTGGGCCAAGATGCATGGGAAAGCAGTCGGCACGGTCGCAGGGGATGGTTGACTACCTCGATGTCCGATCGATCGTTTCTGAGGCGCGACAAGTCACTGTTACGTGTCGTCCTGTCAGCGGCCTGCGCCAGCCTCCACTGCGGCATCGATAATTTGTCAAGTTGGTTAAGTTCGTTTGCGTCTGCAAGCACGCGGCCTAGCTTGGACCCCAATCACTGGGACACGATGCAACGCCGACACGCCGGAATTGTTCAGATTCCTTGCGCAATCGACGAGCGAGGCAGGCGCTCATCTCCTCGCGATCGCGTGCTGCAGTCGCAATCCCAATGCGCCTCGCGTCTGTTGATTTGCAGTGGCGCTCTGGTGACGAAAATCGAGCTCGAAGGCAAGCGGGCTGTAGGTGTAACCCTGCTGGCTAGAACCCACGCCTATCAAGCGGATCCAAACGCTGAGAAACTGAATTCGGAAAATGAACAATTCAAAAGAACCGTGCGTTGCAAGCGCGAAGTGATCCTGTGCGCTGGCACATTCAACACGCCCCAGTTGTTAATGCTTTCCGGTATCGGCGACCCCGCCGTGCTCAACGAAACTCCTGCCGGTCCTCTAGATAGCGATCAGTCGCCCGGGATTCCGGTAATCCATTCATTGCCAGGAGTGGGACGCAATCTCCAGGATCGCTATGAAGTTCCGGTAATTTCGACTTTAAGCAAGCCCTTTGGCTCCCTGGCGGGCGTGGGACTTTGCTCACATCGCCCCGCAGCCGACCACGATCAACAGCTCAAGCAATGGCGGGACTTCGGCAGTGTTCCAGGCATCGTAAACGCAGGGATTTACTCATCCAACGGTGGCTTGATCGGTATCTTCAAGCGATCGAGCCAAGAGGATGAGATCCCCGACTTGTTCATTATGGGCCTTGCCGGAAAATTCGCTGGCTACAGACCAGGCTGGTCTAGCCCTAGCGAACTGATTCCCAATACCTCTGACCAGCCGGATCAAGAATCACGCGATCATCGAACCGTCAGTTGGTTACTGTTGAAGGCGCGGACTCGCAATCGTTCAGGCTATGTCCGCTTGCGTTCCAGGGACGCAACGCGCCGCCCAGAGATCAATTTTCGAAACTTCGAAAGGTCCGATGACGCAAGCGCTGGTGCCAACGCTGACCTCGTTGCCATGGAAGAGGGTGTGAACTTCATCCAAGACATGCTCAAGCCGGGCTTGGAAGATGGCTCAATTTCCCGAGTCGAACTGCCGGGTCTGAAAACAGAGCAAGCCATTCAAGATTGGATACGTGAAACCGCGTGGGGACATCATGCATGCGGGACCTGCTGTATGGGCCCCGCGGACCAAGGTAATGCTGTTGTTGACAGCCGTTTTCGAGTGCATGGGATCAGCGGCCTGCGCATTGTAGATGCTAGCGTTTTTCCTCGAATACCCGGTTACTTTATCGCAACCAGCATCTACATGATTGCAGAAAAAGCCGCCGATGTATTGAGCGAAGAGTATCCCACCGGAGCTTCAGGCCAAGCCTCGCAAACCGGCGATGTTCCCGTTATTAAGTCACTGGAGGAGACCGTTAATCGAACCAGTTTCCCAGCGGAGCTGGAAGCCGCAGAAGCCATGCTGATTAACCAGCGACGAAAGGCGGCAGGCCTATGAGTAACACTAAAGCACATGCCGAAGTGGATGAACCTGATGAAACATCCAAGCATAGGTGTCCTTGGTTTACTTCGTTGAAAATGGATGAAGCGAAATCGGCGATCGGAACCTCGGATACGACCTTTCCTACCAACACTTTGGGTTTAGCAATTTCGGGCGGCGGTATTCGCAGCGCTACTTTTGCATTGGGAATTTTGCAATCCTTGGCACGCGCAGATTGGCTGAAGCACATCGATTTCTTGTCCACGGTCTCGGGAGGCGGCTACGCGGGCACGTTTCTCGGCCGCTATTTCGATCAATTGCGTCGTGTGCTCACGCCGGGGCCAAATGGTAAGTTTGCGGCCCACCGCATCGTTGCGTCAACTCTACAAGATTCACACTCCCATCCGATGCGGTGGTTGCGACAGCAATCCAACTACTTGGCACCTACAGGATCGGGCGAAGAACTGTTCAACTTTGCGACCTTCTGGCGCAATTTCATGTCGCTGCATTTTGTCCTGGGAATGCTCTTCCTTAGCTTATTCGGTGCGATGAATGCAATCACTTATAGTCACTGGTTCACGCCGACCGACAGAAGCCCAGGATCGGTTCTTAAAACGCTCGCACCACTCGCTACGACGATAAACTCCGAGGTTACTGCCGCGTGGTGGATACTAGCCGAGATCATGATTTGGGTGGCGCTTTTGCCGTTGGGTATGTCCTACTGGTTGGTGTCCCAAGAGCGGCGGGAAAGCTTAATTGTAACCGTACTGATCAGTTATTTGCTGCTGGCCATCGCGGCCACGCTAGCGATTGGAACCGCTCTACCTCTAGCCGTCTTTGCCGCCACGGTTTGCTGGATGGTGCTGACGTGGCACGAGATTCGCCATCAAGTTGGCAGTAGGAACCCGAATACACAGTATGCGCTATTGCTATCGCGAAATCTCTTAACGCAAAAACTCGCTTGGGCCACTCGATTCTTGGTCGTGATCATGACTCTTGGATTCATCAACGTGTTGGGTTATAGGCTATCGGGGCTGTTTATCCGAGACGATCTGACGTGGAGCAATGTCGTAACGCGAGTGGGCTTACTTTCAGCACCTTTTCTAGCCGCCGCTCCGATTATGCGAGCGATTGCAGGAATCCTGTCGACGCGCGAGGACCATCCCAAGTCTTTTTTGAATACGTTGGCGCGCGTACCGTACTTGATGAACACGATCATGGTATTGGTAGGCAGTGTTCTACCGCTAGCCATGGTGGCGTTTATTTCCCACGCGTCCTTCGGCAATGGTGGTAGCTATGGGGTCGGTGTAGGGGCGACAGTTCTTGCAATCGTAGTCAGTTTCATTTTGGGCCATCGCGAAGCCCTCCCGTTCGTCAACCGCAGCGGGCCATTTGCAATCTACGCCGCCAGACTTGCGAGGGTGTTTCTTGGCGCTGTCAATCCGGCCCGCCAGCGACAAGCGCGAGGCAGTGATGTGACGACCGTGGTCGAAGGCGATGACGTCGCGCATGATAACTATCAACCCCACGTTGTGGGTGGACCACTTCACCTGTTCAACGTCACAGTAAACGAAACAGTCGATGTCGCATCGCAGCGAGGATTGCGCGATCGCCAAGGTGAGAATATGGCGATTGGCCCAGCGGGTATAAGTATCTCGCGCGATTGGCACTCGCTGTGGGGCGGCAAGGTAGAGCAGCGAATCCTGGTTTCACCGATCGTCAATGGCCCTCAGGTGCATCCATTTGTAGCCAAAGATAGCCGCCCCGTTTACGTGGAACGGCTTTCGATTCGCCAATGGATGGCAATTTCTGGGGCAGCGATTAGCTCTGGAGCTGGACGCTATTCAGGCGCGGCCTTCTCCCTATTAGTGACCTTGGCGAACTTGCGATTAGGCTATTGGTGGGACTCGGGATTATGGGCCGGCGAGCGCGCTCAGCTGCCGATTGCACGCACCAAAATGGAATGGTTGAGGAGGTGTTGCTATCGATGCTTGGCTGTCCAGTCTTTGTTGGTCTCAGAACTTCGCGGGCGCTTTGGTGGCCCTTGGCGTCGGCACTTTTACCTCTCTGATGGCGGGCATTTTGAAAACACGGGCGTTTACGAATTGTTGCGCCGGCGAATGCCTTACATCATCGCCATCGACGCCGGACACGATCGCTTGCAACAAGGGACTGGGCTAGGCGAACTGACTCGCATTGCCAGGATTGATTTTGGCTGCAGTTTTGAGGAATTGCCAAGACCAGCGCTTGCAAGTCTCGGAGTGCCGCCAAACGCGACGAAGATCTTAGGTTCAATCGACGATCTGTTAGCGACCAAGGGTACTCCCAACGCCAATTGCCACGCCACATTGTTGCGGGTTCGTTTCCCGCGGCGAGGCACTCCAGCGACTGGCGGCTGGACTAGCCGGAATCAATCTTGGCTGCTCTACATTCGCCTTTCCATGGATGGCGACGAACCAGCAGATCTTCTGAACTATCGCGCCACACACCCCGACTTCCCCAATCAAACGACACTCGATCAGGACTTTGACGAGCCGCAATTCGAAAGCTACCGCCAACTCGGCCAGCACATCGGCGATCAATTGTTCTAGTGGTCCAGTGGCGTAAGCTTCCCCGTCTCCCGAATTTCCGGTATCACAACGCATTTTGGCTTTTGCAATCGGAAATTTTGCAGGCAAAACCTTTAGACAACCGCCTAATTCAGGTAGTCCTCCTCGCGCAATTCATAGTTCAGATTCGGTATGTCGCTGGTTGCATCCTGCGGTGCCATCAGTGATTGGTAAACTTGGTAGTCTATCCCTTCGTCGATCTGTTTGGTTGAACCATCGGCGAAAGCTGCGATGACGATGCCCTGGTGCATACCGGAAGGTCGCGCCCGCCGTGGTCCGCTACCGGGTAGGAGTTTATGGTGGTTGATTCTCATGTCATCGGTTAACGCCAAGGGCTGGGGACGATCTGCGCTAGCCGATTTGCCTGCATACAGCCAAACGACACCCAGCTGGCAGCGTGATGAATCGTCAGAGATGGAATAGTTTCTCCAATTCAGATCGTTGCAGTGCTCTGCAAACATTAGGGTTTGCGAAGTTCCGTCGCGGACATGGTCGTTTGAAATGCGTTTCTCACTATAGCCGAAAACTTTGGCTGGCATCCCCGTTTGCGGATCGATCACCTCTGGTCCCAAGCGGTTAGCAAACAGACCGTTGGCGGCACGCTGCGAGATCGCCGACCGTTTGGATGCGTCCTCCACTGTCGCGTACAACTTCAACCCAAGCGCCGGATCGTTCGGCAACAATTGAAACCCAGCATTCGCTGCGTAACTCATCCCGGCAAACTCCGCTTGGCGTGAAACGTCCGAAGGACAACTGAAGAGGTTGATAGTGGGATAAAACGCAGCCAGCGATTCTTTGTCTTGGTCGCGGACGGCAGCCAGCCAAGCGTCGTGGGTGGTCGGATCATCCCAGTGATCGCGCAGAGCCTGTTGTTCCAGCATGGGCAATAGCGAGACAACCCAGGATCCAATTTTCGCCGAGCCATCTTCTCGCTTTCCAAAACTAGCTTGGTAGCCGGGGTACTGTTTCTTGGTTCCTTCGAAGTTGATCGTAGCGAGCGCGAGGTTCTTGATGTTGTTTAGGCATTGAGTCCTGCGGGCGGGGCCAGGGTGGTCAATAGCTGGCATGAGCAGCCCCCATAGGATTCCAATACATACAATCAGCGTGATAACGCCAAACCACTTTTGCCGATGATCGCTGGATTCGGACATTGCTATTGGCTCCGAGAAGAGTTGAGCGAGATCAGCAAGCGAGGCAAGTTCAAACTCGTTTGCACCGATACCCTGGCGGACCTTTTCCCATCGATAGATTGAATCATAATGAACCCCATGGGTTTGCAAGCGCCTTCAAGAATCTATCCTGAAAAAGTCTGCTTCTCGGAGTATTTTCATGTGCAACAACGATCAAAAACGCGATTCGAACGCGGCGCCGCTGGAAGAGTATAAGGCTTTGCGAAGGGAGATTGAAGAGTTTCTAAAGCAAATTGCCGCCACCGAAACTTATGCAATTGGCGGAATCGCTGCAACATGGGCGTGGCTTGCAACTCATAGCCAAGCCTTTGACAAACTCTATTTCGATCTGGCTTGGGGAATTCCCTTTTTGATTGCCTTGCTCGGCGCGGCTCGCAGTTGGTCACTGTATAGGCATGTCACGATTATTGGCGAATACTTGAAAGAGCAAGCGGATAAACTCGGAATGGGATGGGAAAACTATGAAAAGCGCGAAAAAGGGCAAATCAACACGATAACCTGCTTCATTTGGTGCGTGCTACTATTTTTGACACTTGGGCTAGCGTTTTGGCACGGTACTTTTGCAAATTACTGAATCAAACAAACTTCGCGATCACTTTGCAGCGGATTAGCTTGCGCGGCAACGATTCATGCGCTAAGTTGTTAATCGTAATCTGCCGGAACGCGTTAGCGAGCGTCCCGCTTAGGAGATTGAATTGGATTTGCTCTTTGCGGTGGTTAGACTATGTCAGCCGGAAGGCGTTAGAGAGCGTCCCGCTAAGGAGATTGAACAGGTAGTAATTGTTACAGCGGTTTGGTTTTATCAGCCGGAAGGCG